>JBDKLT010000031.1:0-36722 GCA_039795495.1 Actinomycetota bacterium | reverse complement strand
AGCTGCATAAGTTAGTTGCAAATCCGTCAGCCCGGGCGCGCTCTCGTCCCGGAACCTGGCGTCGCCAGAGAGCTCTTCATCGAGATAGCGCTGTGAATATCTCGGGAGAACAGTTTCACAGCTGAGTTCGTTGAATACTTGTGTGTAAGAGATTCAGAACTGAGAAAACGTTAAACGCACTACGCCCGTAGAAGCCCTGTTTTAGCTCTGAAGGACCCGGGTTCGATTCCCGGCACCTCCACCATTTTCATTCTTTCTCGTCAGAACCTGGACGTAACCCGTCGTAAATCTCTTTGCAGATTGGGCAGACAGGATATTTCTGAGGGTCTCGAGAAGGTACCCATTTCTTGCCACATAATGCGCGAACAGATTTACCCGTGACCGCTGATTCAACAATCTTATCTTTCTTAATGTAATGAGCGAATCGATCATGTCCGCCATCATCTTCTTGTTCAACTGGACGAGTGAGAGTATCGGTATCTGCATTGGTTAATGGCGAAGATAGCGGCGCATCGATAGTCGGCAGCCCGCGATCAAAAATACCCACACCGCGATTATCCATGAGGAGGGTAGAATCTCCCAATGAAAGACTTACTGCGCACTGAGCACCTTTCCCGTGCAGATGTCGAGTTACTTCTCGATACTGCTGCTGACTTTGCGAAGAGCCCACTCCGCTCCAATACAGCGTTGAGCAATAAGACAGTCGCTATCTACATGACTAAACCATCAACTCGTACTCGCCTTGCCTCTGAAACTGCTGTAGCGCACCTTGGCGGAACACCAATCTTTATCCGCGGCGATGATCTACAACTTGGTCGCGGCGAAACTATTGCCGATACAGCAAAGATCATCAGCGGATTCTGCGATGCACTTCTTATCCGCACATTTAAGCAATCTGATGTCGACGAACTCGGTGCACACACTTCGATTCCAGTAATCAATGGCCTTACCGATGATGACCATCCAACGCAGCTTCTTGCAGATTGGGTAACTATTCGCGAAAACTTTGGTTCAGATATTGCCGGTCGAAAGTTTGTCTATCTCGGCGATGGAAACAACATGACTCATGCATGGTTGATCATGGGAGCAATCATGGGAGCACATGTTGTTGCGGCAACCCCCGACGGCAAGTGGGCACCCGATGCAGCAGTTGTTGCTAAGGCTCGCGAGATTGCAGCAAAGAGCGGTGCAACAGTTGAAGTTACTACCGACCCTGAAGCGGCAGCTAAAGGCGCATCGGTTCTCTACACAGATGTCTGGATGTCAATGGGAGATCCTGAAGAAGAGCGCGCAGAGAAATTTAAGGCTCTTTCACCATATGCAGTGACAGAAAATCTGATGTCACTGACTGCGAAAGATTCAATCTTTATGCACTGCCTTCCTGCACATCGCGGTGAAGAAGTCGAAGCTTCTGTCATTGATGGATCGAAATCTGTTATTTGGCGCGAGGCCTACCACCGTCGCACAACTATTCAGGCGCTGCTTTACCACTTGACTCGAGGAGAGCTACAGGGAAATTAAGGCAGAAATCTGCGCCTCTGACTCTCGAACTATTTCTCTTTCAAAACTGGATTCCAAATCAGAGAGTGCAATTAACCTGTCCAAAAATTCCAAAAGTGCGAACTCTCTCGATATGAAGATATTTATCGCTTCATAAATTTTGTAGCTTGAAAATTCTGGGAAGATATTAGGCGCAAATTAAGCGAAATTTCATAGCCTTTACAGAGCTTCGCCGATACCTTTAGCCGCATGAGTTCGGCTATGAGAGTTGCGGTTCCACAAGAAATTCGCGAAGGCGAAAAACGTGTAGCGCTTGTCCCTGATGTAATCAATAAATTAACTCGATTGGGTTATGAAGTTGTTATTGAATCCGGAGCAGGTATTCATTCGCAGGCAACGGATGCGATGTATACAGCAGCGGGTGCAACAGTGAAGAGTGGAGATGTCCTCAGCGATGCTGATGTAGTTCTCTCAGTAACTTCACTGACGCCTTCACAGATCAGCTCGCTTAAAAAAGGCGCAGTCACAATTTCTTTCCTCTCGCCTGTAACCGCTGTTGATTCAATCGATGCAGCGGTCAGCGCTGGCGTTACTTCATTCTCACTTGAATTAGTGCCACGTATCTCACGTGCACAATCGATGGACGCACTCACTTCGCAAGCGCTCTGCGCTGGTTATCGAGCAGCTCTCGTTGGCGCTGAACTATCTCCACGATTCTTTCCTATGTTGATGACAGCGGCAGGCACAGTTACTCCCGCTCAAGTTCTTGTACTTGGCGCAGGCGTTGCAGGGCTTCAAGCAATTGCAACCGCACGTCGACTAGGTGCAGTTGTAAGCGCTTACGATGTCCGCCCATCTTCTGCCGATGAAGTGAAGTCAATGGGCGCAACATTTATCGAACTTGAACTCGAAGCACTTGAAGGCGCTGGTGGCTATGCACGCGAAATGACTGAAGATCGCGCTGCAAAACAGCGTGAATTACTCACACCATATATTGCAAAGTCGCATGTAGTGATTACTACTGCAGCGGTTCCAGGGCGTACTGCACCTCGCTTGATGACTTCTCAGATGGTTGATGCAATGGAAGCGGGCACGATTATCGTTGACTTAGCCGCTGAAACAGGCGGAAACGTTGAAGGATCTAGGCCTGGCGAGATTGTTACAACAGCAAAGGGCGTTCAAATCTGGGGCGGCAAAGATGTTCCAAGCCAACTCCCATTCCACGCCTCAAGTCTCTACTCACGTAACGTCGTCAATCTCTTAACTCTCATGACAACGCCTTCGAAAGATGGCGCTGCCGTCTCGATCAACATTGATTTCGCAGATGAAATCATCGATAAAGCTGCGGTGACTCATCAGGGAAGTAAGCACACACCAGGAGGTAACAACTGATGGAACCAATTGCAATCATCTCCATCTTTGTTCTTGCAGTATTTGTGGGATTTGAAGTTGTCTCAAAAGTTTCATCGACACTCCACACACCACTCATGTCGGGTGCAAATGCAATCCACGGTGTGATCTTGGTCGGCGCAATCATCGTCGCAGATCACAGCGAGACCAATCTTGAACTCGGACTATCGCTTGCAGCAATCATCCTTGCAACGATCAATATGGTCGGTGGTTTTGTCGTTACCGATCGAATGCTTGAAATGTTTAAACCCAAGAAATCTGCAGATCAAGGAGAGAAGTAATGAATAACACTCTCTACGACCTCATCGGTTTGGCTGCAGGCGTTGCATTTATCTTGGCGCTCAAAGGTCTTTCTCATCCAAAGACCGCTCGTCGCGGAAACCTCATTGGTGCAGCTGGCGCAACGCTTGCAACGCTCTCAGTATTTCTCTATGTAACTCCACCACGCGATGGATCTGCAGCGCATTCACTTCCTCTACATCACTTGCCACTGATCCTCGGAGCAGTTGCAATCGGTCTTATTGTCGGCGTCCCCGCCGCTCGAAAAGTCGAGATGACTCAAATGCCTCAACTCGTTGCGCTCTTCAACGGTGTTGGAGGTGGCGCAGCTGCACTTGTGGCAATAGTTGAATATCTCAACCTTGGAAATGAAGCCACCACAGCAGAAGTGATCTTCACAGTATTTACTGTCGTTATTGGCTGTGTTTCATTTAGCGGTTCGATCATTACCTTTATGAAACTGCAAGAGTTGATGACTACTCGCCCCGTTGTATTTCCCGGTGGTCGCTTTGTTATCGCAGCAACTCTTGCATCAGTCTTAGGAGTATCAGTCTGGGTTGTTACTGCACTTGGTACTACACCGTTACTTATCCTCGCCGGCCTCTCACTTCTCTTCGGTATTCTCTTTGTTCTACCGGTGGGCGGCGCCGATGTGCCAATCGTTATCTCGCTTCTCAATGCATTTACAGGCCTCACTGTTGCAGCAAGCGGATATGTTCTCTCATCAACTCTTCTTATCATTGCGGGAACACTCGTTGGTGCGTCAGGAACAATCCTTACCCGCTTGATGGCAGAGGCGATGGGACGTTCACTCTTTGGAACTCTCTTCGGTGCATTTACCGCAAAGCCACAACTGGCATCGGGGGAAGCGGAAGAACGTCCAGTTCGCTCTGGTTCTGCGGATGACGTCGCAATCCTTCTCAACTATGCACGTCGCGTTGTGATTGTTCCTGGCTTTGGACTCGCTGTTGCCCAAGCTCAGCACACAGTCCGTGAACTTGCAGATCTGATGATTTCAAAGGGCATTGATGTTGCCTACGGAATCCACCCAGTTGCAGGTCGTATGCCAGGACATATGAACGTTCTCCTTGCAGAAGCAAATGTTCCGTATGATCAATTAGCTGAGATGGATGAAGTTAATCCAACCTTTGGTCAGACAGATGTTGCAATTGTTATTGGCGCAAACGATGTTGTAAATCCTGCAGCGCAGACAACCCCAGGTTGCCCAATCTTTGGAATGCCAATTCTTGAAGTTAACCATGCAGGAAATATCATCTTCCTGAAGCGTTCTATGCGACCTGGTTTTGCCGGAATCGAGAATGAATTGCTTTACGATCCAAAGACAATGCTCTTATTCGGTGATGCAAAAGCTTCACTCACTAAGGTTGTCTCTGCTCTCAAGGTGTTGTAACTCACAATTTCTAAGATTTTCTTGCGCTAAGAACGCAGAATTCGTTCCCTTCGGGATCTGCCATCACTACCCATGTGCAGGTTGGTTCGGCAGATTGTCCGATATCAATTCGTGTTGCTCCTAGAGATTCAAGGCGAGCAACTTCTGTCGCCTGATCATCCGGGCGAAGATCAAGATGTAGACGATTCTTTACCTTCTTTCCATCTGTATTTTTAAGAAAGAGAATGTCTGGAAAACCTGTTTGGCGAGGATCGTCGAGTTCGCGTTCAATCCAAACTTCAATTTCATTGACCTCGCGACCAATACTCCAACCCAGAGCTTCTGCCCAAAATTCAGCAAGCGCTTGAGGATTGATTGCATCAACTGTGAGACATTGAAAAGAGAGAGCCATTGCCGAAGGCTAAACCTAGAATCGCAAAAGAACTAGAGTAAAAATCAGTTACTCGTGTTACTAGCCTTCTTGCAAATCTGTTGGCGCATTATGCACATCGAGAATTTTTGCAGCTTTAGTTTCGCCAGCCTTGATATCTCCCGACAACTTATCTGTGCGATTGAGTGGGCGCTTGGCATCTTCCTTGTAGATCGCAGGGATAGAGCCGAGGAGACCTTTCTGGAAATCCTCAAATGCCTGCAGAACTTCGCGCTTTGTATTCATAACAAAAGGCCCCATCCATGCGACGGGTTCTTTAATTGGTTGACCGCCGAGGATGAAAAGTTCGAGATTAGGTGAACGAGACTCTTGCTGTTGTGCAGCGCGTACAACAATTGCATCACCATCACCAAAGACGGTGAGCTGTCCCATTGAAACTGGACGCTGTTCGTCTCCGACAAAACCATGTCCTGACATTGTGTAGACAAGTGCGTTGTAATCCTCACGCCATGGAAGACGGAGTTCAGCACCCGGTGCAACTGTTGCGTGAATCAAAGTAATAGGAGTCTGAGTTGTTCCTGGCCCCATATGTCCATCGAGCTCGCCAGCAATAATGCGAACGAGAGAGCCACCGTCGGTAGATGAGAGAAGTGCAACATCATGTGCACGCACATCCTGATAGGCAGGAGGTGACCACTTCTTAGCCGCAGGAAGATTGACCCACAATTGGAATCCATGGAACAAACCTCCCGACATCACCAAATGTTCTGGGGGAGTTTCAATATGAAGAATTCCGCCGCCTGCGGTCATCCACTGAGTATCGCCATCGGTGATTGTTCCGCCACCACCATTGGAATCTTTATGGTCGAAGATTCCATCAATAATGTATGTAACTGTTTCAAAACCACGATGTGGATGCCACGGTGTTCCTTTTGGTTCACCAGGTGCATATTCAACTTCGCCCATCTGATCGAGATGGATAAAGGGATCGAGTTCAGTTAAATCAACGCCAGCGAATGCGCGGCGAACAGGAAAGCCTTCGCCCTCATAACCCTGAGGTGCAGTTGTAATGCTCTTTACTTTGCGCGCACGTAGTCCAGTTGCATCGCTGATGCGCGGAAGGATGGTGATATCGCTGACCGTTACGGCTGGCATGGTTGCTCCAAATCCTAAGTAAAGATATGACTTTAATGTAGTTGAACTTTCAACTAGTTGCAACCTCAAAGATGCGTGCGATATTCCCGAGTTAAATCTCTTCATGAATGGAACGCGGGGGCGTGAAGTACTTCTTTCCGAGTGGCGAAGTCCAGATACAAGAACCGTCGGCGAAACTTTCGATGCCCCAACCATCGTGAGTTTTGAGTCGATGATGTCGCCTACAGAGAGCGCCAATATTGTCCGGCGATGTCGAGCCTCCGGAGTCCCAACTCTGAGCATGGTCGAGATCAGAGAGAAGCGCCGATCTTCGACAACCTGGGAATCGACAGGTGCGGTCTCGGGCGATGAGAAAATCTTTAAGGCTTTGCGGCGGGTGATAACTCTCGCGACCAAAGTCGAGGAGATTACCTGTCTGCGGTTCGGTGATAAATCTCTTCCACTGTGCATCAGATGCCAACTCGCGCGCAACAGATGCAGGAATTGGCCCATAACCTGCGAGTTGCCCAGGATTTTCCGCAAGCCCCAAGAGAGTTGGTAGATCAATGGTGACATTTACAGTGAGTGGGCGACGATGAGGAGTAACTGACTCGGCACTATGTGCAAGAAAGCGTGAGCAGATTGCAACTAGCGCATCTGCGCGACGTTGATCTGCAGTAAGTGGTGCGAGTGAATCGTGATCTATTTCTTGGTGAGAGCCGTCGCTTTTCTTCAATACGCCTTGAGCTGATTGCTCGCTCTGCAAGATATATGCCTCAATAGAGTTCATAACGATTTGCGCATCGGCTGCTGGAAGTATTGCAACCACAGTCGACATTCCATCGGCATCGTTATAGCAACTGACGCGACGTAGCGCTGTTGCGCGAGTAGCTGTCTCTTCAAACTCTTCAGGGGAATATTTAGCGATTGAACTACGTACATGGCTAGCAAGTTGTCCTGGTGTATGGAACTCTGCATAAGAAATTGCCCGATTTTCGATTTCAAAAATTACAGATTCAGGTGCGCCATCACGAATCGCAGCCGCGGTTTCGCGAGCAATAACAGTTGCATGTGCCGAAGAGATTTCGCCGGTTGCAAGCGCCGAACATGTGTTAGGTAAATTATTGACAAGTGTGCGCGCAATATCGATACGTGATTGCGCTGTCGCTGGTGCAAGTCGTAGCGCTGTAGAGATATCTTCTCGCTCTGTTTCATCGACGCCAGCAAGCGGCCCACCTCCGATACTCGGGTGGAGCCCAGCAACTGCAGCAATTGCGCGTTGGCGGAGCGCATAGAGCCAGCCATCCTGGCGATCGAGAGCGGTGAGATAGTCGATGCGATCACTTGGTGTGAGTGAGTCAGGGTCAATGGCAGCTAGTCGAGCAAGTGTTGGTGCACCGGGAATCGCATAGAGAAGTTCGGCGATAGTTGCCGAGAAATCTTCTCTATCTATGAAGTGTGCCGTTGTCATGGGGGAGATAGTTGATGGAGGCTCTGACATTGAAGGGAAGTAATCCACATATCAATTGAGTAATCTCTTTACGCTTCATCGCGCGGAGAAAGCCTCGACTTTATTACCCAGAGTAGCCGCGTTAGAATGGCGGCGTGAATAAGCACGCTCCGAAGCTCAATAAGGTGATTTTGTATTACATCTTCACACCTATCGCCGACCCTGAAGCAGTGCTGCTCTGGCAGAAGTACCTATGCCAATCTCTCAATCTCAAAGGTCGCATCTTGATTTCAAAGCATGGAATCAATGGAACTGTCGGAGGAGAAATGGCAGATGTAAAGAAGTATGTCCGCGAAACTCGTCGCTACGAAGGATTTAAAAAGATCGTATTTAAATGGTCTGACGGAACTGGAAATGACTTCCCGCGCCTTCGCGTCGTTGTAAAAGATGAACTTGTTGCATTCGGTAGCCCCAATGAAATTAAAGTTGATGAAAATGGCGTCATAGGTGGAGGAGTTCACCTTCGCCCAGAGCAGGTAGAAGAACTCGTTAAAGAACGCGGCGATGAAGTCGTCTTCTTCGATGGCCGCAATGCCTACGAAGCAAAGATCGGCAAATTTAAGAATGCGATCGTCCCCGATGTGGATACATCACGAGATTTCATCCGTGAAATTGAGAGCGGAAAGTACGACCACATCAAAGATAAGCCAGTAGTTACATATTGCACTGGTGGAATTCGCTGTGAAATTTTATCTGCGGTCATGAAAAAGCGTGGATTTAACGAGGTTTATCAAATCGATGGCGGCATTGTGAAATACGGCGAACGATTCGGCGATGAGGCCTCCTGGGAAGGTTCCCTCTACATATTCGACGATCGCATGGCGATGGATTTCAGCGATAAAGCTAAAGTAATTGGCCAATGCGAAAAATGCAGTGCGCCAACAAAAGATTTTAGAAATTGCAACACGGCTTCATGCCATCAACTGATTCTCCTCTGCGATTCATGTGCAGCGCTACCTTCAAATCTCAGTTGTACTCATGATCAATCGCGTCAGCGCGATTCTGAACTCATCGGCTAACGATTAGCAAATAGGATCACTCAATGATTTGGTGGCCCACTGAAATCCCGACGCTCCACTACGGTTTAGTCACGCTTCGACCAAGCCGCGAAAGCGATGTCGACTTAATTTTTCGAGCTTGCCAGGATCCCGTAATCCCAGCGTTTACAACGCTCCCAGAAAATTACACAATCGATCACGCCATAGATTTCGTGAGATCCGATCCATTTAATTTTGCAGAACGCCGTGAACTTAGATTCGTTATTGAATATGGAAATGGTGATATTCGTGAATTCTGCGGAGTCATCTCACTACATACAATCAATATCAAGAATCACACAGCTGAAATTGGTTACTGGATGGAGAAATCGATGCGAGGAAAAGGCATCGGCACAATCGCAGCGCAGTTGATTACAGATTATGGGTTTACCACACTTGGTTTTCGGAGAATAGATGGCCTCGCTGATGTGGCAAATATTGCTTCACAGAAACTTTTAATGAGCGCTGGCTTCGAAAAAGAAGGAATCTTGCGCAACAAGGTCACACGTGCCGATGGTCGGCAGATTGATATGGCACTCTTTGCAACGACAGATTCAACCTGGGTCGGCTTAGCCAAGTAATAAGAGGGAGCGTTATGAAAATTCGCGCATCCCTCGCTCTCTTCGCAACCATCGCTGCTTCTTTACTCCTTCCTATTAGTGCAAGTGCCGATAACCCTCCTCGCAAAATTATGACTGGTTGGGTTCCTTACTATTCAATGAAAACGGCTCTACCAGATGTTCTGAATAACATTGATTTAGTAAAAGAGGTTATGCCATTTTGGTACACATTGAAATTCAATGGGAAATCTAAAGAAGCTGTCGTTACAGATTTATATGCACCGGCAAATCCCAGTGTTCCAATCTCTGAACCTCTCACAGCGATGCGTAACGCCGGACTTTCTATTATTCCTACCATTACAGATGGAACAGATAAGTTGGTCTTGGCAGGGCTTCTTAAGAACCCAACTTCTCGTACGCAAATTGTTAACGCAATTATGAATCTCGTTCGCACCAACAATTACGATGGCATAGATCTTGATTTCGAAGGATTCGCATTTGTTGATGGAAATAGCACATGGACAAGCACTGCGCCTTTATGGACCGCTTTTGTCAAAGAGTTGAGCGCTGCTCTGCATGCGGAGAAGAAACTTTTATCGGTATCGACGCCATATGTATTGAATCCGAAAGATGCCCAAAAGGGTTATTACGTATATGCATGGGCAGCAATCGCGCCTTACATCGACAAGCTTCGCATTATGACCTATGACTATTCGGTTGCAAAAGTTGGTCCACTAGGTCCAATCACATGGGCCGAACGCACTGTGCAATATGCAGTCTCCATCATGCCTGCCTCCAAAGTGTTTGTGGGAGTACCGGGATACGGTCGAGATTGGGTAACGGCTGTTTCTGGCGTATGTCCTGCCAATGTTATTAATACGATTAAAGCAGGCGCGAAAGCTGCAACATTTGTCATGCGCGATGCAGTTGCACTCGCAGCAACATACGGCGCCACACCAACATACGATGAAAAATTTGGTGAATCCACCTTCTCATATCAGAAGGTATATAACGGAACTACTTCAACCGGCCTTGCAACGTCATGTACAGCTTCTCGAACCGCGTGGTATCAAGATGCTCGAGCATGGGCTCTCAGAGCAGCGCTCGTTACCAAATATCGAATTGGCGGAATCACAGCCTGGACTTTTGGAATGGAAGAACCGCTTGCGATGGAATCTATTCGCCAAGTAGCGAAGGCGATTGCTCCCGATCAAGTTTCAGTGACGGCAGCAATTGACAAGAACACAATCGACTATGCAAATCCAATAACAGTCACAGCAACATTTACGATCAAAGATAAATCTCCACTCGCAGGCATCCCAGTGCAGATTGAAGGTAAATCTGCCGGTGATGCAACATGGCGCACTTTGGCATCAGCGATGACTGGAATCGATGGAACCCTTTCAAAGGCTATTCTCATAGGGAAATCAACATTAATTCGAGTCTACTCAGAGGCAACATGGGAACGGAGCGAAGGCACAAGCGCAGAATTCCCAGTGACAGTAAATCGACTCATAGTTGTATCCGCTCCGGTTTCAGTTAAATCTGGGTCGAATTCTGTAGTCACTGGAAATATTCGTCCAAGTATTGGTGGCGCTTCGGTGCAACTCGAAAAGTTAGTTGGAACAACGTGGACCTCAGTCGGTCAACCAGTACTAACTGATTCTCAAGGCGCGTTTTCACTTCCTATTCCAGCCTTCCAGCAATCCGTTGTCTCACTACGTATTACTGTCGCATCTGATTCGCTTTGGAATGTTGCAAGCACACCTACCTTCAATATCATTATCCGGTGATGGTTAAGACTGCAGATAAAATCGAAGAAGAGATTCGCGCAATCTTTTCTGGCGATACGCCCTGGGTCACGATCGTCTGGGACGACCCAGTAAATCTTCAAACGTATGTTGTCTATGTATTTATGGAACTCTTCGGCTATTCGAAAGCACGGGCAACCGAGCTAATGCTGCAAGTACACAATGATGGAAAAGCGATTGTCTCTACAGGTAGTCGCGAAGAGATGGAACACGATGTTGCCCGACTCCATGAATACGGTTTATGGGCAACTCTCCAACGTGGCGATCAACTATGACTGCAACTGAGGGCTTCAAGCGCCACGGAGATCACTCTTACGTTGCCACCTTTGCTGATAGCGAGAAAGAAGTATTACTCAATCTCTGCGAACAGATCATCGAACTTCTTGCCGAACGGCAAGATCATGGCCACGATGATCCGCTTGCAGCAATGGTCGGAATTACATCCCATGACTCACCGCCCGAAGATGAAGTACTTCACCGTCTTTTACCTAATGCCTATGCAGATCAAGTAGATGCCTCTGAATTCCGCAGATATACCGAGGCCACACTTCGTCAGAAGAAGCAAGCACACGCAATTTCAATGCGAATTCATCTCAAATCCTCAGATGAAGGAATAGTTGATCTCGACCACGAAAATGCAAATGCATGGCTTGGAGCCCTTAACGATATTCGACTTGCACTGGGAGTGCGATTAAAAGTTGCAAACAATTCTCATGAAGAGCTCGAATTGCTAGCACCAGACGATCCTTTACGAGGTGTTTATGCGGTGTATACCTGGCTTGGTTGGCTGCAAGAAACTCTCTTATCTGCACTTATTGATGATTCAGATGAGGATGAAGAATCTCAATTAGGAAATTCTTAAGTCTCATCACTTTTTAGAGCGCACCTCAAAAGAGATGTACGATTGGCCCATGTCTTTAGAAATCTCGCGCGCATATGTCGATGCAATTCTTCAACAGTCGCGCGATGAGTACCCTGATGAATGTTGTGGAGTAATACTCGGACCTGCTGGATCGGGTAAAGCAGTTCGCCACAAACCTATGGTTAATGCTGCACATTCACCCACTTTTTATGAGTTCGACCCAAAAGACCTGCTCGCGTTATATCGAGAAGTAGATGACAACGATGAAGAGATAGTTGTGATCTACCACTCTCACACTGAGACGGAAGCTTTCCCATCTCGCACAGATATCTCATATGCAGGCGAACCTGGCGCACATTATGTTTTGTGCTCTACTCGCAAAGAGATTGCACCTGCAACAGAGTTTCGCTCATTTCGTATTATCGATGGGGTAGTAACAGAAGAGCCCGTCACAATTCTCGATTAGACGTCACCTAGCCTTATTAGACATAATTGAGCCATGTCGATCGAAGTTCGTATTCCAACAATTCTCCGTCCATACACAAAGGACCAGAAATCAGTTGAAGCAAATGGCGCAACGCTCTCTGCCGTGATTGCAGATCTAGATGCCAATTACGCAGGACTCGGCGAACGCCTTCTTGAAAATGGCGCGCTGCGCCGCTTTATCAATGTGTATATCAACGATGAAGATGTGCGCTTTCTAGGTGGCCTGGACGCTCAGATTAAAGATGGCGACTCAATAACCATTTTGCCTGCTGTTGCTGGCGGCTAACTTTGGCACGTTACGACTCGCTCGAGTCTTCTGTAGGTAACACTCCACTCATCGGCCTTCCGCGTTTATCGCCTGCACCTAACGTGCGTTTATGGGCAAAAATGGAAGACCGTAATCCGACTGGATCAATTAAAGATCGCACTGCACTTTCCATGATTGATGCTGCAGAGCGCGATGGTTTATTAAAGCCCGGTTCAACAATTCTCGAACCCACAAGTGGCAATACTGGAATCTCTCTCGCTATGGCTGCAAAAGTTCGCGGATACAAACTCATCTGCGTAATGCCAGAGAACACAAGCCCAGAACGCCGCCAACTACTTGAAATGTGGGGAGCTGAAATCATTTCTTCTCCTGCAGCAGGCGGGTCAAATGAAGCGGTCCGCGTTGCAAAGGAGATTGCAGCAAAGAATCCAAGTTATGTATTTCTCTATCAATATGGAAATCCTGCAAATACCGAGGCACATTACAAAGGTACTGGTCCAGAAATATTTGCAGATCTACCTACGATTACACACTTTGTTGCCGGTCTCGGAACAACAGGCACTCTCATGGGTGCAGGTCGATACCTTCGTGAACAGAAGCCAGATGTGCAGATCATTGCTGCAGAGCCACGTTATGGCGAACTTGTTTATGGATTGCGCAATATTGATGAAGGTTTTGTCCCTGAACTTTATGATGCAACAGTACTCACTCGTCGCTTCTCAGTTGGTGCCGAGGATTCAGTTAAGCGAGTGCGTGAATTATTGGAAGTTGAGGGCATATTTGCTGGAATTTCAACGGGCGCAATCCTTCACGCAGCAATCGCGATGGCTAATGAAGCTCTCCGCGATGGTCGTGATGCAGATATTGCATTTATCGTCTGCGACGCCGGATGGAAATACTTATCAACGGGCGTATACGGAGCAGATGCCGAAGAAGCAGCAGAAGGACTCGACGGCACACTCTGGGCATAGCCACTAGTAGACTTACTTCATGAGCAATGCGCCAATCGGAATCTTCGATTCTGGCGTCGGCGGATTAACTGTTGCTCGAGCAATCCTCGATCAGCTTCCTAACGAATCAACTCTCTACATTGGAGATACAGCACGAGGCCCTTATGGCCCTCGTCCTCTTGCTGAAGTTCGTGATTTTGCACTTGAGACTCTCGATTTCTTAGTTGATCAAGGAGTCAAAGCTCTCGTCATTGCATGTAATACAGCGAGTGCAGCAATGTTGCGCGACGCGCGCGAACGTTATTCAGTTCCTGTCATTGAAGTTATTCAACCTGCAGTACGTCGAGCGGTGGCTGCAACCCGAACAGGAAAAGTTGGAGTCATCGGAACTCGCGCAACTATTGATTCGAAGGCATATCTCGATGCATTTGCCGCAGCTCCACAACTGAAAATCACCTCTATCGCTTGCCCACTCTTTGTTGAATATGTCGAACGTGGCGAAACTTCAGGCGAAGCGATTACCAATGTTGCTCGCGAGTATTTACAACCCATGATTGATGCTGATGTCGACACATTGGTCTTGGGATGCACTCACTATCCGCTTCTTACAGGTGTTATTTCCTATGTCATGGGAAATGGTGTATCACTTGTTTCAAGCGCAGAAGAAACAGCAAAAGATCTCTATAGAACGCTGGTTGAAAATTCTCTCCTTCGCACGCCATCTGCTGAATCGCCCACCCATAGATTCTTAGCAACTGGTGATGCCAAAGCTTTTGAAGTACTTGCTCGTAGATTTTTGGGACCTGAAGTGGGTTCTGTACAACACCAAACGCTCTAAATAATCACACCTAGAAACTGAGGCACTACATGGCACGCAATGATGGACGTACAGTTGATCAACTACGCGATATTAAAATTACCCGCGGATGGCTTGATCATGCCGAAGGTTCAGTTTTAGTTGAATTTGGAAAGACTCGCGTGCTCTGCGTTGCCTCATTTACTCCAGGTGTTCCACGCTGGTTGAAAGACTCAGGCAACGGGTGGGTTACCTCAGAATATTCAATGCTTCCTCGTGCAACCCATACTCGTTCTGATCGCGAAAGCGTTAAAGGAAAACTTGGCGGCCGTACTCAAGAAATTTCACGATTAGTTGGACGCTCACTCCGTGGAATCGTAGATATGAAAGAACTCGGCGAAAATACAATCGTGATTGATTGCGATGTTCTTCAAGCAGATGGCGGTACACGCACCGCTGCGATTACCGGCGCATATGTCGCACTTGCTGATGCAATTTCATGGGCACAGAAAGAAGGACATATTAAGGCAGGTGCGAAACCGCTTGCTGATTCTGTTGCTGCAATTAGCGTCGGAATTATTGATGGAGTTCCAATGCTCGATCTCTGTTACGAAGAAGATGTACGTGCAGAGACAGATATGAATGTTGTCTGTGCCGGAGATGGACGTTTCATTGAAGTACAAGGAACTGCCGAAGGTGCACCTTTTGATCGGGCACTACTCGATTCGCTTCTTAATTTAGCGGTTGCCGGATGCGCAACTCTTACTGAAAAGCAGATGAGCGCACTCGCACAGTAATGGCTCATAAACTTTTATTAGCAACTCGAAATAAGGGAAAGATCGAAGAATTTCGTCGAATTCTTGATGCCATTGCACCTGGAGAAATCGAACTTGTAGGACTCGATCAATTTCCTGAACTTCACGATGTTGTAGAAGATGGCGCTACATTTGAAGAAAATGCACTTAAGAAAGCGCGCGAGATGTCACTTGCAACTGGAATACCAGCAATTGCAGATGACAGCGGACTTTGCGTCGATGCACTCAATGGCGATCCAGGAATTTATTCTGCACGTTGGGCCGGCGAACATGGCAACGATGCAGCAAATACCGTCAAAGTATTAGAACAGCTTCGAGATATTCCTGATGAAGAACGAGGTGCTCACTTCACATGTGTTGCAGCGCTCTACCTTCCCGACGGGAGATTCCACTGCGAGGAAGCCCATTTCGATG
This sequence comes from Actinomycetota bacterium, assembly GCA_039795495.1. Classification (GTDB taxonomy): domain Bacteria; phylum Actinomycetota; class Actinomycetes; order Nanopelagicales; family Nanopelagicaceae; genus Planktophila. Next base: position 21,109 of record JBDKLT010000031.1, on the reverse strand, counting down.
GATGGATTCTTCGCCAACCTATTGGAGAACAAGGTTTTGGATATGACCCCATCTTTAGGCCAGAGGGTGAGAAGCTCTCAAGCGCACAAATGAGCGCAGAAGAGAAGGATGCAATCAGCCATCGCGGAAAATCACTTCGTGCAATCGCGCCTCACGTGATCACTTTGCTGAAAACACTAGGTTAAACTTTTACCTATTCCCACCGTTTCAACTTTAGGAGAACCCACGTGGCAGTAAAGAAGAAGACAGCGGCTAAGAAGGCTGCTCCAAAGAAGACAGCTAAAAAATCTGTAGCCAAGAAGTCTCCTGCAAAGAAGACCGCTGCTAAGAAGACTGCTGCAAAGAAAGTTGCTAAGAAATCTGTAGCGAAGAAGGCAGCTCCTAAGAAGGTTGCGAAGAAAGCAGTAGCGAAGAAGAAGGTTGCGAAGAAAGTTGCTAAGACCGCTGCTAAGAAGTCAGCGCCCGCAACAGTTGTTGTACCAACAACGCCATCTGTCACTCCGGCTGCGCCAAAGCCAGCGGCTCCTGCACCGTCGGCTAAGCCACGTCAAGGCTCATCTGCTAGAACTCTCTTCGCGGTACTGGTCGGTGTAATCGTTCTCGCTGCGATTGTTATCTCAAATTCTGGTCGCGATGGTGATGATGAGGCACCTGCAGTTGATCCATCAATTTCAGCAATGGCAGAACCAACTGCATCTGAGAGTGCTGCAACAGAAACAACCGATGCTGCTGCAACAGCAGAAGCACCACTTCGTTTTATCGGAAACTGGAAAGACAGCTCAAAGTCAGTCATGGTTATTACATGGAAGGCACCAGCTGGAGACGTTAAGAGTTACAAAGTTGAAACTCGTTCAAATATGGGCTCATGGAATGTAGTTTCAGAAGTTTCATCAACTACATATTCAGCAGAATTCGCAAAGACAGCCGAAGATGGATCAACATCTTTCCGTGTCTCAGCAATCTATGCTGATGGTGCAGTTGGAGTTGCAAAACCATTCGGATTCGCGGGTCAATTCGAATAATATTTAATTTAAAGCCCCGTCCATTCGTTTGGACGGGGCTTTTATTTTTACAAAGTTTCGGGTAGATGTTCCAGTATCGCTGCAACATAGGCGTCAGCACCAGCAGGAACGAGATGAACTCCATCAGGTGCAAAGTACTCGAGATGTCCTTCAGAGATTGAATTCCAATCTATAAGAGTGGCTTGCGAATATTGAGATGATATTTCTGCGATAAGTGCATTATTGGCCTCTTTCCATGGACGAGGTACTGCTGAATTGACAACGATTATCTGTCGCTGATCCTTCACTTCATCAAATATCGAAATAACTTGATCGCGAGTGAGTGGTCCATTATTTCCAAGGTCGAAGATGACAGGAGAATCTCCCGCCTGAGCTTTATCGTGGCGAATTACTTCGAGGAGTTCAGGCGCCTGCCGCCCTATTCGAGCATTCAATACAGAGATTGGGTGAATTTGACTGAGTTTAGAGCCGATTCCAAGAATGACTGAGTCTCCTGTAACCCACAAACCATGCGGCTTCGCATCACTCACCACAGCAACTTTTGTATCGAGCGAAGCCTCTAACTTTGCTTGCTTCTCAGTTGCAATTGAAAGTGCACGCAAGCTAATCGCTGATGCGAAGAGAAGTATTGCAACTGTCGCAAGAGTAAAGATGCGAGTCTGAAATGAACGCTCTTTCTTGGTGCGATATTTCAAACCCTTTACCCAATATTGGATGACACCTCGTCGAATGGGAAGCTCCACGTAGCGCAGGGAGATATCACTGAGCGCAAGTACTATAAGAATTCGAAGTGCATAGAGCGCCCATTCTTGTCCAGCTAAATCGATACTTGGACGAGTAACCTGGAAAATCACCCAGTGCCAGAGATAGATTGCGTAAGAACGTTCACCAATCCAGAGAAATACTGGATTCTCTAAAACGGGAGCGAATCGTGAAGCTGGATGAACGACTGACATCACAATCGCAGCGCCGCAAAGTCCGGCAAGTGGGAAAGCGATCTTGTAGAGCGTTGGTTGCGTTTCATCAATCAGAAGGAATGCAGCAATGATTCCAGCAAATCCAATGAAACCAACTCCATCAATAAAATCTTGAGCTTTAGGTGATACAACTTTTGTGAAGTTCTGAGGAATCCAACTAACGGCAAGTGCTGCTCCCAAGAAGAGTCCGATGCTATGTGTATCAGTGCCAAAGTAGACATGGCTCACTTTGGATGCATTTGATGCATCGAGTGAGAATGAGATGAAGAGAAGAGCCAAACCTGACGCTGCCGCAATAAAGAGCGATGCAATAGGAATGTGTTTCTTACCGAATCGCTTCAGAATAAAGTAGAGAATCAGCGGCCAAAGTAAGTAGAACTGTGCCTCTACCGCCAGGGACCAGGTGTGTTGCAGAAGTGGCGGTCTGCCAATACTTTCGAAGTAATCCTGATGGTGAGCAACAAGCCACCAGTTCATAGTTCCAGTGAGTGAAAATGGCATGTCAGATAACAAGCGCTTGATCGTATCTGGCGCCCAGATCCCAATTGCAATTGTCGTCGTGACTAGCATGAAGATTAGTGCCGGTAATAGCCGTCGTGCACGGGCCAAGTAGAAACCACGAAGGTTAAGGCCACCACTTTGAGCGATTGAATCCAAGAGCAATCGGGTTATCACATAGCCAGAGATGACAAAGAAGAGATCTACACCAAGAAAGCCGCCAGGAATCCAAGAAAAACCTAGATGGTAGAACATCACCGCAATAACGGCGACGGCACGAAGGCCATCTATTGCTGGAATGTATTGGATACCGCGATTGGTAGCCATGAAGTTACTTTCTCTTTGTTACTTTTTTCTTAGCTGTGCGCTTGGCTACCTTTTTAGGTGCAGCAATTGCAGTACGAGTGCGCTTGCTTTCAACTTTGATTGGTGCAGATTTCTTAACGGTTCCGTCTGCGTTGAGAGAGTCATCAACCATTGCCTGCATCTTGTTCAGTTTTGCAAATGCAGAATCCAATTTTTCGCGAGATTGCGCAATTGCCGCTTCAGCAGCTGATAGAGCTGAGGCTTGTGAACGATAGAGGCGCTCAGATTCGAGGAGGACATCTGCTAGCCAGGCGCGATACTCAACAACTTCTTGCGCTGCCTCTGAAATTACACGCTCTGCTTCACGGCGAGCAGCTGATGTAAGTGCTGCTGCATCGCGACGTTTTGCATCAACGATTGAATCACCTTCACGAGTAGCGTCACGAACTATCTCTGATGCTTCTGCCTCTGCAGTCGAGATGTATTTACGCCCACGAGATTCTGCGCCAGCCAAGATGCTACGAGCTTTGTTCTCTGCACCTTCGAGAGTGTCTTTAGCGCTACGACTGGTTTCGTTAATTAAACGCTCTGCAGCTGCTGTGGCTTTTGCTTCGCGGGCTTGGGCAGATTTGATCATCGCCATCGCAGTTTCAGTCGCGAGGATTTCAAACTCTTCACGGCTCAATCCAGTGATATCGCGCCTAGATTTTAAATCTGCTAATTGTGATTCGAGTTCTCGAATGCGGTCGACAGGGTTTGCAACCGGTGCGCGATCTGCTTCGTCGCGAAATCCAACCCAGTTGCGGAAATTCTTCTCTGCCATGACAAACTCACATTCACATTCTCGGGAAACTCAGTATGAGAGCCCAAGATTAGGGCATGAATCTACTTTCGGTAAATGGCGAAAGAGACTGCTAGATACTGGGAAATCCAAGCGGCCAGGACGAAGATATGAAATAGCTCGTGGAATCCAAAGTATTTAGCATCGCGACCAGGGCGCTTCAGAGCATAGAAAATTGCACCGATTGAATATAAGAGGCCCCCAATGATGATGGGCAGAATCACCCATAGACCACCCTCTTTATATAGCTGAGGGGTATAGATGATTGCAACCCACCCAAGCAGTAAATAATTTGCGACATAGAGAAAACGAGGAGCACCAACCCAGAAGACACGAAGTGCCACACCTGCAAGTGCGCCAGTCCAGACAACTGCTAGTAAGACATTGCGATCATGGTCATCAAGTAAAGCAACGGCAAATGGAGTGTAAGAACCTGCAATGAGAAAATTGATATTTGCATGATCCCAACGTCGCCAGATCTTTTTCTTTCGTGGAATCCATGGAACGCGATGGTAAATAGCGGAGACGCTAAAGAGCATGATGGCGGTGATTGAGTAGAGCGCAACAGCAAATTTAAAAGGTTCACCGCTCAGAATGAAGAGAACAAGAGATGCGATGATGACAACAGGGGTTGCTCCAAGGTGAAACCAACCACGTAACTTAGGGGGAGTCTGTACCGGCTCTGGTGTCATGTAGTTAGCCTAATCGTTTCTTAGGTTTCGAACTGAGGAAACCATCAAAGAGGCAATAGATGCAATGAGAGTTGTCGCACCCGTCACAATGAGGATCGTATCCACGCCGAAGTGCATGGCTAATGGACCTGCAATAACTATTCCTAAGGGAGCGATTCCGAAAGAGCCCAAAGTGTCATAAGAACTAACACGAGAATACGACTCTTCGGGAACATGGCTTTGAAGAGATGTATTCCACGTGACCATAAAAACTTCGAGGCTGATACCTGAAAAGACAGCTGCGAGAACTGCAATTGCCATGGGCAGATCAAAAGCGAGTGCGAAATCCCAGACAGCCGAGAGTGCAATCAAAATCATGGCAAAGAAGAGAGGTCTCTCAATTTTGACTTTGAGAATCCAAATTCCACCGAGCAACATGCCAATAGAGAGTCCTGCCAAGTTGTAGGACCATTGCTTTGGTCCGGAAACAGGATCACTAAAATTGAGCGGGCCGAGAACTGAGAGCATCGATTCAAAGGCCATATTAATAAGCGCAAATGCAATCACCATCGCAATAACCCACGAGCGAGAAATGAATTCTTTCCATCCAACTTTCAGATCATGAATTATTCCTGCGCTCTTATCTTTAGCTTTACCGATGAGAGGCAAATTCCAAACGATGACCCCTGCAATAAAGAATGATGATGCATCAATGAGAAGTCCCCACCCTGCACCGACTGTAGAAACAAGAATTCCTCCACCTAATGTGCCAATGATGTAGCCGATATTTGTCATTAACCCAACAACAGCGTTACCTTCTTGCAACTTCTCTTTTGGAAGAATTTCAGGAAGAACTCCTGACATAGCAGGCCACCAGATTGCATTGAGAATTCCGAAGAGCCCTCCCATAAGTGCCAGTAGCCAAGTACTTGAAAAACCGAGAATAAGTGAGACTGCACTTGTTGCCGCAAGAAAACTGCCGAGCATGTCGCTTCCGCCAACTAAGCGATTACGTTGAAAACGGTCAGCAATCACACCGCCAAAGAGCATGAAGGCAAGAAGTGGAACAAAGCGTGCGGCCATCACGATGGATAAATCTTTTCCAGTTGCACCTGGCAAACTCAAGACGCCGTACGCGAGTGCAATCGGAGAGACTCCATTGCCAACATTGGAGACAAATCGAGAGATAGCAAGACTAGTAAAACCGTCATAGCTCTTTAATTCTCTCAATTGCGTCAGCACTGACTAAAGGTAGGTCATCCTCACTATTTTCTGAAAGAAAGATCAGCCTTTTTCATCGCTGTCGTGAGAATGCGGATTGCATTTGGTCCCATTCCATGGAGTTGTTTAATTTCTTCGCTTTAGCTGGAGATTGTTTAGCCATGATTGTTCTGTTCTTCCTAAAGAATGAAATCAATCTGGTGCGGGAGGCGGGACTTGAACCCGCACGCCGAAGCACAAGTTCCTAAGACTTGCGTGTCTGCCATTTCACCACTCCCGCTGGAGCTGTTCGAAGACGAAGGTTACGCGCCTTTCACCTTTGCAACAAATCCGTGTATGTACTCTTTAATTTGCTAGCGCGCCGCGACGAGAAATCGCATTCACTCCAGCTCCAACAGCATAGAGAAGTGTTGAAGATCTAACCTTGAATCGGAGTGAGGTTGCTATTTTCAACAGCCAAGATTGTCTTATCTGCAATGGGAGTAGTTCCGCCTTCTCCTGCAAGAAGGAGCAAAATTCCTTGGAAAGCTAAGAAAAGAGCCAAAGTAACAACGAAGGATGGGATTCCGAGTCGAGAGACCAGTGTTCTGATAAATGTTCCGAGTAGTGCACCCAATGACAACGGTATTGCGCGAGATAGCCCGCAAGTAAGGTGGATGCGCTAACGATTTGATAACGGTTGACGCTTATTTCGGCGACTTCTCGCATGCGCAAGCGGGTAACCTTGCCTAATGCCCAGCCTCGCAGATCAACTCTCAGCCGACATTCAGGCTGCAGTAGCTGCTGCATTTTCTGCTGGTCTTATTGAGGGAACTGCGCCGGAGTCCATCACCCTCGAACGCCCAAAGAACCGCGACCATGGTGACTACGCAACCTCGATCGCCCTCCAATTAGCAAAGGCAGCGGGGAAGAATCCACGTGAGATTGCCACAATACTTCAGAGCGCTATCGCCTCAATTTCTGGAGTCGCACACGTCGATATTGCAGGTCCAGGATTTATCAACATCACTCTCGACCGAGCAAACCAAGCTGAACTCGTTCGCACAATTCTCACTAATAGATATGAATACGGTCGCGGCTCTGCGCTCGCTGGAACTGCCATCAATCTCGAATTTATTAGTGCAAACCCAACTGGGCCACTTCACTTAGGGCACACACGATGGGCCGCGGTGGGAGATGCTCTCGGAAGAGTATTAAGTGCAGCAGGTGCGAAAGTAACTCGAGAGTTTTATATCAACGACCGAGGCCGCCAGATGGATCTCTTTGGACAATCAGTTCAAGCAGCGGCTCAGGGCCAACCAATTCCCGAAGATGGGTATCAAGGCGAGTACATCTCGGATCTTGCGCGTGAAGTGGTTGCATCCAATCCTGGTATTTCATCCACTGAAGATTTTCGTGAAGCTGCATACAAAGTACAACTAGGGCAACAGCAAAAAGTACTCCAAACATTTCATACCAACTTTGATGTCTGGTTCTCGGAACGTTCGCTCCATGAATCAGGTGCAGTCGAACATGCAATCAAAAAATTACGCGAACAAGGTCATGTCTTTGAAAAAGATGGTGCAGTCTGGTTACGCACTACAGATTTTGGCGACGATAAAGATCGAGTGATTTTGAAAGAAGATGGCGATCTCACATACTTTGCTTCAGATACTGCTTATTACATCAATAAGCGCGAACGCGGATTTGATATCTGCATCTATATGCTCGGCGCAGATCACCACGGTTATATCCATCGCCTCAAAGCCACTGCTGCCTGCGCAGGGGATAACGCTGAGTACAACATTGAAGTTCTCATCGGACAGCTGGTAAAGATCATGGAAGGTGGGGAAGAGCTCAAGCTCTCCAAGCGCGCCGGCACGATCATCACTCTTGAAGAGCTCGTAGAAAAAGTTGGCGTAGATGCAGCGCGCTATACCCTCATCCGTTATCCAGTCGATACTCCTATGGTGATGGATGTCGATGTTCTGCGCCGTAATACAAATGAGAACCCTGTCTATTACGTGCAATATGCACATGCGCGTATCGCCGCGGTATTGCGCAATACAGCTGAACTTGGAATCTCAACTGACCTCTCTGCATTTGATTCATCTCAGCTCACTCATGACCGTGAAAATGAATTACTAGGCGCATTAGCCGAATATCCTCGCGTCGTCGCAAGTGCAGCCGAATTCCGCGAACCACATCGCGTTGCTAGATATCTCGAAGAACTAGCTGGCGTGTATCACGGCTTCTACGCAGATTGCAGAGTTCTTCCTTTAGGTGATGAAAAAGCAACTGCTTTGCATTCAGCTCGCGCTGCTCTCTGTGCCGCAACTATGCAGGTAATTTCAAATGGCCTAGATCTCTTGGGCGTATCTGCACCGGAGAGGATGTAAAGATGTCTCATCACAATTCGAATGCAATGTGGTCAAAGAACACCACATTTAACAATGGAGTCCTCACTCTCTCAGGAATATCAGCATCAAAACTTGCAGAAAATTTTGGAACTCCAACATTCTTTATCGATGAAGATGCATTTCGCTCACGAGCACTTTCATGGCATAACGGTCTGCAATCGGAATTTGGGACTCATGCAGGTTCGATTTACTATGCAGCAAAGTCATTTATTTGCACCGCTGTCGCGCAGTGGATTGCAGATATGGGAATCGGCATCGATGTCTGTACTGGCGGCGAACTTGCAGTCGCGCTCAATGGCGGAATAGATCCAAAGAAGATAGAACTTCACGGTAACAATAAATCTATTTCCGAAATAGAACGCGCTGTCTCGGTTGGTGTTAAAACGATAGTGATGGATTCACTCTATGAAATAGATCGAGTAGCAACTGCTGCACGCACACATGGTCTGCGCCAAGCTGTCATGCTCCGCCTCACACCAGGAATCGAAGCACACACTCACGAGAAAATTTCGACAGCTCATGAAGATGTGAAATTTGGATTTTCTATTGCATCCGGTGCTGCATGGGCTGCCGTTGAAGCAGTCATGCAACGCCCCGAACTCGAACTCCGTGGATTCCATTGCCATATCGGTTCACAGATTTTTGGTTCAGAGGCACATGAAATCGCTACCGAGCGCTTAGTTTCAGTGATGGCACGCTTCCGCGATAGTTATGGCTCTGAACTTCCCGAACTCGATCTCGGTGGAGGATTCGGAATTGCTTATGTCGATGGAGATGTCACCGTCGAACCAGGAGATGTACTTCCTGCGATACATGAAGCGGTTGAGAAAGCTTGTGCAACTCATCATTTACAAATTCCGTTGGTATCGCTCGAGCCTGGACGAAACATTGTTGGGCCAACAATGTTTACTCTCTACGAAGTTGGAACAGTCAAAGATGTTGTCATTGATGGTGGAAATATTCGCACATATGTCTCTGTTGACGGCGGAATGAGTGACAATATTCGCACCGCTCTCTACCAAGCTGAATACACCGCAATTGTCGCGCAACGTAAATCATCAGCACCATTACAACTCACACGTCTCGTTGGAAAGCATTGCGAAACCGGTGACATCATTATTGAAGAAATTCAACTTCCGTCAGATATCGTTCCTGGAGATTTGATTGCAACTCCTGCTACGGGTGCATATGGACGAAGCATGGCTAACAATTACAACCATGTGCCAAAACCAGCGGTAGTTGCTGTAAATAATGGAAAAGCCCGCGTCATTGTGCGCAGAGAAAATGAGGCAGACCTGCTCTCACTTGATGTGAAAGAATAGGCAGATGAGCCCAGCAGATAAACCCGTTCGCGTTGGCATGCTCGGCTGCGGCAATGTCGGCAGCCAAGTCGCGCGCCTACTTCTCGAAGATACTGCCGAACTCTCTACTCGTGCAGGAGTCAAGATCGAACTCACTCGCATAGCTGTGCGCTCTATCAAGGAGTACCCAGGTCTCAATCCAGCGCTCTTTACTACTGATCCCTTTTCAATTGTGAATGATCCTGACATCGATCTGATTGTTGAAGTCATGGGTGGAATCGAACCTGCTCGCGAACTCACCCTTACTGCAATTAATAATCGCAAATCAATCGTTACTGCAAATAAAGCTTTGCTTGCTAGCCATGGCGCCGATCTCTTCACAGCAGCCTATGCAAAAGGTGAAGATATTTATTATGAAGCATCGGTTGCTGGCGCAATTCCAATTATTCGTCCGCTTCGCGACTCACTAGCAGGTGACTTCGTTACTCGCCTCATGGGTATCGTCAATGGAACAACAAATTACATTCTGACAAAGATGCACGAAGAAAATCGTGATTTCGAAGATGTTCTTAAAGAGGCACAAGCCCTTGGCTATGCAGAAGCAGATCCAACTGCTGATATCGAGGGCTTTGACGCTGCTGCAAAGGCGGCAATCTTGTCTGGCCTTGCATTCCATACGCGCGTCACCGTTGACGATGTGTATCGCGAAGGAATTTCAAAGATCTCTCTCGAAGATGTTGCTATCGCAAAGTCGATGGACCACGTCATTAAATTGCTGGCGATTGCAGAACTCACACCTGCAGATGAAATTTCCGTGCGAGTTCACCCTGTAATGATTGATAAGAGCCATCCACTTGCATCAGTGCGAGATGCCTTTAACGCAGTATTTGTTGAAGCTGAATCAGCTGGCCCACTTATGTTTTACGGACGCGGAGCAGGTGGACAGCCAACAGCTTCTGCAATTTTGGGCGATGTAGTTGCCGTTTCTCGACATATTGCGCTTAATTCAATTGGTCAGCGTGAAACAGATTATGCAGATCGCGATATTGCTCCGATTGAAACAACAAAGACGAAGTTCCTCATTCGCCTCGAAGTTGAAGATAAATCAGGTGTTTTGGCGGCAATTGCAAAAGTCTTCGCAGATCAAGGTGTATCAATTCAGACTGTAGATCAAAATGGTCGCAACTCTGATGCTGAACTCATCATCGTTACTCACCGCGCAACTGAAGGCGAACTCAAGGCGACAGTTGATGCGTTGAAGAAGATGCCTATCGTGACAAAGATTTCTAGCGTGATTCGGGTAGAAGGAGCAATTTCGTAATGGGTATCTTCGCTAAGAAATCAGGCGCACATCAGTGGCGTGGAGTAATCGAGGAATACCGCGACCGTCTTCCCGTTACTTCAAAGACTCCTGTAGTCACTTTGCGCGAAGGTGGCACTCCGCTCGTCTATGCATGCCATCTCTCTGAAATTCTTGGAAACAATGTCTGGGTTAAGTTCGAGGGAATCAATCCAACCGGTTCTTTTAAAGATCGCGGAATGACTATGGCGATTACCAAGGCTGCCGAAGAAGGTGCAAAGGCAGTCATCTGCGCATCGACAGGAAACACCTCTGCCTCTGCCGCAGCGTATGCAGTGAAGGCCGGAATGGTTCCAGCTGTACTTATTCCTGAAGGCAAGATTGCAATGGGCAAGTTAGCTCAGGCGGTTGTGCATGGTGCAAAGTTGCTACAGGTTGATGGCAACTTCGATGATTGTTTAGTTCTTGCTCGCGATCTCTCTGAAAACTATCCAGTTTCACTTGTTAACTCAGTAAATCCATATCGCATTGAGGGGCAGAAGACTGCAGCTTTTGAAGTTGTAGATATGTTGGGCGATGCTCCTGATATCCACACACTTCCAGTCGGTAATGCAGGAAATATCACTGCATATTGGAAGGGATATAACGAATATCGCAAAGACAATATCTCCAAGAAGTTACCTCAGATGTGGGGATTCCAAGCGGCGGGAGCTGCACCACTGGTTTCAGGAAAACCTGTCGAAAAGCCAGAAACAATTGCAACAGCTATTCGCATTGGTAATCCAGCTTCATGGGATCAGGCAATTGCAGCACGCGATGAATCAGGTGGCTTGATTGATTCTGTCACTGATGAAGAAATTCTCGCGGCCTACCACCTTCTCGCTTCAAAGGAAGGAATCTTCTGCGAGCCATCATCGGCAGCTGGACTTGCAGGACTTATTAAATATAAGAATGCAGGCAAGCTTCCGAAGGATAAGACAATCGTTATTACATGCACAGGCAACGGACTTAAAGATATTCCGTGGGCGCTTGAAGGCGCCGCCGATCCAGTCGTCGTTCCTGTCAGCGCCGATGCTGCTGCAAAGGCTCTTGGCTTGGCCAAGTAACTAGGTTTCGTGAAGAAATAACGATTCAATAGCGCCATGTCCAAGCCAACATTTAAGGCCAATCCAATTCAGGTTCAGGTACCTGCTACCTCTGCCAATTTAGGGCCAGGCTTTGATTCTTTTGGTTTAGCCTTTGGAATGCACGACAGATACATCGCACAGATTCTCGATGAGGGTGGACTTGATATCGATGTCACTGGCGAAGGCGCAGATGAAGTACCTCGCAGCGATAAGAATCTATTAGTAAAGGCAATGTATAAAGGTTTTGACTTCCTTGGTGGAAAACCAAAAGGAGTCGCAGTTCGTGCACTCAATGTCATTCCACATGGTCGCGGCTTGGGTTCATCAGCATCGGCAATTATCGGTGGTCTTGTACTAGCACGCTCATTAGTGCTTACCGGAACAGAGAAGATGAGCGATGAAGCTCTACTCAATATTGCTAATGAGATGGAAGGTCATCCAGATAATGTTGCTGCAGCACTTTTCGGAGGTGCAACAGTTGCCTGGCAAGATTCGGTCAAAGGAAAATTTGTTGCGCATTCAATCCATCTTCCAGTTGATCCAGGAATCAAAGTAATGGCCTTTATTCCTTCAACTCCGCTTGCAACTAAAAAGGCTCGCACAATGTTGCCGGATTCAATCCCTTTTGCAGATGCTCAGCGAAATTCTGTAAATGCAGCTCTCATGACTCAAGCAATTACTCACCGCCCTGATTTACTTTTTGCAGCAACTGAAGATTTCTTACATCAGCGTTACCGCCATGAGGCGATGCCTGCTTCGCTCGATCTCATGAATAAGTTGCGCGCTGCAGGAGTTGCCGCATTTATTTCAGGAGCTGGCCCAACTGTCCTTGCACTCCATACCGAAGGCGATGAGGAAACTATTCAGCTCTCACGCGCAGGTGGAGCGAAATTTGAAGGTAAATCTCTCGAAATTGCTAGCCGCGGAGCCACCCTGCTATAGTTTTGCCATCAGTTCAGCCCAGTAAATCAGGGTAAATCTTCGAATTGATACTTTCACGAAAAAATCTCAGGCCATCTTTTACAGAGGTGGCCCCAAAGCGAAAAGAAATTCATGACAACACCAGAACCAGTTCGTTCTAGCAGTCCAGAGCTTGCAAGCATGACCCTTCCTAAATTAAAGGAAGTTGCGTCCCAACTCGGCATCGAGGGTGCAGCAAAGCTCAAGAAGGATGCTCTCGTAACGGCAATCGCAGATCTTCAAGCAGCAAATCGCGAAGCAGCCAAGGCAGAACGCGAAGCACGTCGCGAAGCGCGTAATGCGAAGCGCAATAATCGCGATAACAAGAATTCAGATTCTTCATCAGATAACGAAGGCGATGAAGATACCCAAGACGATAACGAGCCGCGCAATAACGACAGAGGCGACCGCGACGACCGTGGTGGACGTAATCGTCGTGACCGCAATCGTGGACGCGATCGCAACCGCGACCGCAATAATCGCGAAGAACGCGAACCCGTTATTGGCGAAGACGATGTATTAGTCCCAGTAGGCGGCCTCGTCGACATTATGGATAACTATTCATTTATCCGCACAGGTGGCTACCTTCCAGGTCCAAACGATGTCTATGTTTCACAAGGACAGGTTCGTAAGTACGGACTTCGCAAGGGCGATGTTGTTACTGGCCAGGTTCGCCAAGCACGCGAAGGTGAAACACGTCAGAAGTACAACCCACTCATTACTCTCGAAACTATTAACGGGATGCCATTTGAAGAAGCGCGCGGACGCGTTGAATTCGGAAAGCTCGTTCCGCTCTATCCTCAAGAACGTCTCCGTCTTGAAACACAGCCAAATATTCTTACAACTCGCGTCATCGATCTGATTGCGCCCATTGGTAAAGGTCAGCGTGGACTCATTGTTTCGCCACCAAAAGCTGGTAAGACTATGGTTCTTCAATCAATCGCCAATGCGATCACAACAAACAATCCTGAGTGTCACCTCATGGTTGTTCTCGTTGACGAACGCCCTGAAGAAGTTACTGATATGCAGCGCAGCGTGAAGGGCGAAGTTATTGCTTCAACATTCGACCGCCCAGCAGATGACCACACAACCATTGCAGAGCTTGCTATCGAACGCGCAAAGCGTCTGGTTGAAATGGGCCACGATGTAGTTGTACTTCTCGACTCAATTACACGTTTGGGTCGTGCCTACAACATTGCAGCTCCTGCATCAGGCCGCATCCTTTCGGGTGGTGTTGATTCAGCTGCTCTCTATCCACCAAAGAAGTTCTTTGGTGCTGCTCGTAATATTGAAGATGGTGGATCACTCACCATTCTTGCTACTGCGCTTGTTGATACTGGTTCACGTATGGATGAAGTTATCTTCGAAGAGTTCAAGGGCACAGGAAATATGGAGCTCATCCTCGATCGCAAGATGGCAGATAAGCGCATCTTCCCAGCGGTCAACGTTGTTGCATCGGGTACTCGTAAGGAAGAAATCCTGATGGGAACAGAAGAGCTCAATATTGTCTGGAAACTTCGTCGCGTTCTTCATGCTCTCGAACCACAAGCGGCTCTCGAACTCTTACTTGAGAAGATGAAGGGCACTAAGTCCAACGTCGAATTCTTGATGCAGATTCAGAAAACTACTGCAGGTCCTGACGACAACAAGTAGCTACTTAAGCGAACTAAAGACTCGCTTAATAGTTGTGTTAACAAGTAAATTCCAACTCTCTGGATTTACTGGATTGTCGCTGAAGTCATCGACAACTTTTCCAAGGGTGTAAGCCTGGATAAAGACAGCAATTGCTCGTGGATCTTGTTCCTTATTGAAGAAACCTCGTTCTTGAACTTCACGAACTAGATCTGTCAGCGAATCTGTGAGACGTTGCTGTTCATTACTTAGCTGCTTAGCAAATCGCGGACTATGTGAAGCCATACCGAGAATTTCCGCACGATACATGCGTTCAGTCTTCATTGCAGGGTCTTGAGTACGAGTAGTCATCTGTACTGCAGCTTCGTAGATATCCTCTGCAGAGTTACCAGTGGTAAGAACTTGCGCGATGCCGACAATGCTGGAGTCAACCCAATCTGAGTAGCGCCGTAACATCGCATGTTCAATAAGGTGATCTAAATCTTCAAAGTGGTGATACATCGAGCCTTTAGAGATTCCAGATTCTTTGAGAATGATTTCGCTCGAAATTTCCTCGCGAGAAAATGTCTTGAGGAGCGCAGTTGTAGTATCGATCAACTTCGTCTTAGTTGGATGGTGGTCTCGTAACACGCCAATATTCAAGCACCATTAGGCGCAAAATAGGCATGGATTTTGAGGATTGCCCCTTCTGCGAGAGAATTCACCCCTGTTGCCACACCTTATGGCGATGACCTGGTTCACCAGACTCCTGGACCCAGACTCAAGAAAAGGATATGAAGATGAAGAAAGATATTCACCCAGAGTACAAAGATACTCAAGTGACATGTGGTTGCGGCGAGAAGTTCGTTACCCGTTCAACAGTTGCCAGCGGTTCAATCTACGTTGAAGTCTGTTCAGTATGTCATCCGTTCTACACCGGTAAGCAGCGCATCCTCGATACAGGTGGACGCGTCGCTAAGTTCGAAGAGCGTTTCGGTAAGAAGTCTAAGTAGCTTTCTAAAAAGACCGCATCGCAACCTCACGGTTGTGGCGCGGTCTTTTTATTTCCAAGAAGGGATAAAGTCAGATGTCAGCAGATCGTTTTGCATCAGCGCATGACATGGTGCGCGAGTATCAAGAACTCGAAGCAAAGATGGCCGACCCTTCTATTCACGAGGATCAAGGCAACGCCCGCAAACTTGGACGTCGATATGCACAGTTGGGTCCAGTAGTTGCTGGTTATAACGCGTGGAAGAGCGCTGCCGATGACTTAGAAGCAGCAAAAGAAATGGCTGCAGAAGATGCATCTTTTGCAGCTGAAATTCCTGCGATGGAAGTTGCAGTTGAAGCCGCAGCAGAGAAACTGGAAGAACTCTTGCTGCCTCGCGACCCTAACGATGATCGAGATGTGATTATCGAAGTTAAGGCTGGTGCAGGCGGAGATGAGTCGGCGCTCTTTGCAGGTGACTTAGTGCGCATGTATCAGCGTTATGCAGAAAAGCGCGGCTGGAAAGTCGAAATAATCGACATGACTGAGTCTGAACTCGGCGGATATAAAGATATTTCAATGGCTGTGAAATCAAAGGGAACTCCAGAGCCTGGAACCACACCTTATGCACGACTTAAATTTGAAGGTGGCGTACATCGCGTGCAGCGCGTTCCTGAAACTGAAAGCCAAGGTCGCATTCATACATCTGCTGCAGGTGTTCTGGTTTTGCCTGAAGCAGAAGAAGTTGATGTTGAACTCAATATGAATGATGTTCGCGTCGATGTGTATCGCTCATCTGGCCCAGGTGGTCAATCAGTGAACACGACAGACTCTGCAGTGCGTCTAACCCACGTTCCTACAGGCATCGTTGTCTCTTGCCAAAATGAAAAGTCACAACTTCAAAATAAGGAATCTGCACTCCGTATCTTGCGTGCCCGTCTCCTTGCAGATGCTCAAGAGAAAGCTGAAGCTGCTGCAATGGCAGAGCGCAAAAGCCAAGTGCGCACAGTTGATCGATCGGAGCGCATTCGTACCTATAACTTTCCTGAAAATCGCTTGAGCGATCATCGAGTCAACTACAAAGCCAATAACCTCGATGCAGTTCTTAACGGCGAACTCGACGACGTTGTTCAGGCGCTACTCGATGCCGATAAGGCAGCAAAGCTCGCAGCGACAAACTAAAACTTTGACCATGGAACTCACCTTTAAAGAATTCTTACGCGGTGGCAAAGATCAATTAGCTGCTGCAGGATTTCCAGAAGTTGAGGCCGAACATCTTCTTGCACACACTCTCGGAATTTCTCGTATGGAGTTACATAATCCCGTCTCAGTAGAAAATGCTCTCGCCGCAATCGGGGATATGGCGATAGTTGAAGAGACTTTCTGGAAATTACTCGATCGCCGATGCGCGCATGAACCTTTGCAATATCTCACTGGCGTTGCGTACTTCAGGCACCTTGAGTTAAAAGTCGGACATGGAGTTTTGGTTCCACGACCAGAAAGTGAATTGCTGGTCGAATCAGTTTTGACTCATATCGAAAAGTCAGAAGGGCCAGTGAGTGTTGTTGATCTTGGCGCAGGTTCTGGTGCGCTCTCACTCGCAATTGCCACAGAGGCGCCTCGAACTCATGTGATTGCAGTCGAAAAGAGTTCTGAAGCTATTTACTGGCTTAAAGAGAATGTCTCATTTATCGATGAGAAAGTTCGAATTCTTGAGAGCGATGTCTCGACGGCACTTGAAGGCGTGAAGTGCGATGTTGTCATTGCGAACCCACCTTATATTCCTAATGCGCAACAACTTCCACGCGATGTTGCAGAGCACGAACCAGCGATGGCGCTTTTTGGGGGAGCGGACGGACTTGAAGTTCCTCGTTCATTCATCTCAGCAGCAGCTCGCTTGCTAAAAAAAGATGGATTCTTAGCAATCGAGCACCACGAAAATCATGGATTACCGATTGCAGATATGCTGAGTACAGAATTCACAGATATTCTTCTACACAACGACCTAACGGGTCGTCCACGATTTACAACTGCGGTAAGGAGATAGTGGTGCCACGTGTTGATCTGAAGCAAGGTGACTTCAAAAAGCATGTGGCGCGCGCAGTAAAGGCATTACGCGACGGATATGTCATTGTTGCTCCAGTTGAGCATGGTTACATCTACCTTTCAGATGCATTTTCTCCTTTTGCTGTCAGAGCTATGCATGTACTTCGTGGAAACTCAGATGGAGTAGTAGCCCAGGTGTTGGCGTACAGCTTGGATACAGTAAAAGGAATTTCTCGAGATGTTTCCCCGGAAACTCAAAATCTCTGCAACGAGTTCTGGCCGGGCCTTCTCTCTGTAACACTTCGACCAAGCAGTGGACTTAGTTGGGATCTAGGTGATGACAAGGCTCTCGATTGGTTTAATGTGAGAGTTCCCAAATCACGTTTCCTTCGAGCAGTATTGAAAGAATCTGGGCCATTAGCAATCACAAGCGCTTCACATGTTGGCGAAGAACCGATGTTGTCAATCAATCGCGCACAAGTGAAAGATTGGGATGTTGCCGTTGTTTTCGATGGAGGAACTCTTAAAGCTGGACCTCGTTCAACGGTAATAGAAGCCGATGCTGTGGGAATTCGCTTGATACGCGAAGGAGCCATATCAGTAGACGAGATGGCCAAGGTCGCACCGAGTCTTACCCTCGCCTAATCGAAATTCCCAGGCGTAACTATTAGGCTGGCGCCATGTCCGAAACATTCTATGGCCCTGATTTCACACTGCTCTCGAAGCAAGATCCCGATATCGCTGCAGTTCTTCTCTCTGAACTCAAGCGTCAGCAGACCAATCTCCAACTAATCGCATCCGAAAACTTCACATCGCGTGCAGTTTTGGCAGCTCTTGGATCCACTCTCTCTAATAAATATGCAGAGGGTTATCCAGGCAAGCGCTACTACGGCGGCTGCGAAGAAGTTGATAAGGCAGAGAACATTGCGATCGAACGTGCAAAATCGCTATTCGGCGCAGAACATGCAAACGTTCAGCCGCACTCTGGCGCAAGCGCAAACGTTGCCGTCTATCAAGCATTTACTAAGCCAGGGGACACAGTCCTTGCAATGTCGCTTCCACATGGTGGCCACCTCACACATGGTTCGAAAGTTAACTTTTCAGGAAAGTGGTTCAACATCGTTTCCTACGGAGTTCGCCAAGATAACGAACTCATTGATTACGACGAACTTCGCGATCTTGCTATCGCCAACAAGCCAAAGATGATCTGTACAGGTGCAACTGCCTACCCATCACTGATCGATTTTGAGAAGGTGCGCGCAATCTGCGACGAAGTTGGCGCAATCATGTGGGTCGATGCTGCGCACTTCATCGGACTTGTAGCCGGAAAAGCGATTCCTTCACCAGTTCCATATGCAGATGTAGTCTCATTTACAACTCATAAAGTTTTGCGCGGGCCACGCGGAGGAATGATTCTCTCTAAGGCTGAACATGCTGCACCAATCGATAAAGCCGTATTCCCAGGTATGCAGGGTGGACCAATCATGTCTGCTGTCGCAGGCAAAGCAGTTGCGCTCGCAGAATGTGCCACACCTGCATATCAAAAGTATGCAAAAGATGTCATCGTCAATGCGCAAACACTCGCTGCAGCTCTAGAAGCTGAAGGTATGCGCGCAGTATCGGGCGGCACGCAAACTCACCTTGCACTTATCGATATCCGTTCTACCGGGGTCAATGGCAAGGTAGCTGACGAACGTTGTGGCGCTGCAGGAATTGTTCTCAATAAGAATTCAATTCCCTACGATCCAGAAGCACCATCGGTGACATCAGGAATTCGCGTGGGAACACCTGCAACGACAACTCAAGGTATGGGCACTGAAGAGATGAAGACAATCGCATCTCTTATTGCACGTGCAATTAAAACCGATGATGCAGCCGCACATGCAGCGATCAAATCAGAGGTCCATGCTCTGACTTCGCGTTTTCCTATCTATCAGGCTTAACGAAAAGTAAGTAACAGATGCGCGAATATCTCGTCACCTTACTTTTGGCGGCCGCGCTCTGTTATGTCATCACACCATTTGTACGTACATGGGCGATGAAGTTTGGTGCAGTTGCTCAGATTCGTACGCGTGATATTCACACAACTCCCACACCTCGTTGGGGTGGATTGGCGATGTGGATCTCAATGGCGCTGACATTTGCCATGGTCAATCACTTATCGCTCGTTGGAAAATCTTTCGGACGAGAATCACTTGGAATATTTTTGGCAGCAACTCTGCTCGTAGTTATTGGCTTAGTCGACGATCGTTTCGAACTTGATGCTCTCACAAAATTGGCTGGTCAAGCACTCGCAGCCGGCATACTTTTGATATTCGGTATTCAAGTTCTTTGGCTTCCTATTAATGGCGTTATTACACTGCCACCAAGTATTGGTCAGCTTGTTACAGTGATGATTGTGCTCGTGACCATCAATGCTGTTAATTTCATTGATGGACTTGATGGTCTGGCCGCTGGAATCGTTGCGATTTCTGGGGCTGCATTCTTTGCCTTCGCATACTTGCTCGCGGTTATTTATGGATTTAGCAGAGCTGGAGCACCATCTCTGATCACTGCTGTAATTATCGGTGTCTGTATTGGATTTCTTCCCCATAACGCCCATCCAGCAAAGATATTTATGGGCGACTCAGGATCAATGTTTCTAGGGCTACTTTTGGCTGCATCTGCAATCACACTTACCGGACAGATTGATCCCAATGCGATCTCAGCAGAAAAACTTGGACCAACACTTCTTCCACTTGCACTTCCATTCGCTGTTCTTGCGATTCCTCTGATTGATTTATTCTCAGCAATCATTCGCAGAGTGCGTGCGGGCAAATCTCCCTTTGCATCTGATAAAGAGCACCTACATCACAGAATTTTGCGCGCTGGTAATTCGCATCTTCGTACAGCAATCATTATGTATCTCTGGACTGCAACGATTGCATTTCCAGTTGTAGTTTCGGCGTTTGCTGAACTATGGGCAGCAGCGATAGTTGCAGGAGCGATGCTTGCATTCACTCTATATTTTTCAAAATCGGGATCAGAACCACGTGACACAGCAACCAAGTAATGAATCGCAATTGTTGCGAGGAGCGCTAACTCCAACATTTATTGTGGGAGTAATTGCGATTGGATTTTCATTTTTCATCAAAGGAACACCAGGATTACTAGCGGCGCTCTTAGCTCAGGCAGTTGTCTTGATCTACTTTTTAGTTCATATCTTGGTCTCCAAGATTGCGCGCAATCTCGACCCCATGAGCACCATGGCTCTTGCAATGTTTTCTTACTTCGCAAAGTTCCTCCTGCTCGGCGCCTTTCTCTGGGCGCTCACTCGCTACACCTCGCGCACCACTATCGACCGAGCCTGCTTTGGGGTCATCGCGATCGCCCTAACCTTTGCCTGGCTGGGTGGAGAAATTGCCAGTTATCTAAAGCTGAAAACTCATCTACCATTGCCGCATGAGCAACGACCCAACTAACCGTCGCGAAGAGAACGCCCTCTGGTCGATCTTTGGATATCTCGTTTCAGGCCTGCTTTTCTGGGGCGGGGTCGGCTGGGCGGCAGACCACTTCCTTAAGACCAGTTACTTCACGCTGATTGGCCTCTTGGTCGGGATGGGCGGAGCGCTCTACCTCGTCTGGTTGCGCTTTGGCCGCGAATAGCGGCAATGCCATAAAGCTAGCGGTAGGGAGTAACCCTGGCTCTTGGGAGTGACTCGCCCCACGTAAACCCGCGGATTCTCGATTTCACAGGGGGGTGGTTTTCCCCATAAGGTAACCCTGCTTTACCGCTTCCCCAGCAAATGGTCTATAAGCCCTTTTACTTTTCAAGGAGAGTGTGTGCGCGCGTTAAGTAACC
>JBDKLT010000030.1:0-4293 GCA_039795495.1 Actinomycetota bacterium | reverse complement strand
TCGAAGAAGCGATGCGACTTGCTGAAGAGATGGAAGCCGCTGGCGTTCCTTCAGGAGAACCCTCCGTCACAACTTCGTAAAGGTCTAGTAGGGTTCGCGCTATGTTGCGAATGTCCACACTTTTCTTACGCACGCTTCGCGATGACCCAGCAGATGCTGAAGTTCCAAGCCATCGCCTCTTAGTTCGCGCTGGATATATTCGCCGTATCGCAGCAGGTATCTACTCATGGCTTCCACTTGGCGTCATCACTCTTCGCAATATTGAAAATATCGTCCGCGATGAAATGGATAAAGCTGGCTTCCAAGAAGTTCACTTTCCAGCGCTCCTTCCTAAAGATGCCTACGAAACAACCGGTCGTTGGAATGATTACGGTCCGGACCTATTCCGCCTCCAAGATCGCAAGGGCGCTGACTATCTATTAGGTCCTACCCACGAAGAGATGTTTACTCTGATGGTTAAGGGCGAGTACTCGTCATATAAAGATCTGCCACTTGCTCTCTATCAAATTCAGACAAAGTATCGCGATGAAGCTCGACCACGTTCTGGAATTATCCGCGGCCGTGAATTCGTGATGAAAGATTCATACTCTTTTGATCTCACCGACGATGGATTGGTCGAGTCATATCAACGCCACCGCGCTGCCTATATCAAGACCTTCGATCGCTTGCGTCTTAAGTACAACATCGTGAGCGCGGTATCGGGCGCAATGGGTGGATCGGCCTCTGAGGAATTCTTGGCACCATGTGAAACCGGCGAAGATACCTATGTACTCTGCGAGAAGTGCGGATACGCAGCAAATGTCGAAGCGATGACAACTGTTGTCGCAGCACACGATTCATCTGCAACTCCAGCACTTGAAGTCTTTGACTCACCAAATACTCCAACTATCGACACACTTGTCGAACTCCTCAATGCAAAGTTTGGTGGGGGATATGACGGAGGTATGACTCTCAAGAATGTCATGTTGATGGCAGATGACACCGCAATCTCTGTACTTGTTCCAGGAGATCGCGAAGTTGATCTCAAGCGCCTTCAAGCAAATCTTGCAGGTGTTAACGACATCCGCGTCTTTGAAGAGGCAGATTTTGCGAAGTTCCCTGGTCTAGTTAAGGGATATATCGGACCACAAGATGCAAAGAAGAATGGCATCACTGTCTATGCAGATCCACGAATCGCACCAGGTACTTCATGGGTCACTGGTGCCAATGCCAAAGATAAGCATGCGCGCAATGTAGTTAATGGTCGCGACTTCACCGTCGATCATTACATCGAAGCTGCGCAGATTCGCCAAGGCGATTCATGTCCTAAGTGCGCAACACCTGTCATTATCGATCGCGCTATTGAAATTGGCCATATCTTCCAACTTGGTCGTAAATATGCAGATGCGCTCGGCCTCACAGTTCTTGATCAGAACGGCAAATCACAGGTCGTCACTATGGGCTCATATGGAATCGGTGTTTCGCGCGCAGTAGCTGCAATTGCTGAACAGAGTTATGACGAAATCGGACTTTCATGGCCAGTCGAGGTCGCTCCTGCCAAGGTGCACGTTGTTGCTACAGGAAAAGAAGATGCGGTCTACGATGCCGCTGAAAAGATTGCCACTGATCTCGAATCTCGAGGTATCTCTGTGATGATCGACGATCGCCGTGCAGTCAGCCCAGGAGTTAAATTTAAGGATGCCGAACTCATTGGAATTCCGGTCATCGTTGTAGTTGGTAAGGCTCTTGAAAACGGCAATGTTGAAATTCGCGCGCGTAAATCTGGAGATAAATCAGAGGTAGCAGTAGCAACTGCGGTTGATTCGATCGCTTCGCTTCTTTCAACTCTTAGCTAATGTTTGAAAATCTCTCTGCAATCAATCTAGCCCTACTTGGCCTTGCCATGTTTGCATCTGGCTTTATCGATGCAATTGCTGGAGGGGGAGGTCTTATTCAAACCCCGGCAATGTTGCTCACATTCCCTGATCGCAATCCGGTTTCTGTTGTTGCGACCTCAAAGACAGCTGCATTCTTTGGTACATCGACTGCTGCCATTCAATATCGCAAATTCATTAAGACCGATCCAAAGCTGCTCTTGGCAATGGTTATCCCTGCATTCTTCGGTGCATGCGGTGGCTCACTGTTAGCTTCGCATATTTCTTCTGAAAGTTTTAAGAGCTCAATCTTCTTTATGATGATCGCAATCTTCATCTATACGCTGCTTAAACCTGACTTAGGCAAAGTTCATGTCGAAAAACATTCGCGCCGCACGCTGATGATGATCGGTTCCATCGCAGCAACTCTGATTGGTTTCTACGACGGCCTCATTGGTCCAGGTACTGGAACCATGTTGATGATTGCTCTTGTGGCAATTATGGGATTTGCATTTGTAGGCGCATCCGCCATTGCAAAGGTGGTTAACGCGACCACCAATTTGGCCTCTATCATCGTTGTAGGGCTTCGCATCGGAATTATGTGGAAACTCGGCCTTCTTCTTGCGGTGGCAAATCTTGCCGGTGGCTATTTCGGTTCGCATATGGCGATCAAGAAAGGTTCAAGCTTTATCCGAATCTTCTATCTCATCGTCACCGGGCTACTTATTTTCCGACTTGGATACTCGCTCTATTTCGAGTAAATTCGGCCCCGCAGTAAAAATTTCATAACAATCGAATAGGAAAAAGATGGCGCTTACAGACCAGATCGCTCAACTCGTAACACCGGCAGTTGAAGCGCAAGGATTCTTTCTCGAAGAAGTTCAACTCGTCTCTCCAGGAAAACATCGCATCGTCACATGCATCGTCGATGGCGATACTTCACTTAACCTCGATCAAGTTACCGCTGTATCTCGCGCCATCTCTGAACTCCTCGATGAAGCTCCGTTTATGGGCGAAACTCCCTTTACTCTCGAAGTCACTTCTCCTGGCGTTGATCGCCCGCTTACAAAGCCACGTCACTTTGCAAAGAACCACGACCGCCTGCTCAAGGTGACTATGACCGATGGCACTGTCATCACTGGTCGCATCATTGCCAATACCGATCTTGATGTGACGCTCACGGTGACCGAGAAGAAGGAAGTTAAAGAGGTTGTTATCACGCTCGCTGATATCAAGCGGGCACAAGTCGAAATTGAATTTAACCGCAAGGATGGAGATAAGTAATGGCTGTCGATATCTCCGCTCTCGTACAACTTACCGAAGCAAAGGGAATGCCGCTCGAGCAATTGATTCAGGCAATTGAAGGCGCAATTCTTACCGCCTACAACGAAACTCCTGAACCTAATCGTTATGCGCGCATTCACCTTGATCGCGAATCTGGTGAAATCCAAGTCATCGTTCCAACTTTTAACGAACTCGGCGAACGCATCAGCGAAGGCCCAATTGAAGTAGAAGGCTTTGATCGCATCGCCACCTCAACGGCTCGTCAGACAATTAAGCAGCAGATGCGCGCATCTAACGATGCGGAGATTGTCGGTGAATTTACCGGTTCTGTTGGCGATGTCATCTCTGGAGTCATTCAACAGGGGCGCGATCCCAAGATGATTCATGTGAATTTGGGCCGCGTCGAAGGACGTATTCCTCCGCAAGAACAAGTACCTGGCGAAGTTTATAAACATGGTGATCGCATCAAATGTTTCGTTGTAGAAGTAAAGCAAGGTCTCAAGGGTCCTGAAATCATGTTGTCTCGAAGCCATCCTGGTTTAGTTAAACAACTCTTTGCTCTCGAAGTTCCAGAAATCAAAGATGGAGTCGTTGAAATCATGGGCGTCTCTCGCGAAGCAGGCCATCGCACCAAGATTGCAGTCCGTTCGCATCGTGCAGGTGTTTCTCCGAAAGGTTCACTCATTGGTCCACTCGGTGCACGTTCTCGCGCAGTAATAGATGAGTTGCATGGTGAAAAGATTGATATCGTCGATTACGACGAAGATCCTGCAAAATACGTTGCACACGCACTTGCGCCTGCAAAGGTCAGTAGCGTGACTATCGTTGACGAACTTTCTCGCTCTGCAAAAGTTGTTGTCCCTGACTATCAACTCTCGCTCGCTATCGGCAAAGATGGTCAGAATGCGCGACTTGCTGCTCGCCTGACTGGGTGGAGAATCGATATCCATCCAGATAGCCCTGCCCCAACGGCATAGCCCCGCATGAAATAGGGAATTTCTCCCTCTTTCGATAGACTCCTCACATTACGCAGGCGCGAAAGCGCAGGCGTTCACACGAAATGGATGCGAAAGATATGAAACTCAAATGAGCTCGTTTACATCATGAGGTCGAACAACTAGGGCTCGCATCCCACAGAATTGAATGCGGGCCAAGA
>JBDKLT010000029.1:0-2546 GCA_039795495.1 Actinomycetota bacterium | reverse complement strand
AAAGTAAGTTCTATCTACAAGTGGATAAGCATGCACCTGCACTTATTTCAGATATACGACGCGAAGTCGAGAAGCTTCTGGCTAATCCTCGTCTTTAGAGCTCTTCAGCCCTTCAGCAATTAAGTTCATAACATTTGGATCTGCAAGAGTTGTTGCATCGCCCACGGTTCTATTTTCAGCCACATCTTTAAGAAGTCTGCGCATGATCTTGCCGCTTCGAGTCTTCGGTAATTCGTTAACCACCATGATCTGTCGCGGTTTGGCGATTGCACCAATCTCTTTAGCAACGTGGTTTCGTAGCTCTTTAATGAGAGTTTCACCATCTGCATGCTCAACACCACCACGAAGAATGACAAAAGCAACGATTCCTTGACCCGTTAGAGCATCGGCAGCGCCAACTACTGCTGCTTCAGCAACTGCTTCATGCGAAACAAGCGCAGATTCAACTTCTGTAGTTGAAATACGATGTCCAGAAACATTCATCACATCATCAACGCGACCTAATAACCAGATTGCTCCATCGTCATCGAGTTTTGCGCCGTCACCCGCAAAATAGATCCCTGGAAAACGGGACCAATAGGTATCTTTATAACGCTGGTCTTCGCCCCATACACCGCGCAACATTGCTGGCCATGGTTGATCAAGAATTAAGAAACCACCATGTCCGTTAGGAACAGGTGTTGCATTCTCATCAACAACTTTTGCACTAATACCTGGTAGTGGTTTCATTGCAGAACCCGGTTTTGTTGCAGTGACTCCTGGCAGAGGAGAAATCATGATTCCACCAGTTTCGGTCTGCCACCACGTATCGACGATTGGGCAATTACCTCCGCCGATGACATGTCGATACCAGATCCATGCTTCTGGATTAATAGGTTCACCGACAGAACCTAAAAGGCGAAGTGTTGAGAGGTTATATTTATTTGGAAATTCATCGCCCCATTTCATCCATGTGCGGATAAGGGTTGGAGCTGTATACAAGATAGTTACGCCATACTTTTCGATAATTTCAAACATTCGACCTTTATGCGGTGAATCAGGAGTACCTTCGTAAATAACCTGCGTTGCACCATTAATCAGTGGGCCGTAGACCATATAAGAATGTCCAGTAATCCAACCAACATCTGCAGTGCACCAATAGACATCTGTCTTAGGTTTGATATCGAAGACAACTTTATGTGTGTATGCGACCTGAGTGAGATAACCAGCGGTCGTATGAAAGATTCCTTTTGGTTTGGCGGTAGTGCCAGATGTGTACAAGATAAAGAGTGGATGTTCGCTATCAAATGCTTGTGGCGTATGTGTTGAATGTTGGCGATCTACGATGTCATGCCACCAGATATCTCGATTCTCAACCCATGCTGTTTCTTGTCCTGTGCGACGCACAACCAATACCTGTGCAACGTTATCTGTTCCTTTAAGAGCCTCATCCACTGCAGGCTTGAGCGCAAAAGCTGCACCTTTTCTAAATCCACCATCGGCGGTAATGACCAACTTTGCATCGGCATCTTGGATACGCGACAAGAGTGCATCTGCAGAAAATCCACCGAAGACAACAGAGTGAATCGCTCCGATACGAGCACATGCAAGCATTGCAACGACAGCTTCAGGGATAAGCGGCATGTAAATTGCAACGCGATCTCCTGAAACGATTCCGATTTCAGTTAAAGCATTTGCTGCTTTGCTGACATCGGTAAGAAGTTGTGCATAAGAAATCGTGCGAGTATCGCCAGGTTCGCCCTCAAAGTGAAAAGCGATTCTGCCTCCGTGGCCCTCAGCAACATGGCGATCAAGAGCAGAGACAGTTGCATTTAACTTTCCTCCGACAAACCACTGTGCATAAGGTGAATCCCATTGCAGAGTCTTATCCCAACGCTTCTCCCACTGAAGTGCCTCGGCTTGTTCGTCCCAGAAAGCTAAGCGATCCTTATCGGCGTGCTGATACAAATCTTCGCGAGCATTTGCCTGAGCTGAAAATTCAGCGCTCGGTGCAAAGGTGCGATTTTCGCTAGAAAGATTTTCAATGGAATCAGTAGCCATGTCGGCGAGGTTACCGTCCAACGTGGGCAATTCAAAAGAATTATTTATCAACAAGTGGCGAAGAAAAAAGTTTCACAGAAGACCCTTCTGCGAATAATGCGCACCTTCATCAATTGATCTCCCAGAAAGGAGAACCATGACGGTCACAGCGTTCCTAGCAATCCTGCTCAAGATCCTCAGCAACCCAGCCCTCATCGCAGGGCTCATCGCTTTCCTGCAGAAAACCCTCCACCCATAGTCTAAAAATGGGGCCTAGCCCCTGCGTAGGAAGAGCGTCGATTTTTCTTACGCGGGGGTAGGTGGTTGGATTAGGCGTAAGCCTCACTTAGACCCAACGGTGCGTCAGAGCGTTTACACCAGTTCTAGTTACTCACTTGGGAGTCATGATGCCAATAGCAACCCCTGAAGTTTATGCAGCGATGTTAGACCGCGCTAAGGCCGGATCATTTGCATACCCAGCAATCAACGTTTCATCATCACAGACAATCATCGGTGCAATTCGCGGA
>JBDKLT010000028.1:0-3983 GCA_039795495.1 Actinomycetota bacterium | reverse complement strand
AACCAATGACATTTGCCTGTGGTGGAATTCCGCGAGCTGCAGATACATAGACAAATTTAGGGAAAGTCATCATGGTGCCTGAGTTGAAGTTTGTAATGATGAAATCATCGAATGACAAACTAAAGGCTAGGAGTGCGGCGCCCGCGATACCGGGTGCAACCAATGGCAGCGTGACGCGGCGGAAAGTCTCAGCTTCATTTGCATAGAGATCCATAGCCGCTTGTTCGAGGCGAGGGTCGAGGCTTGCGATACGCGCCTTAACTGTTACGACAACGAATGAGATGCAGAACATCACATGTGCAATCACTGTTGGCCAGAAGCCTGGGTTAATTTTAAATACCAAAAAGAGCGAGAGAAGTGATGCACCGAGAACGATTTCAGGTGTTGCCATTGGCAAGAAGATAAATAGGTTTGTTGTTGAGCGACCACGAAATTTATGGCGACCGATTGCAAATGCAATCATGGTTCCGAGAATTGTTGAAAATAGAGTTGCAAGGAATCCGATCTTGATTGAGTTTCCAAGCGCTGTGCAGACTTCAGGTGCTCCACAAGGGTTCTGCCAATTGCTTAAAGTGAAACCCTTCCAAATGAGGTTGGACTTACCGCCATCGTTAAATGAAAAGGCAAAGGTGTAGGCGATTGGGACAAAGAGGTATGTAAATGCGATTACCGCATAGATGCGGATGAGGTTGCGCTGGAACCAGCGAGATACGGTTCTCATACGAGTTCCTCGGTTCCGGCCTTGCGCACATAGATAGTGACCAAGATGAGAATTGCAGCCATCAAGGTAAATGAGAGGGCCGATGCTGTTGGGTAATCGACGATCTTGAAGAAACGTGAATCGATAACGTTTCCAATCATCTTTGTCTGAGGGCTACCCAGAATTGCTGCATTAACGTAATCGCCAGCTGCAGGGATAAAGGTAAGAAGTGTTCCTGCAACAACACCCGGCAATGAAAGCGGGAATGTTACTTTGCGAAATGTTGTAAATCCATTTGCATATAGATCGCCTGATGCTTCGAGGGTGCGAGGATCAATGCGATCAATAGATGCGTAGAGCGGCAAAGTCATAAAAGGAAGGAAGTTATAAGTCATACCTGCAACAACTGCGAATGCACTTGAAGTCAATGTGGTGCTGGGCGAGATGATATGAAGCGAACGAAGAAATGGAACAACAAAGCCTTGTTCGCCAAGAATCTGCTTCCAAGCAATAGTGCGGAGCAAAAATGATGTAAAGAATGGAGCGACGACAAGAACGAGGAGTAAGTTCTTGAGCTTTCCAGATTTAAAGGCGATTGCATAAGCAAGTGGGTAGGCAATCGCTAAGGCAAGGAGCGTTGCAAGAGTTGCATAGAGAAATGAGCGACCGAACTGCTCTTTATTCTCAACAAATGCATCGATGTAATTCTGGAAACGAAGGGTCTGCTCGTATTGACCTGTATCCCCACCCTGCACAGGTGTCTGAGTAGAAGTCTGTGCAAGATTGATGATCGGCAATACAAAAAAGGTGAAGAGAAAACCCATACCTGGAATAAGTAGTAGGTATGGGGTGCTAATTCCCAACTTTCTCAAGAGAGGCATTATTCGTCGAGATCCTCGTCAGGACTTACTTCAGTCCCTGCTTCAGCATCTTCATCTCCGCGGAGTGCAAAGGTAAATGTTGGTTCCCAGGTGATGTTGACATCTTCACCAGGGCTAAATGGAGCAACGCCATCGTCATTTTGCTCGAAGACCATGAGCTCTTGTCCCCACGGCATCATGACTTGGTACTGAGTAGATACACCGATGTATGAAACATCTTCGATCTTTCCACCGGTGAGGATATTTCCTGATGTCGGTGTACCGAGGCGAGAGATGCGGAATTTTTCTGGGCGGATACCTGCGTAGATTGAGTTATCTACAGCATGTGAACGGCTCTTCTGAAGAGCAATTTTCTGACCAAAGAGATCGACCACATGGTTATCGCCATCTGAACCCGAGATTGTTCCCTTGATGAGGTTTGACTGACCCAAGAAGTTTGCAACGAATGCTGTCTTTGGATTGTCATACAGCTCTGCAGGAGAACCCATCTGTTCGATTTCGCCTTCGTTCATAACGGCGATGGTGTCAGCCATAGTCATGGCTTCTTCCTGATCGTGGGTTACGTGCACGAAAGTGATGCCCACTTCCTTTTGAATCCACTTGAGTTCAATCTGCATCTGTCGACGCAATTTAAGATCGAGTGCACCAAGTGGTTCATCAAGAAGTAGTAGCGCTGGGCGGTTAACAATTGCGCGAGCAAGGGCGATGCGCTGCTGTTGTCCACCTGAAAGTTGTGTTGGTTTGCGTTGTGCAAGATGTGGGAGTTCAACCAGATCGAGAG
This sequence comes from Actinomycetota bacterium, assembly GCA_039795495.1. Lineage (GTDB taxonomy): Bacteria > Actinomycetota > Actinomycetes > Nanopelagicales > Nanopelagicaceae > Planktophila. The sequence goes on along the minus strand of JBDKLT010000028.1, from coordinate 1,621 downwards.
CCTTATTTACTGCATCTGTTACATCTTTGATTCCGCGACGGCGAAGACCGAATGCGATATTTTCAAAGATTGTCAGGTGAGGAAATAGAGCGTAGTTTTGGAAAACGGTATTGATCGGACGCTGATATGGCTTCTTGTGGGTGATATCTGTATCGCCCAAGAAAATACTTCCGACAGTCGGTTCTTCAAGTCCTGCAATCATGCGAAGCGTTGTCGTCTTGCCGCATCCTGATGGACCTAGGAGTGCGAAGAAAGAACCTTCGGGAATAGTCAGCGATAAATCATTGACCGCTGTGAAATCACCGTAGGACTTAACAAGATTTACTAGTCGGAGATCGCCTCGTGTAGAGGTTGAAACATCCGCCAACTTAGTTACCAGCTGCTGCTTGGAATGCCTCGGTCCACTTTGTCTCTTCTGCAGGTGAAAGTGCTTTGAAGACGTGAAGGCGGCTCATGGTTGCTTGAGTTGGGAAGATGTATTCGCTCTTTGCAAGAGCTGGATCAATCTTCTCCATCTCAGCTTGTGCGCCAGCTACTGGAGTTACGTAATTAACGTATGCAGCAACTTCTGCTGCAACTGCTGGTTCGTAGTAGTAGTTAATCAACTTCTCAGCATTTGCCTTTCCATCTGCATTTGCAGTTGAAGGAATAAGGAAGTTATCGCCAGAGATAGTTCCGCCTGATTCTGGGATAGCAAAGTCGAACTTGCCTTCGTTCTCAGATGAGAGCTGGAAGAGGTCGCCAGACCATGCGATAACCGCTGTTGCATCTCCTGAGATGAGGTCTTCCTTATATTCGTTACCCTTAACGCCGCGGATCCATCCGTCTGCGATCTTCTTCTGCAAGAAGTCGACTGCGTTCATAAATTGATCTTCGGTTACTGTTTCAATATTGATGCCCTGTGAAAGCAGGATCACGCCGATAGTGTCGCGCATTTCAGAGAGAACAACGATCTTGCCCTTGTTCTGTGGCTGCCAAAGATCGTCAACTGTACGAAGTCCCTTTGGATTAACCTTGGTATTCCAACCAATACCGGCCATGATGCCTTGCCATGTTAGCGAGCTATCGCGATTTGTATCGAATGATGGATGTGCAAGTGTTGGGAGAATATTCTTTGCGTTTGGAATATTTGCTTTATCAAATTTCTGTGTGTATCCAAGACGGATGAAGCGAGCTGCCATCCAGTCTGTAGGTGTGATGATGTCGTAGCCAATATCTTTCTTAAGCTTAAGTTGTCCCTGAACTTTTCCGAAGAATTCATCGTTATCGTTGATATCTTCTGAGTACTTAACTTTGATACCTGACTCTTTTGTAAATGCTTCGAGAGTTGGGTACTTCTTACCTGAATCATCAACATCGATATACAAAGTCCAGTTTGCCCAACGCACTGAGTCTTTAGCAGCGCCTCCTGATCCACCTGAACCGCATGCAGCGAGCGCGCCTGCTCCTGCAACTGCACCAGCGCCGGCAAGAAGTGCACGACGAGATACTTGTGAATTAATAATTGAACGTGCTTCAGGTGAGAGTGGTTTCTTAGCCATGCGATGAGGCTCCTTTTATATGCCGGAATAAGGGACGGTTGTGCAGGGCTCATTATGTAACCCTTTTGAGCGTGAGCCAA
>JBDKLT010000027.1:0-3212 GCA_039795495.1 Actinomycetota bacterium | reverse complement strand
GATCTCTTCGATCAAGCAAATGCATCACATGTACGCGGTGAGATCTACTCTGGTTTCGGTGGATCTACTGACTTTATCGTCGGTTCTCTTCATAGCCGCGGCGGACGTTCTTTTATGGCGCTCCCATCATGGCACCCTAAGGCGCAGGTTTCCACCATTGTTCCGCGCCTTACCGAAAACACCACAAGCTTCCAACACTCATTTGTCGTTACCGAACAAGGTGCTGCTGCATGTTTTGGTCGCACTCAATCAGAGCAAGCACTTAATTTAATTACCCATGCAGCTCATCCGAATGCAAAAGAAGAACTAGTTGCTGCAGCTGCGGAGTTAAAGCTTCTCTAACTCTTCTGCGATCGCTGCTCCCAATTGATAGACGAGGGGAGCAGGGTTGGAGATACATTTCGCCACATCGGGTTCGAGCGATGTCAGGGTGTAGATACCTGCATATGTATCGACAGGTACTTGTGTTGTATCTGCAGATCCACAGACCAAATAAGTAGGCAGCGAGTACTTCTTAGTTCTTTGCAGAATTCCCCACGGCGCTTTACCGCGCAGCGATTGCGAATCAAAACGCCCTTCGCCTGTAATGACTAAATTCGCTCCAGCTAATTTTTCATCAAAACCCACAGTATCGAGAATCAAACCGATTCCACTTTCAGCACGCGCACCGAGGAAAGCAAAGGCCATAAAACCAAAACCACCTGCTGCTCCTGCACCCGCCTGGTTTTCATATCCGCCGTCGACTAGGGATGCAAAATGCGCCACAGATTTTTCAAGTACTTCTACATCAGATGCACTTGCACCTTTCTGCGGTGCGAAGACGCGTGCTGCACCTGCTGCACCCAATAGAGGATTTTCAACATCGGTTGCGACGATAAATTCTGTGGAGGCAATACGTGGATCTACTCCACTCAGATCAATGGATGCACAACTACCTAAGGCACCACCACCACGAGCAATTTCGGTTCCACTGTTATCGAATAAACGCGCACCGAGCGCTTGTAGCGCACCAGCACCTGCATCAGTTGTTGCGGTTCCTCCGATAGCCAGAATAACGCGAGATACACCTGCATCAAGTGCGCACTGAATCAGTTGCCCAGTACCAAACGATGATGCCGCTAGCGCATCTAATTGAGATCTATCGACAAGTGTGAGCCCCGATGCCTGCGCCATTTCTATGACAGCAGTAGAACCTTTCACTGCAAATCGCGCCGTGACCAAAGCACCCAACGGCCCTTGCACTTCGCAACTATGAGCGGTAAATCCTGCAGCAATCACTGCATCAAGTGATCCTTCACCACCATCGCCAATTGCGACAGAAACTGTTTCACAATCTGGGATTACTGAGTGAATTCCATCTGCAATCCACTGTGCAATATCTCGAGAAGATGCACTGCCCTTAAATGAATCAGGAGCTATGACTATCTTCATATGTGAATCTTACGAGGGCTGCGCTAATCTTCACGCATGAAAATCGCTAGATTCGGTGCAATCGGTTCAGAACGTCCAGCAGTAATGGTTAATGACACGCACGCTGTCTACGTTGATCACCTCATTAAAGATTGGAACCGGACCGAACTCGAATCCGGCGCTTTCGAGAAGGTAAAGGCTGCAGATCTTTCATCGCAGACACCATTTGATATTGCAGGTCTACGTATCGCAAGCCCTGTTGCTCGCCCTACCAAGTTGATCTGCATCGGTCTTAATTACGCACGCCATGCTGCAGAGTCTGGTCTTACTCCGCCACCAGAACCTGTTGTCTTTATGAAGGCTCCAGATTGTTTAGTTGGACCCAACGATGAGATTGCTATTCCACCAACATCAACTGCAACAGATTATGAAGTCGAACTTGCCATCGTTATCGGTAAGCGCGCGCTATACCTAAAGTCAGAATCAGAAGCTCGCAGCCATATCTTGGGTTACTCAATCAGCCAAGATGTTTCAGAGCGCCACTGGCAGATCGAGCGCGCTGGCCAATGGGTTAAGGGAAAGTCATTTCCAACATTTAACCCAATGGGTCCAGTTATCGTCACTGAAGATCAATTTAAGCCAGATGATGCGCGCCTGTACTGCACAGTCGATGGCGAAAAGCGCCAGGATTCACGTTCTAGCGACTTGATCTTCGGCATCGATCACATCGTCTGGTACCTATCTCAATTTATGGAGTTGTTCCCAGGAGACATCATCAATACCGGAACACCTGAAGGTGTCGGTATGGGATTTAAGCCAACGAAGTACCTAACTCGTGGTCAAGAAGTGATTACAGGAATCGAGGGCATCGGCCAGATGCACTCGATGACTATTTAAGTACTAAAAACTTCTTACCGTTCAGACTTATGACGGTCTGCCATTGTGTCCATAAGGGCAAAGAGCACACCTGAAATTACGAAGGTCATATGGATTCCGATACGCCATCCTTCGCGATTGGCATCGAAAGTACCTTCGTGCATAAAGTCTTTCAAAAGTTCGATCACTGAGATTGCAACCAATGAACCAATCAACTTGATCTTCAAGCCACTGTAATCAACATGCCCCATCCAGTGTGGGCGATCTTCAGCGCCTTCTGCAACCTTGATCTTTGAGACGAAGTTTTCATAACCAGCAAATAAGACGATGATGATGAGGTTGCCGAGCAACACTGTGTCGAGAAGTTCGAGTACCTCAAGAGTGATTTCACTGGCGGTGAGGTCGGCGATATGGGTCATCATGTGCCAGAAAGAGTGGAAGAAGCGATACAAGATGGGAAGCAACGCAGCCAAGAGGCCGATATAGAGCGGAGCCAATAACCAGCGTCCTGCAAAGATAACCTTTTCAAGCAGACTTTCTAGATGCATCAACTTCCTCCAGATTAGATTGACGAAATTTTACTTACTCAAGAACCCAACTATCGGTATTCGAGCCACTTAGAGGCAGCGGTTTCTTATTGGCTGTTGCAATGGTGATGCGATTAAGCACCTTCTTGCCACGCACTTCTACCAATGGATCTTCGCCTGTGAGTTTCACAGTGACATTTGCCTTCAATAGCTTTCCACTTGCGCAGTCGGGAAGGCAGTTATTGATTGCGTAGATTCCTTTTCCTTCAGCGCCCTCTTTTGTCCAGGATTCCCATTCAATCTGTCCCACCGCGATTCCACCATCGGCACATGTCTTAAAGAAGACCCCAGGTTTGTAATCGACTATTCCGCAGGTGACTGTGTAGACATGATTAGAGA
>JBDKLT010000026.1:0-36338 GCA_039795495.1 Actinomycetota bacterium | reverse complement strand
AAAGCAGCTCCAGTTAAGAAAGCGCCGAGCCGTCCATTTCCTTCCAAGATTGGCAAGACCACTCTTACCGTTGATGAGAAGTCTCAAACAGTTTCAGTAGCAACGGTGGTTGCACCTACCGCTGCGCCCATTGTCGAAGAGCGACGACTTGTGATGCCACCTCCACCTCGTCCAGTAAAAACTGGAAAGAAGATTGCTCCACTTAAGCCGATTAAGGCTGCGCCAACACCTGTCACTGCTGATGCCGGCGAAGCGCCTTGGACTCACGCAGAGTTGAAAGCGATTCGTGCAGAAATTGCTGCAGATCTTGAAAGACTTCGCCACGAACTTTCTCTTGTTGAAGCTGAGATGGATGATCTCATCGCAGATTCTGGCGAAGGCGCTGGAGATGATCAGGCAGATTCAGGAACCAAGACATTCGAACGTGAACACGAAATGTCACTTGTCATCAATGCTCGCGACATGGTCTTACAGACTGAACGCGCACTCGAACGTATCGATGCTAAGACCTATGGTTTCTGTGAAGATTGCGGTTCACCCATTGGAAAGGCGCGCCTCCAAGTATTTCCTCGCGCAACTCTCTGCATGATCTGCAAGCAGAAAGAAGAGCGGCGCTAAGGTGCGCCGAATCTTTGCGCTTGCTTGGTTTATCTGGCTTCTAGATTTCGCAACAAAGATTTGGGCTTTACATTCTCTCTCGGTAGAACCGCGTCAGGTTCTTGGGACTTTTCTCCAATTCACCTTGATACGAAACTCCGGTGCTGCATTTAGTTTCGCTACTGGATTCACCATCCTCTTCTCACTTCTCGCGGTTGCCGTTCTTTCGACTGTCGTTTACTTCGCTCCACGAATCACTTCGAAGGGATGGCAGATAACGCTGGGGCTTTTATTGGGGGGAGTCCTCGGCAATCTCACCGATCGCATCTTCCGCGAGCCATCTTTCTTAAGCGGACATGTCATTGATTGGATTCAAATTCCACATTGGCCAGTCTTTAATCTCGCAGATTCAGCTATTTCTATTGCCGCGCTTATTTCATGCATTTTGATGGCACGAAATATTCCTCCAATGACGCGGGTAAGGTAGCTACTTATGAAGCGCGAATTACGTCAACTCACCGTCCCCGAAGGCGTTGAAGGCGAACGCATCGATAGTGCGCTCACCCGTGTACTGGGTCTCTCTCGCACCGCAATAGTTAAATTACTCGAAGATGGCGATATCACTACCAACAACCGAGCAATGCAAAAATCAGATCGCGTTCTAGCTGGTCAATTGATTGAAGTACTCATGCCTGCGACAGAGGCAAAAGATCCAATTCCGCTATCTCCTATCGAAGGGCTATCTGTTGTGTACAACGATGATGACATCGTTGTTATTGATAAACCTGTGGGTTGCGCAGCACATCCAAGTCCAGGGTGGACGGGGCCAACCGTTGTTGGCGCGCTCATGGCCGCCGGATACACAATCTCTACTTCAGGGCCAGCAGAACGTGCAGGTGTTGTGCATCGCCTCGATGCTGGAACTTCAGGATTGATGATTATTGCCAAGACAGAAACTGCATATTTGAAATTGAAAGAAATGTTTCGCGAACATGAAGTTGAAAAGACTTATCACGCACTGGTTCAGGGACATATGGATCCGGCCACCGGAACTATTGATGCTCCCATCGATCGTCATCCAAAAGAAGATCATCGATTTGCTGTAGTAGCAAATGGCAAAGAGAGCATTACTCATTACGAAGTTATTGAATATTATCGATCAGTCTCACTGGTAAAAGTTGAACTCGAAACAGGACGTACTCATCAGATTCGCGTTCATTTCTCTGCGCTAGGCCATCCGCTTGTGGGGGATATGACCTATGGCGCCGATCCAGTTCTTGCCAAGAAGATGTCGATGTCTCGACCTTGGCTTCATGCCCTCGAACTCCGCTTCAACCATCCAGTCAATGGAAATCCGCTCACCTTACGCGCGCCATATCCTGCCGACCTCCAAGCATCTCTGGCGTTGCTATCCGAGGCGGTGCTTCCTTAGGCGCTAGGGTTGCGCCACCATGTCATCTGAAGATCTTTCAGCTTCACGGGCATCGACGAACGATTCATTTGTGCACCTTCATGTGCACACTGAATACTCGATGCTCGACGGAGCCGCGCGCGTTGGAGATTTAATCTCAGAAGTTGCCCGTCAAGAGATGCCGGCAATTGCGATGACAGATCACGGAAATGTCTTCGGTGCATTTGATTTCTATAAACAAGCAACTAAAGCAGGCGTTAAGCCCATCATCGGAATTGAAGCGTATGTGGCACCTGAATCTCGCTTCGACAAGAAACGCGTCCAATGGGCCGATGGTGGCGAAGACGATGTTTCAGGTGGTGGCGCATATACGCACATGACGATTCTGGCCGAGAATAATGTCGGTCTCTCAAACCTCTTCCGCTTATCTTCACTCGCCTCTCTTGAAGGTTATTACTACAAACCTCGCATGGATCGCGAGCTCATCTCGAAATATTCCGATGGACTTATCGCAACCACTGGGTGCCCAGGTGGAGAAATTCAAACTCGTCTACGTATGGGCAATTACCGCGAAGCACTTCGAGCAGCGAGTGATTACAGAGATATTTTCGGTGCGCAAAATTTCTTCCTTGAAGTGATGGATCACCAGATTGATATTGAATCACGCGTTAAAGCAGATCTCCTTAAACTAGGCAAAGAACTCAAACTTCCACTTCTCGCTACAAATGATCTCCACTACACATTCCACGAAGACTCTGCTGCTCATGAAGCGCTTTTATGTGTTCAATCTGGTTCTACTCTGGCCGATCCCAAGCGCTTTAAATTCGATAATGATGAGTTCTATCTCAAGACTCCTGCCCAGATGCGCGAGCTCTTTAAAGATATTCCCGAATCATGCGACAACACTCTTCTTATTGCCGAAAGATGCAATGTAAAACTTCGCGAGAATGAAAATCTCCTGCCAGCTTTCCAAGTGCCGCAGGGAGAGACCGAAGATTCATGGCTTCGCAAAGAATCTGTTCGTGGATTAATTGAAAAACTTGGCGATAAAGTTTCCGACGAACACAAGACAAGACTTCAATACGAACTCGATGTCATGGTCAAGATGGGATTTCCTGGTTACTTCCTCGTTGTCGCAGACCTCGTAGGACATGCAAAGAAAGTTGGGATTCGAGTCGGTCCTGGACGTGGATCAGCAGCTGGATCACTTGTTGCATACGCGCTCGGAATTACAGGGCTAGATCCCATCGAGCATGGCCTTCTCTTTGAGCGATTCCTAAACCCAGAACGTATCTCTATGCCCGATATCGATCTCGACTTCGATGAACGTCGACGCTCCGAAATGATTCGTTATGCAACCGAAAAATATGGCGAAGATAGAGTCGCTCAGATCATTACCTACGGAACTATTAAATCTAAGCAATCGTTAAAGGATGCGACTCGCGTACTTGGTTACCCATATGCGATCGGAGAAAAGCTCACTAAGGCGCTGCCTCCATCGGTTATGGGCAAAGACATCACTCTCTCTGGCGTTTTTGATAGCAAGGATCCTCGACATGGAGAAGCTGGAGAGTTCCGTCAACTCTATGAAACCGATCCAGATTCAAAGAGAGTAGTTGATTTGGCTAAGGGGCTCGAAGGCCTCAAGCGTCAATGGGGTGTGCACGCAGCCGGCGTCATTCTTTCTCGCGAACCGCTCCTTGATGTTATTCCGATTCACCGCCGTGAATCTGATGGTGCAATCATCACGCAATTCGATATGGGTGCATGCGAATCAACTGGTCTGCTTAAGATGGATTTCTTGGGACTTCGTAACCTCTCTGTACTCGATGATGCTCTTGCCAATATCAAGGCAAACCAAGGCATCGATATTGTTCTTGAAGAATTGCCGCTTCACGATCAGAAGACTTTCGAACTACTTTCGCGTGGCGACACACTCGGAGTCTTCCAACTCGATGGTGGTCCAATGCGTGCACTCCTTCGCAGCATGGCGCCAGATTCATTTGCAGATATCTCAGCTGTGATTGCGCTCTACCGTCCAGGTCCAATGGGTGAAAATGCGCATAACAACTATGCAGATCGTAAAAATGGACGTAAACCTGTCGAACCTATTCACCCGGAACTTTCAGAACCACTCCAAGAAATTCTTGGCGATACCTATGGTCTCATCGTCTATCAGGAACAAGTGATGGCGATCGCTCAGAAAGTCGCTGGATTTACTTTGGGTCGTGCAGATCTCTTACGTAAAGCGATGGGAAAGAAGAATAAAGAGATTCTCGATAAGGAGTACATTCCATTTGAAGCAGGAATGAAACAGAACGGTTTCACAGAGGCTGCAATTAAGAGACTCTGGGAAGTTCTGATTCCATTCTCTGACTACGCATTTAACCGCGCACATAGCGCTGGTTATGGAGTGGTCTCTTTCTGGACCGCCTATCTCAAAGCCAATTTTCCTACTGAATATATGGCAGCACTTCTCACCAGCGTACGTGATGATAAAGATAAATCAGCGCTCTATCTCTCAGAATGTCGACGTATGGGTATCAAAGTTCTGCCCCCAGATGTCAATGAATCAGATGCCGAATACACACCGCGTGGCAAAGATATTCGCTTCGGATTGGCTGCAATTCGAAACGTCGGAGAAGGTGTAGTTGCATCGATTAAATCTGCTCGCACAAGCAAAGGCGGATTTACCAGCTTCGGAGATTTCCTCGCAAAGGTCGATGCAAATGTGTGCAACAAGAAGACAATCGAATCGCTGATCAAAGCTGGAGCATTCGATTCTCTCCAACACCCTCGCAAGGGGTTGATGACAATTCATCTTGAAGCAATTGACTCTGTTATTGAAACAAAGCGCGCAGAATCAATTGGTCAATTTGATCTCTTTGGTGGCGATTCCATAACTCAGGTTGCAGGTCTTGAGATAGAGATTCCTGATACCGAATGGGATAAGTCGACCCTGCTTACATTTGAGAGAGAAATGTTGGGGCTCTATGTCTCCGATCATCCGCTTCTCGGTGTCGAACATGTTCTTCGTTCTCATACAGATATGTCAATTAGCCAACTTCTCGATGATGGTCCGCAAGAGGGAATGGTCACTATCGGCGGCTTAATCACTGGCATTCAAAGAAAAGTTTCACGCCAAGGCGCTTCCTGGGCAGTTGTTAATGTCGAAGACCTTGAGGGTGCAATCGAAGTTCTCTTCTTCTCTAATACTTACAACCAATATGCCCTCTCGCTCACTGAAGATCGCGTCGTTGTCGTACGTGGTCGCTTCTCTCGAACCGATGAGCAAGTTCGATTCACAGCCTTTGAGATGAAGATGCCAGATATATCTGCAGCTCCTACTGGTCCGCTTCTCATCTCACTTCCCGCAGCTCAGGTAACTCCACCAATCGTCGAAAGAATGAAAGAAATCCTCCGTTCGCATCCTGGAAAAAGAGAAGTTCATTTGCAAGTTATTGACCAACAGAAGTCGACGACTCTCAAGATAGATGCCCTCGTAACATCGTCGCCAAGTTTGAGCGCAGATCTCAAAGCCATCCTGGGCCCAGATTGTTTGGTACGTATTTAATTCAGCAGAGTTCAGGCTCTCGTAATCGCGTCGCTTCGCATCACAATTGCAAAGTAGAATAGAGAAGTGATTCGCACAGTAGACCTACGTGGAAAGCCTTTGAGCAAGGCGGGGTATCAATCCGAGCTTCCACGTGCGCATCTTGATGTAGCTCAGGCCGTTTCACTCATCGAACCTATTCTTCAACGGGTCCAACATGGAACTGAAGCCGATCTCATAGCACTTGCTCAAGAATTTGATGGAGTCACACCTGCCTCCATTCGCGTTCCTCAAGTAGCACTCAGTGATGCACTCGCTCAATTAGATCCAGCGATACGTGCTGCTCTCGAAGAATCTGCTCGACGCATTCGCAAAGTTCATAGCGAACAAGTTCGCACCAAATCCACTACAACAGTTGTCGATGGTGGAACCGTGACAGAGAAGTGGGTTCCAGTAGATCGTGTAGGTCTCTATGTACCGGGCGGACGTGCTGTATATCCCAGTAGTGTGATGATGAATGTCATTCCTGCGCAGATCGCAAAAGTTTCCAGTATTGCTGTTGCGTCACCTCCTCAGAAAGAATTTGGGGGATTACCTCACCCGACAATTCTGGCGACGTGCGCGCTTTTAGGAATCAATGAGGTCTATGCAGTTGGTGGAGCACAAGCGATTGCACTTTTTGGATATGGCATGAACGGCGTTGCAGAAAAATGTGACCTCGTCACAGGTCCTGGAAATATTTACGTTGCAGCTGCTAAGCGTGCGCTACGAGGCATTATTGGAATTGATTCGGAGGCGGGCCCTACAGAGATTGCGATTCTCGCTGATGAAACTGCCCTCGCTGCAGATGTCGCAGCAGATTTGATCAGCCAAGCAGAGCACGATGTCATCGCTGCTGCAGTTCTTGTGACTACATCTGAAAAGTTAGCTCGCGAAGTTGAAGCTGAACTCGAGAAGCGGGTTGCTGCCACAAAACACTCAGAACGTATCAGCACAGCTCTTTCAGGAATTCAATCAGCGATTGCGCTTGTCGATTCGATCGAACAAGGGCTCGATGTAGTTAATGCCTACGCTGCAGAGCACTTAGAAATTCAGACTCGCAATGCTGCTGCAGACGCAGAAAAGATTCGAAATGCAGGAGCAGTCTTTATCGGTAGATTCTCACCAGTTTCACTCGGTGATTACTCTGCAGGTTCAAATCACGTTCTTCCTACTGGTGGTTGTGCATGCCACAGCAGTGGGCTCTCAGTCCAAACCTTCTTGCGTGGACTTCACTTTATTGAGTACGACAAGAAAGCATTTACTGAGATTCTCGACACTGTAGTCACTCTCGCAAACTCTGAAGATCTGCCTGCACATGGTCAAGCTATGACTGCGCGATTGGAAAATTTATGACGACGTGGCCAGAGTGGCTCCCGCTGCGCGAAAATTTGCGTGGACTTTCTCCATACGGTGCACCTCAAATCTCAGTAGATGCAGTCATGAACACCAATGAGAATCCATATCCACCCTCTGCTCAACTTGTTCGAGCTATAGCTGATCGAGTTTCAGAAGTTTCCTCACGCCTTAATCGTTACCCAGATCGTGATGCAGTTGTACTTCGTACCAAACTCGCTCAATTCATCAACCAACTTTCATCGACGCGGTTCGATGAGTCAAATATCTGGGCAGCCAATGGAAGTAATGAAATCATTCAATCACTCTTTATGGCATTTGGGTCTGGCCCTGCACTTGGATTTACACCTTCTTACTCAATGCATCCTCTGATTGCGAAAGTGACACAAGTGCAATGGGTTAACGGCGAACGCCGGAAAGACTTTTCGCTCGATATTGATTCTGCCATTTCGCAAATTCAGGAAGTAAAACCAGTACTCACATTTATTACCACCCCCAATAACCCAACAGGCACAGCGGTTACGCTGCAGGAGATTGAAAGTCTTGCTCAGGTAACACCTGGACTTCTGGTTATTGATGAGGCCTATGCTGAATTTTCTGATGAGAATTCGGCGGTTACTCTCATAGAAAAATATCCACATCTTGTAGTGATACGCACAATGAGCAAAGCATTTGCCTTTGCAGGAGTTCGTCTCGGATATCTCGTTGCCCACCCATCCGTGATCGAATCGATGTTCTTAGTGCGTCTTCCGTATCACCTCAGCGCGCTCACTCAGGCGGCGGCAGAAGTAGCAATTGATTTCAAAGATGAACTCCTCGGAACCGTTGCTCGAATTCGCTCAGATCGAGATCTCATCGCTTCTCAACTAGTGGCCATTGGATTAACAGTTATTCCAAGCTCCTCAAACTTCCTCCTCTTTACGGGATTCCCGATGCCTGCGGCTGAGTTATGGCAGGCGATGCTCGAAAGAGGAGTTCTCATCAGAGATGTGGGATTATTGGGGTACTTAAGAGTCACCATTGGCAATGAAGCCGAAAATTCCAAATTTATTTCTACGTTATCGGCATGCCTGGGAGAAAAATGAGCAGAACATCACGAGTCGAACGCACAACTAAAGAGTCAAGTGTTCTTGTAGAACTCAACCTCGATGGCACCGGCGAAATTTCAGTTGAGACCGGAGTTCCATTCTTCGATCACATGCTTAGCCAACTCGGTAAACACTCTGGCTTTAATCTCACCGTCAAAACAACTGGTGATGTCGATGTCGATTCCCATCACACTGTCGAAGATACGTCGCTCGCATTTGGCCAGGCACTTCGTGAAGCTCTCGGCGACAAGGCAGGAATTCGCCGCTTTGGCGATGCGATGGTTCCGCTCGATGAAGTACTGGTGCAAGCGGCTGTCGATCTCTCTGGACGCCCCTATCTAGTTCATCGCCAACCTGAAATTGTCGAACTTATCGGTACCTTTGATACAACTCTTGGAAAACATATCTGGGAATCCATCGTTGCAGAAGCACGCATTGCGCTTCACGTTCGTGTTCTTGAAGGACGAAATGCACACCATGTTTTCGAAGCGCAATTTAAGGCGGTCGCACGCGCACTTCGCGACGCCGTTGCAATCGATGGTCGAGTTGCAGGAATTCCTTCGACAAAGGGCTCTCTGTAACGTTCGTGATTGCAATACTTGATTACGGCTCCGGAAATCTTCGTTCTGCACAACGCGCATTTGAAACTTCTGGCAAAGATGTCGTCGTTACATCTGATTATCAGATAGCACTCAATGCAGATGGTCTTGTTGTTCCGGGTGTTGGCGCATTTGCTGCATGCATGCAAGGTCTCGTCGCGATACAAGGTGATGAGCTAGTTCGAGAGAGAATTTCAGCAGGAAGACCAACTCTTGGTATTTGCGTCGGAATGCAAATCCTCTTTGCTTCCAGTAGCGAGCATGGATCCCATAAAGGTGTAGGTGTATGGGATGCAGCTGTCGAAAAATTAGATGCTCCCATTCTCCCTCACATGGGCTGGAATACAGTCTCGAGTGTTGCAGGAAGCACGCTCTTTGATGGCGTAGAGAACGAATCTTTCTACTTTGTACATTCTTATGCAGTGAAAACCAAAATTGGTCCATTATCAACTATGGCTCATTACGGAGAAGATTTTCTCGCTGCAGTCGAAGATGGCGTAATTGCGGCAACCCAATTTCATCCAGAGAAATCTGGAGATGCCGGACTTCACCTAATTAAGAATTGGACTAATTCGCTATGAGTTATCTTGAACTATTGCCAGCAGTCGATGTGAAAGATGGTCGCGCAGTTCGTTTGGTACAAGGCGAACTCAATGCTGAAACAGCCTATGGAAATCCCCTTGACGTTGCGCTCGAATTTCAATCCGCTGGCGCTGAGTGGCTCCACCTAGTCGATCTAGATGCAGCATTCGGTCGCGGTGAAAATAGCGCCCTTCTAGCCGAAGTTGTTGGCATGCTTGATATCAAAGTTGAGTTATCAGGTGGAATCCGTGATGACGAATCACTGCGCAGAGCGTTAGCTACTGGATGTCGTCGAGTTAATTTGGGTACTGCAGCCCTCGAAAATCCCGAATGGACCGCTCGTGTCATTGACGAACATGGTGATCGCATTGCAGTTGGACTGGATGTTCGTGGGCATGTCCTTGCTGCTCGAGGATGGACACAAGAAGGTGGCGACCTCTTTGAAACCATCGAAAGACTTGAACTCGATGGTTGCTCCCGTTATGTCGTTACAGATGTGACTAAAGATGGAACTCTTCAAGGACCCAACCTCGAATTACTGAAGGAAGTATGTTCAGTCACTCGTAAACCAGTTGTTGCATCAGGTGGAATCTCATCACTCGATGATATTGCTGCTCTCTCCTCGCTTCACTCGGTGGGAGTCGAAGGAGCGATTGTTGGAAAAGCTCTCTACGCAGGTGCCTTCACTCTTCAAGAAGCGCTAGAACTCACTCGCCGATGACTCTCTCAGTTCGCATCATTCCCTGTCTCGATGTCACCGACGGTCGAGTCGTAAAGGGAGTTAACTTCACAGATCTTGTTGATGCTGGAGATCCTGTTGAGATGGCATCGCTGTATGGACGCGAAGGCGCAGACGAACTTACTTTCCTCGATATCTCTGCAAGCGTTGCAGGTCGTGAAACCACTCTTGATGTAGTGCGCAGAACCGCAGAACAAGTCTTTATTCCACTTACTGTTGGCGGAGGTATCCGCACTGTGGAAGATGTCGACCGACTCTTGCGCGCAGGCGCAGATAAAGTCTCAATCAATACCTCTGCATTGGCACGTCCTCAATTGATTGCAGAGATTGCAGATCGCTTTGGATCTCAAGTTCTTGTTCTCTCAGTCGATGCACGTCGAGCTCGGACTGAATCTGGATTTGAAGTAACAACACATGGTGGTCGCCAATCTGCCGGTGTAGATGCACTCGCTTGGGTTGAAGAAGCGTGCGCATTGGGAGTCGGCGAAATTCTTCTTAATTCAATGGATGCCGATGGCACCAGAGCTGGGTATGACATTGGAATGATCACGGCAGTTCGTGCAGTTTCACAAGTTCCCTTGATCGCTAGCGGGGGAGCCGGGACTCTCGAAGATTTTGCAGCAGCGCTCGATGCTGGCGCAGATGCCCTTCTTGCTGCAAGCGTCTTTCACTTTGGCGTTCATCGTATCGGCGATGTGAAGAAGTACCTCGCTGGCCACAACTATTCAGTGCGCAACGCACCTTCGGTCTAAGGCAGAATACGTACATGAGTCCAGACCTATCTCCTGAAATCTCTGCACTCTTAAAAGATTCTTCATCATTGATACCTGCTATCGCGCAAGATGTTCATACTGGTGAGGTTCTGATGCTTGCATACATGAACACCGAATCGCTCGCAGCCACAATCGCAACAGGACATGCAACGTATTGGTCTCGAAGCCGTAATGAATTATGGGAAAAAGGCTTGACCTCTGGACATACTCAAATCGTTAAATCCATAGCTATCGATTGCGATGGCGATTCCCTACTATTGAAAGTTGAACAAGTAGGAGCCGCTTGCCATACCGGAGACCGAAGCTGCTTCCACAGAGAGATCGAAATTTCATAATGAATATTCAAGAATTTCGAGAGTATGCAAAGAGCAACAACGTCATTCCCGTCTACAGAAAACTCTTGGGTGATGGTGAAACTCCACTCAATGTCTATAAGAAGTTGGCAAAAAATAGACCCGGAACCTTCTTGCTTGAATCTGCCGAGCACGGGGGAGTGTGGTCTAGATACTCCTTTATTGGAGCTCATAGCCAAACTACTCTGACCGAGAAAGATGGCAACGCTATCTGGATTGGCCAACCTCCTGCTGGCGTTCCTCAAGGAATGAATCCACTTGAGGCATTGCGAAAAACTGTTGCTCATCTTAAGTCGCCCAAAATTAGCGGCCTTCCATCTCTTACTGGTGGACTCGTTGGCTATATGGGTTATGACGCGGTGCGTCGATTGGAGGAACTACCCAATCTTGCTGCTAAAGATATCGACCTTCCTGAGATTGCTTTTATGTTGACGAGTGATCTTGCAGTCATGGATCACAAGGAAGGCACCATCACTTTGATTGCCAATGCAATTAATTGGGATGGATCTGACGAGCGAGTCGACGAAACATATGCCGATGCAGTGTCGCGCTTAGATCGCATGCAGGCAGAGCTTCTTCTTCCACTCGCTGGCGATGTTTCACAGATTCCCGCTAAAGCTGAACCTCAATTTGATCGCACAATGACAACAGAAGAATTTATTGCAAAGGTGGAGATTGCAAAGGAAGAGATTCGCTCAGGAGAAGCTTTTCAGATAGTTCTTTCGCAACGTTTTGCATCTCCATGTACTGCAGATGCGCTCGATGTCTACCGGATGCTTCGCCTCAATAATCCAAGCCCTTATATGTATCTCTTTAGATTTGAAGATGGAATCGAAATTGTTGGATCAAGCCCTGAGGCGCTGGTTAAGGTAACTGGTAGCGAAGTAATGGTGCATCCAATCGCCGGGACTCGCCACAGATCTTCATCCATCGAAGAAGATGTTCGACTTGGCGAAGAGTTGTTAGCTGATCCTAAAGAACGTGCAGAACATTTAATGTTAGTAGATCTTGGGCGCAATGATTTGGGTCGAGTCTGCGCACCAGGAACAGTCGAAGTCCTCGATTTTATGCATCTCGAACGTTATTCACACGTCATGCATATTGTCTCCACAGTAATTGGACAACTTGCACCAAATTCAACTCCAATTGATGCGCTCTTCTCAGTATTTCCTGCAGGGACTCTGTCGGGAGCCCCAAAACCGCGTGCAATGGAAATCATTGAAACTCTCGAACCTACTCGCAGAGGGCTTTATGGCGGCACAATCGGCTACTTTGATTTCACCGGCAATATAGACACCTGTATCGCAATTCGAACAGCGCTCATTCACAATAATGTTGCATACGTTCAGGCAGGTGCAGGAATCGTTGCTGATTCAGTTCCGCTTTCAGAAAATGATGAAACCATCAATAAGGCGGCAGCAGTACTTGCCGCTGTTACCGCGGCAAATAATTTGAAAAGGTCGCTATGACAGTACTCATAATTTCGATTCTTCTTTTTGCAGTGATTGCTATTGCGATTAGTAGCAAGGTCCGAATCTCATCACGTTACGAGAGAGCACCCAAGAAGCTCTCATCGTGGAACTCACTTGATAAAGGAATCGATCCAACTTCTGATTCAGAAGAAGATCAACCATGAGCGTCTTAGATTCCATCATCGAAGGTGTCCGTGATGATCTCGCTGCTCGTCGGTTACCTTTGGCTCAGATTCATGAGCGCGTTAACTCAATTACGCCAGCGCTTGATGCACATAAATTTCTCTCTCAATCCGAGATGAACGTGATCGCTGAAGTGAAGAGATCCTCTCCAAGTAAGGGCTCTATTGCGCCTATTACAGATCCAGCTTCTCTTGCCGAGCAATATCAAGAGGCAGGAGCTGTAGCGGTCAGCGTTCTCACCGAAAAACGACGTTTTGGAGGATCACTCGCTGATCTCGATGCTGTTCGTTCACGCATCTCGTTGCCAGTGCTTCGAAAAGATTTTATGGTTGACGAATATCAATTCTATGAAGCGCGTGCTCATGGAGCAGATATTGTACTTTTGATTGTAGCTGCTCTCTCTAAAAATCAACTCAAAGATTTTTATGATTTAGCAACTGAGCTTGGAATGGCATCACTTATTGAAGTTCATACAGCTCAAGAGCTTGAGAGCGCAATGGAGATTGATCCACGTATCGTGGGAGTAAATTCTCGAAACTTGAAAACCCTAGAAGTAGATAACAAAGCATTCTCCGAACTCATTACTCAGATTCCTTCCGATGTGATTCGCGTCGCTGAATCAGGAATCTCAACTCGTAGCGATGTGGAGTTCGCGCAAAAGGCGGGGGCTACTGCAATCCTTGTCGGAGAAGCTCTTGTGAAATCTGGAGATCCAATCTCTGCCATGCGCGAATTGCTAGGTCACAGGTAGTCTTCAACCATGACCACAGTCGATGAACTTGCGGGCCATTTTGGTCCTTACGGGGGTCGCTTCGTTCCCGAAGCACTCATCGGTGCTCTCGAAGAATTAGATGCGGCTCGACGAGCTGCACAATCTGATCCAACTTTTATCCACGAACTTGCAGAACTCCATCGCACCTATACGGGCCGTCCAAGTCCTATCACTGAAGTACCGCGCTTTGCAGAACATGCCGGTGGTGCTCGCATTCTTTTGAAGCGCGAAGATCTCAATCACACCGGTAGCCATAAGATCAATAATGTTTTAGGGCAGGCGCTGCTGACTAAGCGCATGGGAAAGAAACGCATCATCGCCGAAACCGGAGCAGGCCAACATGGCGTAGCTTCAGCAACTGCTGCAGCACTTATGGGGCTTGAATGCGTTGTCTATATGGGCGAAGAAGATACAAAACGTCAGGCGCTCAATGTTGCTCGAATGAAATTACTTGGCGCTGAAGTGATTCCAGTAACCACTGGTTCAAAGACTCTCAAGGATGCAATTAACGAAGCAATGCGTGATTGGGTGACCAATGTAGAGACAACCCATTACTTGCTAGGAACGGTAGCCGGTCCACATCCATTTCCATCGATGGTTCGCGACTTCCACAAAGTTATCGGCGAAGAAGCGCGTGAACAAGTTCTTCAATTGACTGGTCGACTTCCCGATGCAGTTCTTGCGTGTGTGGGCGGAGGTTCAAATGCAATTGGAATCTTCCATCGATTTATCTCAGATGAATCAGTTCGACTTATAGGTCTTGAGGCAGCCGGCGATGGCGTTGAGACAGGTCGCCATGCCGCAACTATTACAGGCGGTTCTCCTGGAGTTCTCCACGGAAATCGCACCTACGTATTGCAAGATAAAAATGGACAGACAATTGAATCGCACTCAATCTCTGCTGGCCTTGATTATCCAGGTGTAGGTCCAGAACATGCATATCTTCACGATATTGGCCGCGCTGAGTATCGCGCCATCACCGATGATCAAGCGATGCACGCTTTTGCTCTTCTCTCCAAGACCGAAGGAATCATTCCTGCAATCGAATCAGCACATGCTCTTGCTGGGGCGATTCAACTCGGAAATGAACTCGGTAAAGACGCAATCCTTCTCATCAATCTCTCGGGTCGTGGAGATAAAGATGTTCATACAGCAGCTCAATATTTTGGAATTCCACTCTAAATGACAACTCCACTTGATGACCTCTTTGTAAAGGTGCGCGCCGAAAATCGCGCAGCGCTCATTGGATACATCCCAGCAGGTTTTCCTTCAATTGAAGGGTGCACACAAGCAATCCACGCTCTGATTGAAGGTGGTGTAGATGCGATCGAAATCGGATTTCCATATAGCGATCCCGTAATGGATGGTCCGACTATTCAAGCAGCTGCCGAACAATCACTAGCTCAAGGCACAGGACCTCAAGAAGTTTTTGATGCACTTAAAGTTGCAACAGATGCTGGAGTTCCAGCGGTAGTTATGACTTATTGGAACCCGATTGAAAAATATGGAGTTTCAGAATTTGCATCAGCGATTGTGTCCCATGGTGGCTCTGGCGTTATTACCCCAGACCTCACAATAGAAGAATCAGATTCTTGGAAATCTGCAGTAGAGAAGAATTCAATCAATCCAATCTATGTTGTTGCCTTAAGTACTTCAGATGAGCGTCTCAAGCGAGTCACTGCTCGATGTGGTGGGTTTATCTACGCAGCGAGTTTGATGGGAGTTACCGGCGCGCGCTCTACTGTTTCATCGGGAGCTCCAGATTTAGTAGCACGTATTCGCAATGTCTCCGATACTCCCGTTGCCGTTGGGCTCGGAGTATCTACGCGCGAACAAGCCCGCGATGTGGCTCGATATGCAGATGGAGTTATCGTTGGTTCAGCTTTCATCAAAGCGATTCTCGATGCACCAAATCAACAATCTGGCATCAATGCCGTTCGTACACTCGCCTCAGAGCTAGCGTTAGGAGTACGTGAAGGACGATGAAGAAATATTTTCCTTGGTTTGGTCTTCTTGCGCGTTTAGTTCTTGGGGGAGTCCTCTTTGCTGCCGGACTGCTCAAATACCAACATCTAGATAAGTCACAGATGGCCGTACGTGCTTATGAACTTCTTCCCATCTCATTAGCTAATTTCATAGGAATCATTCTTCCTTTTATCGAAATTGCAACTGGCATTTTGCTCATTATCGGTGCAGCTGTACGCATCTCTGCGGTTGTGGGAGGAGTTCTCATGATCGCTTTTATCATTGGAATTTCTCAAGCATGGGCACGCGGACTGTCGATCGATTGCGGATGTTTCGGAGGCGGGGGACAGGTCGAACCTGGAACTGCCAACTATCTGCCTGAATTACTCCGCGACGCCGGGTTGGCGTTCCTAGCGATATACCTATTCTTCTTTCCACACAGTAAATTTGGACTAGACCGACATACATCAGATGGAGAACAGAACAATGGCTAAGACACCCGCAAAGAAGGATAACTTCACTCGCAATCTCGTGATTGCAATCGTGATCGGCGTTCTTCTCATCATGTTGGTTCCAACCTTGCTTTCTAAGCAGACCAATACGTCTGCTGCGATACCAGCATCAGTCTCGTCTGATCATGGCTATGGCATTGTCTTTAATAAGGATCTGACAGGCGTACCGGTTGTCGATATCTATGAAGATTTCCAATGTCCAATCTGTATGCAATTCGAGAAGCTTCAAGGGTCATATATCGAGTCCCTCATTGCAGATAAGAAGGCGACAGTCGTCTACCACACGCTTTCTTTCCTAGGACCAGAGTCAATTAATGCCGCAAATGCTGCAGCTTGTTCTGCTGATGAAGGTAAATTCTTGGGTTACCACCGTGTACTCTATGCGAACCAACCTCAAGAGAACAGCGGTGCTTGGACCAATGATGCACTTGCACTTATTGGCAGCTCTGCAGGAATTACCTCCGAAAAATTCAAATCCTGTGTGAAAGATATGTCATACGAAGGATGGGTCTCTAACGTCGCAGCTGCTGGCGCAAAAGCGAATGTTAATTCAACTCCAACTGTCTTTATCAACGGAAAAGAGATTGATCGCAACACCGAATACTTTAGCCTCGAGAAATTTAAGGCCGCAGTAGAGCGCGGATAAGGTGTATTACTCAATTCCAACACCGAGTATCTCGGTCGTTGAAATTGGACCTTTCACTTTTCACTTATATGCCCTCTGCATCATCGCAGGGATAGCTGCTGCAATCTGGATTGCAGATCATCGATTCACTTCTTCTTTCCCCGAATGCGATGGCGTAGTTGCAGATGTTGCAATCATTGCGATTCCCGCAGGAGTTATCGGTGGACGTCTCTATCACGTGCTCACCTCTCTCGATCAGTATGTCGGTAGAGATAAGAACCCACTTGAAATATTTGCGATCTGGAAAGGCGGACTCGGAATTTGGGGAGCTATCTCCCTCGGTGCGGTAGGCGCGTGGATTTCTTACTCAAAAATTACTCGCATTCGGCCATTACCGTCTTTTGCTACCTTTGCAGATGCGCTTGCACCTGGACTCTTGATCGCTCAAGCAATTGGCCGTTGGGGAAATTGGTTTAATGGAGAACTATTTGGAAGACCTCTCACGGCTCCTTGGGCGCTTGAGATTCCATATTCGCTAAGACCTTCGGCTTTCGCGAACTATGAGACTTTCCATCCAACATTTCTCTACG
This sequence comes from Actinomycetota bacterium, assembly GCA_039795495.1. Classification (GTDB taxonomy): domain Bacteria; phylum Actinomycetota; class Actinomycetes; order Nanopelagicales; family Nanopelagicaceae; genus Planktophila. Next base: position 19,129 of record JBDKLT010000026.1, on the reverse strand, counting down.
AATCTCTCTGGTGTGTACTCCTTGCCCTCATTCTCATTTCTCTCAATAAGAGGTATCCGGCCGGTTCATTATTCTGGCTCTATGTTGCAGGGTATGGCTTAGGACGTTTCTTCATCGAAGGCGTGCGAATTGATTCTGCACATGTCATCGGTGGTTTACGTCTCAATCAATATGTATCGCTCATCTGTGTTGCAGTTGGCCTCGTTGCCTTCGGCCGAATTTCGCGCTCTTCGAGGTAGGCTAGAAATATGGCTCTTGAAGATGTCTATCAACGCAATCTCCATCACCGCACCCATCGAGCAGGTTGGTTGCGCGCTGCTGTCTTAGGTGCAAATGATGGATTGGTATCAACTGCGAGTTTGATGATTGGTGTTGCTGCAGCAAAGAGCGGCGAACACGGACTTCTTGTTACAGCAGGCGCTGCCGGAATCGCGGCAGGTGCAATGTCCATGGCAGTAGGAGAGTACGTTTCTGTTCGTTCTCAAAATGATATTGAAGAGTCGGACCGACTTCTGGAAATTGAACATCTTGCAATTGACCCAGATGGCGAACTTGAAGAGTTGATTGAGATTTATATCGAACGTGGACTATCACGTGAATTAGCAACACAAGTTGCAGAGACCATGCACGAGAAAGATGCCCTCGAAGCACATCTGCGTGATGAACTAGGACAACACCCTCATACCAAGGCGCGCCCTGTTCAGGCAGCGATCGCATCAGCGCTCTCGTTTACTGCAGGTGGACTGATTCCATTTCTAGGCGCCTTTGCCCCAACTCCTGGAAAGGCGGCAACAAGCATCATCGGATTCACCATTGCCGGCCTCATCATCACAGGTGTGATTAGCGCCAAAACTGCGGGCTCCAAGCTTCTTGTACCAACAGTTCGAGTCATTGCAGGCGGCTGCCTCGGAATGGCGATTACCGCAGGCATCGGGCAGATTCTGCATGTGAGTGGCATCTAGCGCACCCTCCTTGCTACTCTTTCGCCACTGATTCACCTGCTTCACTAGATTTCTTTGGGCCAAGGTTGTCCCCTTACTTCAGATAGCTACAGTAAAAAGGACACCGGGTTATGGCTCTCTCTTCAAACTATCCCGCAGCTCAAGGTCTTTACGATCCTGCGCAAGAACACGATGCATGCGGCGTCGCGATGGTGGCCACCCTCAATAAAGTTGCAACTCATGAAATCGTAGAGAAGGCACTTACCGCTCTTCGCAATCTCGAACATCGTGGCGCATCAGGTGCTGAACCTGATTCAGGAGATGGCGCTGGAATCCTTATTCGCGTTCCCGATGCCTTCTATCGCGCTGAAGTTAAATTCACTCTCCCAGCCGAAAGTTCATATGCGACAGGTATCGCATTTATTGCACAAGGCGTTGATGTAGCTCCAGAAATCGCACGCCTTGCAACAGAAGAAGGTCTCACAGTTCTGGGTTGGCGCGATCTGCCAATTAATTCAAAGTCACTCGGCAAGACAGCAGTCTCTGTCATGCCACAGTTCAAGCAACTCTTTGTTGCAGGCGTTCAAGGAGAGTCAGGAATTGCTCTCGATCGCTTAGCTTTTGCATTGCGTAAACGCGCAGAGCATTCACTCGATCTCTACTTCCCTTCACTTTCTTCTCAGACAATTGTGTATAAGGGAATGCTTACAACAGGACAGCTCGAAGAGTTCTTCCCTGATCTCAGCGATCAACGAGTGGTTTCTCCGCTTGCTCTTGTTCACTCACGCTTTTCAACAAATACATTCCCATCTTGGCCATTGGCTCACCCCTATCGATTTATTGCTCACAACGGCGAAATCAATACTGTTAAGGGCAATCGCAACTGGATGCGTGCGCGCGAATCACTTCTAGCAAGCGATCTCATCGGAGGCGATCTCAAGCGTCTATTCCCAATCGTAGAAATGTCTGGATCTGACTCTGCATCATTTGATGAAGTTCTCGAACTTCTCTATCTCGGCGGTCGTTCACTCCCACATGCTGTCTTGATGATGATTCCTGAAGCTTGGGAAAATCACGCAACAATGTCGCAGAAGCGTCGTGACTTCTATGCATTCCATGCATCTCTTATGGAGCCATGGGATGGACCTGCATGTGTGACATTTACAGATGGACATCAAGTCGGTGCAGTTCTAGATCGTAATGGTCTACGTCCTTCTCGTTTCTGGGTCACTGAAGATGGCCTCGTAGTACTCGCATCTGAAGTTGGAGTACTTGATTTTCCCGCAGAGAAGATTGTTCGAAAGGGCCGACTTCAGCCAGGAAAGATGTTCTTGGTTGATATCGAAGCTGGTCGCATCATTGAAGATGATGAAATTAAAGATTCACTTGCAGATGCTGCTCCATATGGCACATGGTTAAAGGATGGAATGATCAAACTCTCCGATCTTCCTTCACGCGAACACATTGTCTATCCACACAAATCTGTGATTCGTCGTCAAAAGGCATTTGGTTACACCGAAGAAGAAATCAAGATCATCGTTACTCCTATGGCAAAGAGCGGGGGAGAAGCGCTCGGTTCTATGGGAACAGATACGCCAATCGCAGCGCTCTCAGCTAAGCCGCGTCTTCTCTTTGATTACTTCACACAACTCTTTGCTCAGGTAACTAACCCACCTCTTGATGCAATCCGCGAAGAGCTCGTTACAAGCTTGGGTGGTTCTCTAGGCCCTGAACATAACTTGCTCGATCCAGGACCAGAATCCTGCAAACAGATTTCGCTTGCATTTCCAGTCATTGATAACGATGAACTCGCAAAGATCATCCACGTCAACGCCGATGATGACTATCCAGAACTAGAGGCCTATGTAGTTCGCGGTCTCTTCCCTGTGACCGGCGATGGCAACACTCTTCGAATTCGCTTAGAAGAAATCAAGCGCGAAGTCTCTGATGCAATTGCTCGAGGTGCGCGCATCATTGTTCTATCAGATCGCGATGGTGATGCAGAAGATTGCCCAATCCCATCGCTGCTTCTTACTGCAGCAGTTCACCACCACTTGATTCGTGAAAAGACTCGTACCAAGGTTGGTCTCGTTGTCGAAGCCGGAGATGTACGCGAAGTTCACCATGTCGCACTTCTCATTGGATACGGTGCAGCAGCAGTAAATCCATATCTTGTTATGGAGACTGCAGAAGATTTGGTAAATCAAGGAATCATCACTGGCATCGCACCTGAAAAGGCAGTCCGCAATGTCATTAAGGCTCTCGGTAAGGGCGTACTCAAAGTGATGTCGAAGATGGGTATCTCGACTATCGCTTCTTATACCGGTGCTCAAGTTTTTGAAGCGATAGGACTTGCACAAGATGTTGTCGATGAATTCTTTGTAGGTACAACTTCACGCCTTGGCGGCGTCGACCTTGATGTCATCGCTGAAGAGACAATTAAGCGTCATCACTTTGCATATCCAGTAGGCGGGGAAATTCCGGGAGCAAAGCGCCTTGCAGTAGGTGGCGAATATCAGTGGCGTCGCGATGGCGAACCACATCTATTTAATCCTGAAACAGTATTTGCGCTTCAGCACTCAACTCGCAACAAGCGATATGACATCTTTAAGCGATACACAACAAAGGTCAATGATCAGAGCAAAACTCTGATGACGCTACGCGGCCTCTTCCAGTTTAAGGATGGAGAACGTGCCCCAATCTCAATCGATGAAGTCGAACCAATCTCAGAGATTGTGAAGCGCTTCTCAACGGGTGCGATGTCATACGGATCCGTCTCTCAAGAAGTGCATGAAACACTTGCTATTGCGATGAACCGCCTTGGTGCAAAATCAAACACTGGCGAAGGCGGAGAAGATCCAGCGCGATTTATTCCTCTACCTAATGGAGATTCTAAGAAGAGCGCAATTAAGCAGGTAGCTTCTGGTCGATTTGGCGTGACAAGTAATTACCTTATTAATGCAACTGATATTCAAATCAAGATTGCTCAAGGGGCGAAGCCTGGCGAAGGTGGCCAGCTTCCGGGTTACAAGGTTTATCCATGGGTCGCAAAGGCTCGTTACTCAACACCTGGGGTAGGTCTCATCTCACCTCCACCTCACCACGACATCTACTCAATTGAAGATCTTGCTCAATTGATTCATGATCTTAAGAACGCAAATAAAGAAGCGCGTGTTCACGTCAAGCTCGTAGCAGAAGTTGGTGTCGGAACCGTCGCAGCTGGAGTCTCTAAGGCACATGCCGATGTTGTTCTTATCTCTGGCCATGATGGCGGAACTGGTGCTTCACCGTTGACATCACTGAAGCATGCAGGTGCTCCTTGGGAACTTGGTCTTGCCGAGACTCAACAGACTTTGCTTCTAAATAATCTGCGCGATCGCATCGTTGTGCAAGCAGATGGTCAACTTAAGACAGGCCGCGATGTAGTGATTGCAGCTCTTCTTGGCGCTGAGGAATATGGTTTCGCAACTGCGCCACTCGTAGTATCAGGTTGCATCATGATGCGTGTCTGCCACCTCGATACATGCCCAGTAGGTGTTGCAACACAGAATCCAGAACTTCGTAAAAAATTCTCTGGAAAACCTGAATTCGTTGAAACATTCTTCGAATACATCGCTGAAGAAGTCCGTGAAATCTTGGCATCTCTTGGTTTCCGCACACTTCAAGAAGCGATCGGACATGTCGAATATCTCGATACTCGCGCTGCAGTCGATCACTGGAAGGCAAGTGGGCTAGATCTATCTCCACTTCTAGTGCGTCCAGATGTTGACTCACCGCTGCATTGCACTACAACTCAAGATCACGGCCTCGCACAAGCGCTCGATAATCAACTTATCAAACTTGCTAAAGATGCTTTAGAAAAGGGTGAAGCTGTTCGTATCGAACTTCCTGTTCGAAACGTCAACCGCACAGTGGGAACGATGTTGGGTGCAGAAGTAACTCGACGATATGGAGCTGAAGGATTGCCTGCAGGCACTATCGATGTCACATTCCATGGCTCTGCCGGACAGTCACTCGGAGCATTCCTCCCACAAGGAGTATCGATTCGACTGTACGGCGATTCTAACGACTACGTCGGTAAGGGAATCTCTGGTGGTCGCGTGATTGTTCGCCCTGATGAAAAGGCAACTTTCGCATCAGAGAAGAACGTCATCGCCGGAAACGTCATTGGTTATGGCGCAACATCAGGTGAAATCTTTATCCGCGGATTAGCTGGCGAAAGATTCTGCGTTCGTAACTCAGGTGCAACTGCCGTAGTCGAAGGAGTTGGTGATCACGCACTCGAATACATGACAGGCGGAACAGTGGTCATCCTTGGTCAGACCGGGCGCAATATCGCAGCAGGTATGTCAGGTGGTCGCGCATTTGTGCTCGACCTCAACACTGCAGTAGTAAATACAGAGATGGTTGATGTACTTGCAGTTCCTGCTGATCAGCGAGAAAAGCTTAAGTCAATTGTCTCTTCATTCCACGCTGAGACTGGCTCTGAAGTTGCTCACGCACTTCTTGCAGATTGGGAAAATCAAATTTCTCGATTCTCACTCATCATGCCACGCGATTATGCAAAGGTCCTCTCTGCAATCGAACGTGCAACAAAAGAAGGTCTACCTGTAGACGAATACATCATGGAGGTTGCTGCAAATGGCTGATCCAAAAGGATTTATGACAACACCGCGCGAAACTCCTAAGCGACGTCCCGTAGATGTGCGCATCAAAGATTGGCGCGAAGTATATGAACCTCAATCGCTAGAACACTTGCAGAAGCAGGCTGGTCGCTGTATGGATTGCGGAATTCCTTTCTGCCACAACGGTTGCCCACTTGGAAATTTAATTCCTGAATGGAACGATCTCATGTGGCGAGGGGATAAGAACGAAGCTATCGATCGACTTCATGCGACAAATAATTTCCCTGAATTCACAGGTCGCCTCTGTCCTGCTCCTTGTGAAACTGCTTGCGTTGTAGGCATTAATCGCGATGCAGTCACAATCAAGCAAATTGAACTACGAACCATTGAAGAAGCATTTGATGCAGATAATGTTAAGCCACTTGCACCTGAGCGCCTTTCAGGTAAGACAGTTGCTGTTATTGGTTCAGGTCCTGCAGGTCTTGCAGCTGCACAACAGCTCACTCGCGCCGGACACACTGTTGCTGTCTATGAGCGCGCAGAGAAAATTGGAGGACTACTTCGCTACGGAATTCCAGAATTCAAGATGGAGAAGCATGTAGTAGATCGTCGTCTGGCCCAGATGGAACAAGAAGGAACTCGTTTCCGTCCCGGAGTTAACGTTGGAGTCGAACTCACAGGTTCAGATCTTCGCGCAAAGTACGATGCCATTGTTCTTGCAGTAGGTGCAACTCAATGGCGCGATCTTCCAATTCCTGGTCGCGATAACAAAGGTATCTATCAAGCGATGGAATTTTTGCCATGGGGAAATAAGCAGGCGCTCGGTGAAATTGAAACTCCTCCAATTAACGTCACCGGAAAGCACGTCATCATTCTCGGCGGCGGCGACACTGGTGCAGATTGTCTTGGAACATCAGTACGTCAAGGTGCCGCAAGTGTTACGCAACTTGAAATCATGCCTCGACCAACTGAAGAACGTCCTTCTTCGCAACCATGGCCGACATATCCAATGATTTATCGCGTCTCAAGTGCGCACGAAGAGTTGGATAACCGCGTCTTCTCTGTGAGCACTCAAGAATTTATCGGCGACGGCAAGGGCAACCTCAAGGCTCTCAAGATTGTTGAAACTAAATTCGAGAACGGAAAGTTTGAACCAGTTCCTGGAACAGAACGCGAACTTCCAGCTGATTTTGTATTCCTTGCAATGGGCTTTACTGGTCCAGAAAAATCTGCCCTCATCGAACAACTTGAAGTCCAACTCGATGAACGCGGCAATATCCAACGCGATGAAAATTTCCAGAGCAGCGAAGAAGGAATCTTCGTCGCAGGAGATGCGGGTCGAGGTCAATCACTGATTGTCTGGGCAATCGCAGAGGGTCGCTCTGCTGCTGCGGCAGTCGATCGATATCTCGCGGGGGAGACTCAACTTCCGGCTCCGATCGAACCAACAACTCGCCAACTCACCGTATAACTTCTAAGTAACTACTCACCACAGATAAGGTAACGATATGCGCCGCGCCAAAATTGTATGCACGATGGGTCCAGCTGTTGAATCTCCTGAGAAGGTAAAGGAGCTCATCGCCGCCGGCATGAATATGGCGCGCCTCAACCTTTCCCATGGTGGATATGACGAACACCAGGCGCGACTTGATCGCGTTCGTGAAGCGGCAAAGGCTGCAGGTAAAGCAGTTGCAATCCTTGTCGACCTTCAAGGACCAAAGATTCGTTTGGCACGTTTTGAGAACGGCCCACATGAACTCGCCCGTGGAGACATTTTTACAATCACAACGGATGAAGTTCCCGGTACAAAAGAGCGCGTCGGAACAACGTATAAAGGTCTACCTGGAGATTGCAAAGCAGGAGATCGCATTCTGATTGACGATGGAAAAGTAACTGTCGAAGTTCTTGAAGTGAAGGGCAACGATGTTGTCACTAAGTGCATCGAACCTGGAGCGGTGAGCAATAACAAGGGAATCAATCTGCCTGGTGTTGCTGTTTCCGTTCCTGCAATGTCAAAGAAAGATGAAGATGATCTTCGTTGGGGACTTCGTGCTGGTGCAGATTTCATCGCTCTCTCTTTTGTCCGCAACGCAGCAGATATTAAAGATGTTCACGCAATCATGGATGAAGTTGGAATTCGAGTTCCAGTTATTGCAAAGATTGAAAAGCCGCAAGCTGTCGATAATCTCGTTGAAATCGTTGATGCATTTGACGGCATTATGGTTGCGCGCGGAGATCTCGGTGTCGAACTTCCAATCGAAGACGTCCCAATGGTTCAGAAGCGTTGCGTCGAACTTGCACGCGATGCTGCAAAGCCAGTCATTGTTGCAACTCAGATGCTCGATTCAATGATTACAAACTCACGTCCAACTCGCGCCGAAGCAACTGACTGCGCAAATGCTGTCCTTGATGGAGCAGATGCGCTGATGCTCTCAGGCGAAACTTCAGTTGGTGAGTTTGCAATTGAAGCTGTTCAGACAATGGCTCGCATCATTGAAAAGACCGAACAAGAAGGCCTCGAGAGAATTCGCCCTCTTACACATGCGCCACGTACCAAGGGTGGGGCAGTCACTAAGGCAGCAGCTGAAGTTGGTTCAATTGTCGGAGCTAAATTCTTAGTGACTTTCACTCAATCAGGTGATTCTGCGCGACGTATTTCACGTCTTCGTTCACCAATTCAGATCATTGCGATTACTCCTGAAATCGGTACATATAACCGACTTGCATTGTCTTGGGGCGTTGAACCTGCGGTCACTCCGATGGTCAAGCACACAGATGAAATGGTTCTTCAGGCAGATAAGATGCTTATCGATGGCAAGCGCGCGCAGATTGGCGAATCTGTCATCATCGTTGCTGGTTCTCCTCCGGGAATTCCAGGCTCTACAAATGCGATGCGCGTACACACCGTAGGCGACGCCGTTAATGGCGTTGTTCCTGCCTACCGTTAATACACAGCAGAGCTTCGTTTCTCCATTCAGCCCTTCTCTAATACGATAGGCGAGTACGCCTCGGTACTCCAACGGTAGAGAGGGCAGTCTCAAACACTGCATAGTGTCGGTTCGAATCCGACTCGGGGCACATGAGCAAAGATGCTGCGTCACAGAGCGCTGTTCGTATTCTCGTTGCAGAAGACGAAGCTCTCATTCGCATGGATCTTGTCGAGATGTTGCAAGAAGCCGGTTACAACGTTGTCGCTCAGGCAACTAACGGTGAAGAAGCAATCACGCTTGCAACCGAACATCAACCAGATTTAGCGATTCTCGATGTCAAGATGCCAGTTCTTGATGGAATCTCCGCTGCTGAAAAAATTATTTCAATTGCTCCAGTATTAATGCTCACCGCATTTAGTCAGAAAGAGTTGGTCGATCGAGCACGTGACGCAGGTGTTATGGCCTATGTCGTGAAGCCATTTACTATCGGCGATTTAGTTCCGGCAATTGAAATCGCAATCAGTCGTCACACCCAGATGAAATCTCTTGCCGACGAAGTTGCAGATCTACATGAACGCCTTGAAGCTCGAAAGATTATTGATCGCGCCAAAGGCATCTTGATGAAGGCACTCAACCTCTCAGAGCCCGAGGCATTTTCATGGATTCAGAGGGCTGCAATGGACCGTCGCCTGACCATGAAAGAGGTGGCCAACGCTGTCATCTCGCCTGAAGCTGCCCTCGATAAATAGGTTTCCGACCCCTGTAATGGGACCAATTTCGTAATCAAAAAGTAACCTCCCACGCGGAAAAATTAACCATTACGTCTTGTCTCAAGCGTGGGTTGAGCATTACTCTTCACACCTCCCTGTCCCGGGACACAAGCATGAAAAAACAGGAAGGCATTACATGAATAAGAAGATCGTAAGCGGCTTCGCTATTGCTGCTGCGGCAACTCTTGCACTCGGTGCAGTTGCTTCAGCTCCAGCGACCGCAGCTACAAAGACAGTCAAGCTTGCATTTGAAGGCCCACTTACAGGTGCTTATGCAGGTCTTGGTCAGGATCAGATTCCAGGAGTTATCTGGGCGCTTGATCAGTACAACCGTACAAACCCTGCTGTAAAGGTAGTTCTCGTTAAAGCTGATACTCAGTGCGACGGAACAGTTGCTGCAAACGTAGCTCCTGGTGTTGCTGCTGATAAGGGAATTATCGGCGTTATCGGAACATCATGTTCAGGCGAAGCACGTAACTCATTCCCTGCATTCAAGGCTGCTGGACTCACAATGGTTGCACCTTCAGCATCAGCTGTTGACCTTACAAACCGTAAGGCAAAGTCAAACGGCTTCCCAGTGTTCCACCGCGTTGTGGCACACGATGCATTCCAGGGACCAGCACTCGCTCGCTACACAGCTAGCGGAATTGCTTCACCTAAGTACTACTTGATCGATGACCAGTCAACATACGGCGAGCCACTAATCAAGAACGACGTAACACCAACAGCTAAGAAGCTTGGAACAATCGTAGGAACAGACTCTGTTGCTCAGAAGACTTCAAACTTCACTTCAGTTGTAGCAAAGGTGAAGGCATCTGGCGCAAACATCGTTATTTACGGTGGTTACGATGCAGACGCTGCTCCACTCTTTAAGGCACTTCGCGATGGCGGATACACAGGCATCCTTGGTGGAGGCGATGGTGTGAATACATCTGAATTCCCTGGTCTTGCAGGATCTGCTGCAGAAGGCGTTCGCCTTACAGCTGCTTCAGTTCCATTCGCAACATTGATGACAGCTGCACAACTTGCAGATTTCCAGAAGGTTACTGGCGTCAAGGTCCCTGGACTTTATGCAGAAACAGCATGGACAGCTACAAACGTATTCCTAGATTGCATCAAGCAAGGAAAGTTGACTCGTTCAGCTATCCAGCTTTGCGTGAACTCAGGAACATTCGTTGCTGCTGACGGCTCAAAGTTCAAGTTCGATCGCTACGGTGATCCAACTACAGCTGCAGCTGTCGGAGGCTGGAAGGTCTCAGGCGGAAAGATTGTTTACGACAAGGTTGCATAATCCCTTATCTAAGTAAGCAATAGATATGTAAGAAACGTGGCCACTTCTCTGTAAAAGGAGAAGTGGCCACGTTTTACAATATTTCTCAAATCTAAGAACGGTAAATATGAATTTAACTGTTATTCAGAGCCAATTCTGGTCTCTAATCCTCGAAGGATTAGCACTCGGCCTTATCTATGCTTTGGTCTCACTCGGATACACGATGGTGTACGGAGTTTTGAGACTTATTAACTTCGCAAACTCAGAAGTTTTTATGATTGGAACATTTACAACACTTTATTTCCAAGTCACCATCATGGGCTACCCAATCAATTCTCCAACCCTTCATGGTTGGAAACTTATACTCGTGATGCTGCTTTCACTTTTAGCATCTATGTTGGCTTGTTCGTTATTAGCAATTTTGGTCGAGCTGGTTGCCTATCGAAGGTTGCGAGCTCGAGGCGCAAGTAGATTGGCATCATTGATCTCTGCTATCGGAGTCTCAATCTTTCTCCTCGAGGGAGTGAGCAATTTGACTGGTGCGCGTCCGCGCACTGCGCCAAGACTCCTAGAGAAGTGGAGCTTTGGCGAAATAGCTGGAGCCAATTTCCGTATTGATACCGTCCTGGCAATTGTTATGCCAATCCTCATCTTCCTTACTCTGGATCAGTTTGTGACTCGCTCACGTTTAGGCAAGTCAATCAGAGCCGTTTCAATGTCCGAAGAGAATTCAAAGTTGATGGGAATCAATATCAATAAAGTGATTTCCTTGACCTTCTTTATTGGTGGACTCACAACAGGAGCTGCGGCATTCCTTTACACAACGATCTATGAGAACACTATTTTCAACGTTGGTTTCAACATGGGAATCGCAGCCTTTACCGCAGCAGTTCTCGGTGGTATTGGCAACCTGCGCGGAGCCTTCTACGGGGGATTAGCCCTTGGAATGGTTGAGCAATTCGCATCCGCGATTATGGGATCTCAATGGAAAGCTGTCACAGTTTTCGTAGTACTTGTTGTAGTTCTTCTATTTAAGCCAAATGGCCTATTTGGTGAAGCTGTTCAGCAGACGAGGACATGAGAATGAGCAAATTATCTAAATTTAATCTTCGCGATAAAGGCGCCCACATCTGGGATGGCTGGAACCGTACTACTCGTACCATCTTCGTGGTTGCGTTTATTGGTCTAATGGCCCTATTGCCTTTTGCTGCCGAGTGGGGTCCAACTAGCTTCCTCAATACGCCAATTACTTCTTACCAGAACGTCTTGGTGTATCCGGTTGGCATGTTCGTTTTGATGGCCCTTGGCCTCAATATTGTTGTTGGTAAATCAGGTCTTCTCGATCTTGGATATGTCGCCTTCTTTGCAATTGGTGCCTACTCTCAGGCGATTCTTTCAACTTTGTACAACTGGAATACATGGCAAGTACTTCCAGTTGGCATTGGATTTGCAATGCTTTCTGGCGTAATCCTGGGTCTTCCTGCACTTCGTCTCCGTGGGGACTATCTTGCAATTATCACACTTGGTTTTGGTGAGATTGTTCGCATAGTCGCACTCAACATTGAAATAACCGGTGGACCTAGTGGTGTGGCGGGAATTCCAAACCCCCCAACTATCTTTGGACTCAAATTTGATCTAGAACATACCGAGAATTTCTTCTGGTTAGTTCTCGTACTGATTCTTCTTGTGATTTGGATGATTCGACGTTTTACAGTGCGTCGCCCAGGTCGCGCTTGGGAAGCGATTCGCCAAGATGAAGATGTTGCAGCGCTGATGGGTGTAAACACCCTCGTCTACAAACTCTGGTCATTCGTGATTGGGGCTGCTGTCGGCGGTGCCGCAGGTGTTATCTATGCATCAAAGGTTATGGTGATCTCACCAGATATGTTTAAGTTTGATGTCTCTATTCTGATTCTTGCTTGCGTTGTATTCGGTGGAATCGGAAATATCTGGGGCGTCGCACTTGGTGCAGCAATTCTCGCTTATCTTCCAGATCGAATCCGCTTCATCTCTGACTTGCGTCAGTTGGTGTTTGGTGCGGTGCTTATCTTGATGATGAACGTTCGTCCAGATGGATTGCTCCCTCGCAAGAAGCGAGAAAAAATTCAAGAGAAGAAGGCTATGTAATGTCTGAAAAGCTCCTCGAACTCAAGAACGTCACCATTAAATTTGGTGGAGTTACAGCACTCAACGAAGTTAACTTCCATGTTAATAAAGGTGAAATCTGCGCTCTCATCGGACCGAACGGTGCAGGCAAGACGACAGTCTTCAACGTTGTCACAGGCGTCTACCCAGTATCCTCTGGCGAAATTGTCTTCAAGGGTGAAAACCTTGCAGGTAAGAAGCGCCATCAAGTTACCAAGGCTGGCCTTGCGCGTACTTTCCAGAACGTTCGTCTCTTTGGAGATATGACCGCTCTTGAAAATGTCATCACAGCAACTGATGTGCATAAGAAGACAGGTCTTCTCCGTGCGCTCTTCGGTAGCCCGCTCAACCGTCGCGAAGAACGTGAATCAAAGCAACGCGCTCACGAACTTCTCGAATTTATGGGTATCGATCACCGCGCAGATCAATTGGCAAAGAACCTTCCTTATGGAGATCAGCGCCGACTTGAGATTGCACGTGCTCTCGGAACAGAGCCTCAGCTCATCCTCCTTGACGAACCAGCAGCAGGTTTTAACCCTGCTGAAAAGGTCGCACTTGCAGAGACCATTAAGAAGATTCGCGATAAGGGATACACAGTCCTTTTGATCGAGCACGATATGTCGCTCATCATGGGAATCTCAGATCGCGTTGCAGTTCTCGACTTCGGTCAAAAGATTGCAGATGATCTTCCATCAGTTGTTCAAAATGACCCTCGCGTAATCGAGGCTTACCTAGGAGTGCCAGCAGATGCGTCTTGAAATAAAAGATCTTCGCGTTCACTACGGCAAGATTGAAGCTATTAAGGGCGTCTCTGTTGTCGTTAACCAAGGTGAGATTGTCACACTTATCGGTGCCAACGGTGCAGGTAAGACAACTATTCTCAAAACCATCTCAGGACTTCGCCCTGTTTCAAGCGGCGATATCACCTTTGATGGCGAGAGCATCAATAAGATTCCTGCCCACGAACGAGTTGACCTTGGAATCTCACAGGTTCCTGAAGGCCGCGGAATCTTTCCTGGTATGACAGTTCTTGAAAATCTTGAGATGGGCAAGTTCAATCGCAAAGATCGTAAGCACGAAATGGATGAAGATCTCGATCGCGTCTACGCGCTCTTCCCACGACTCAAAGAACGTGTTTCTCAGGCTGGTGGAACTTTGTCTGGTGGAGAACAGCAGATGCTTGCAATGGGTCGCGCACTCATGGCTCGCCCTAAAGTTCTCTTGCTCGACGAACCATCCATGGGTCTTGCTCCTCAGATGATCGCAAATATCTTCCGCATCATTACTGAGATTAATAAGCAAGGCGTCACCATTCTTCTTGTCGAACAGAATGCACAGCAGGCGCTTCAGCGCGCACATCGTGCCTACATTCTCGAAACTGGAAATGTTACAAAAGAGGCCGCAGCGAGTGATCTACTCAATGATCCAGCAGTTCGCGAGGCATATCTCGGAACCGGTGCGCATTAATACGCCAGATTCCTAACTAACGAGCTACTCCTTATTAAGGATGAGGCAGGTTATGCGAGCGGTACATGTTCGCTGACCTGCCTCATTTGTTATCACGATTTCATAGACGCAGAGAGTGCGACCAAGCGAAATGGGCGTCGCAACTGCTGTGACAAAACCGCTCGTAGCAGATTTATGGTGAGTGGCATTGATATCGACTCCAACAATTTTGCGATCTGGACCAGCGTGTAATTGAGTACCGATTGAACCGAGAGATTCGGCGAGTACAACATTTGCTCCACCGTGTAAGAGACCAATTGGTTGCGTATTTCCTTCTACCGGCATGCGAGCAACGAGTCTTTGAGGAGACACTTCGAGCATCTCGATGCCCATCTTGATATCGAGAGCGCCTTGTCCGCGTTCTTTAATAATCGCCAAGTAATCAGGTTCAGTCATAGTAGTTGAGTTTATATCTATGATGGCGCCATGGCTACGACAAAACTACTGCTTATCGATGGCCATTCAATGGCCTATCGAGCATTTTTTGCTCTGCCAGCAGAAAATTTCACGACCGCACAAGGTCAACACACAAATGCTATTTATGGCTTCGCCACGATGTTGATATCACTTCTCAAAGAAGAGAAACCAACGCATATCGCCGTTGCGTTTGATGTTTCGCGCAAAACATTCCGTACCGAACTATTTCCAGAGTACAAGGCTAATCGCGCAAAAACCCCTGATGAATTTCGTTCGCAGATGTCTTATCTCCACGAACTCGTCAGGGGCTTTGGTATCAACCAATTTGAAATTGAAGGCTATGAAGCCGATGACATCATCGCAACTATAACCAAGCGCGCCGAGGCTGAAGGAGCCGAAGTCCTTATCTGTACTGGAGATCGCGATAGCTTCCAACTGGTAACAGATAAGACAACAGTGCTCTACCCAAAGCGAGGCGTATCAGAGATGGCACGAATGACCCCGGGCGCTGTCATCGAAAAGTACGGAATGACACCATCTCAATATCCTGATTTTGCAGCCCTTCGTGGAGATCCCAGCGATAACTTGCCTTCCATCCCAGGAGTTGGGGAAAAGACCGCTGCAAAATGGGTTATCGAATTTGGTTCGCTTAACGAATTGCTCACCAAAGTTGAATCAGTGGGTGGAAAAGTTGGAGATTCTCTCCGAGCGAATGTTGAGAATGTAAAACGAAATCGTCAATTAACCCAGCTCATCCATGATGCACCGATTGAATTTTCAATCGACCAGCTGAAGTGGTCGGGGATACAAGAAGGTGAGCTCAATCCGCTCTTTGAGCAATTGGAATTTCGCACGCTCAAAGACCGACTTGCTCCACTCATCAAAACTCAATCAAAGAAAACATCGACACCAACAAAAGGTGTAGAACCAGATTTATCGCTCTTTGGATCGGATATCGATTCTGCAGTAATCACCCCTGAAGAGATTTCAAAGAAGATTGCAAATCACTCCGGTCCGATATCAATTGCTTATGAGCTCCATGAAGACCGACTTCACCGATATGCAGTTGCCCTGGATAAGAAAACTGCATTCCTTATCCATTCCTCTGAAATGGGGGAGTGGGCAGGAGATCGAAACGTTTTAAAGATTGCTCATGATGCAAAAGCTATTGCTCGAGACAATGGGATGGTCGGAATTTCTTTCGATATCGCCCTGGCGGCATATCTACTTAATCCAGGAGTTCGCGCTCAAGAAATTTCAGATCTTCTTCAACGATGGGGAGACGGAAGTCAGATTGATTCTTCGACCCCCGAACAACAACTCCTCACAACAGCGTGCGCACTCTTTGGTCTACGAGATTCACTCTCTCTCGAACTCACACAACGTGGCTTAATGGATCTCTATACAAATCTCGAACTCCCTGTTGCAGATCTGCTTGCTCTCATGGAGAACCGCGGAATCGCAGTTGATTCGAAAGCTTTGAAATCACTTGCAACTTTTTTCGACGGCGAAGTCGCGCGCGAAACTCTGAGTGCTCACCAAGCTGCTGGCCATGAATTCAATGTGGCATCGCCTAAGCAGCTTCAGGTGGTGCTCTTTGACGAGTTAGGTTTGCCAAAGACGAAGAAGATTAAGACTGGATACACCACTGATGCTGATGCTCTGCAGTGGCTATTCGAAAAGACGTCCCATCCGCTATTGGCATCTCTCTTGCGTATTCGCGAAACAAAGAAGCTCTCTACAACCATCGAAGGTTTGCTCGTAGAAGTCCAGAAAGATCAACGTATCCATACTCACTTCGCCCAAACTGTGGCTGCAACAGGTCGCCTTTCATCGGTCGGTCCCAATTTGCAGAATATTCCAGTTCGCACAGAAGAAGGTCGAAAGATTCGCGATTGCTTTATTGCCGGCAAAGGTTTTGATGCACTTCTTACCGCTGATTACAGCCAAATCGAAATGCGCATCATGGCGCATCTTTCTCATGATGAAAAACTACTCCAAGCATTTGAGTCCGGAGAAGATTTGCATGCATCTGTTGCCGCAGAAGTCTTTGGAGTAAAGCCGAGCGAAGTCGATTCTGAAATGCGTAGACAGATCAAGGCGATGTCTTATGGCCTTGCCTATGGATTGAGCTCATACGGACTAGCAGCACAACTAGATATTTCTCCTCCTGCTGCGCAAGATTTGATGGATCGCTACTTTGAACGTTTTGGTGGAATCCGTGATTACCTTAAGACAGTCGTTGAAGATGCTCGCAAGACTGGTTACACCGAAACTATTATGGGACGTCGTCGCTACCTTCCTGATTTAATGCACGATAATCGCCAGCGACGCGAAGTTGCAGAGCGGATGGCTCTCAACGCACCTATTCAAGGATCGGCAGCTGACATCATCAAACAGGCGATGCTCAATGTTCAGCAGGCCCTTGTGGCGGGCGCATTCACTTCTCGACTCTTACTTCAGGTTCATGACGAGCTCATACTAGAAATCATCGATAGCGAAGCAGAGAAAGTTTCTGAATTAGTCCGAAGAGAAATGGGTAACGCCTACCCATTGCGAGCACCGCTTGATGTATCAGTTGGAATCGGAAAGAGCTGGAACCAAGCAGCTCATTAATTCTTCAATTGGTTGTTGGCGAGTTATCTTTCATTGCCTCTAAATCTTCTTCTTCTGTTGGAATTCGATCAGCTGCCTTCAATAGATCTTTACCCACGGCAAGAATGATGTAACCAATTCCGATACAGGAAGCTGTTATCCAAAGCGCCAAAGTAGGAGATTGATGCTCTGAAATAATTCCACCGGCCATCGAACCCACAGACATCAGTGTTCCTTCGACTGTCCAGAGCCAACCCATCATCGCTGTTGGTGAACCTTTAGGCCGGATAGCTTCCATAACTTCCCAGTAGAAGACCATCATCGCTCCTCCGAGGGATCCGAGTAGAGCAGCGGCAATCACCATTATCCATCCAGGATGGGTAAGAGCCATAGGGATTGCAACGAGAAACCAGATTGCATAGGTGCGTCTCATTGCTTGCAGAGAAGAAGTTCTCTTAGAGACCAATCCAGCAATCAATCCGCCTGCAATATTTCCGATTCCCATAGCGGTAAAGATCCAGGCAGTCATGTGTGGAACTTTTTCAATCGTTGTAAATGCAGGAACAGCGACATCAAAGACGCCCCAACCAAAACCAACGAAGCAACCTTCAATCATGAGAAGTTGGAGTGGTTTATGTTTCCAAAGAGGAAGATGATCTGATTCCTTCTTCTCTGGAACCCAACTTCGCGACACTTTTGTCATTGCGAGCGAGCCACCGCCAAGCAACATGAGCGCGCCACACATATTGAGAGGAAGTGATGGATGTGAAGAGAGAGCAAGTGATGTTGCGATGACCGGACCAACCACCCCTGCCGCACTCATGATCGCTGTATCGAGTGCATATGCAGTGCGAAGAGAATTTTCAGGAACGATAATTTTCCACAAAGGTCGCACAGATAAATTGATTGGGGGAGCACTCAGACCCATCGCAAAGGCAAAGATCAACATCAGTGGTTTTGATTGCATCGTATTGAGCGCAAAGGCCATCGACGCGTAACCCGGAACCATGATGCGAAGCGGCCAGGTTTGTCCGTACTTATCCATGATCGAACCACGGATACCAGCGGTAAAAGATCCCGCAGCTGCATTTAGGCCTATCGCAAGACCTGCAAAAGAGATTGAGCCGGTTGATTGTTCGGCTTTAAAGAAGATAGAGAGTCCGACCATTCCATATGCAACCCGCGCAGGAAAACAGGCCAGTAAGAGACCCCAGACATTGGGAATCTTGAGTAAAAGTCTGTATCGCTCCATTGCGTCACAATCCTATTGGTTCTCTACTTTTTCATGCGGGGATTTGCCTCACATTCACCCACGCCCGTACTCTTTGCCCTCCGAGATACCTATTTCGGTAAAAATTTAATAGTCCTATCCCTACTACTTTCTATCCCTACGGAGCATCTTGACTACACAAATTGCAGTAAATGACATTGGATCAGCAGCAGATTTTCTTGCAGCAATCGAAGGCACAATCAGAAATTTCAGCGACGGAGATTTAGTCGTTGGCACAGTCGTTCAAATTGATCGCGAAGAAGTTCTCCTTGATGTTGGTTATAAGACAGAAGGCGTAATTCCATCCCGCGAACTCTCAATCCGCCATGATGCAGATCCAAATGACATCGTCAAAGTTGGCGATAAGGTCGAAGCTCTAGTTCTTCAGAAGGAAGATAAAGAAGGACGTTTAATTCTCTCCAAGAAGCGCGCACAGTACGAACGAGCATGGGGCGAAATCGAAGGCAAAAAGGAACGCGATGAAGTTGTCGTGGGCACAGTCATTGAAGTTGTAAAAGGCGGCCTTATTGTTGACATCGGACTGCGCGGCTTCTTGCCAGCATCACTTGTTGAGATGCGTCGCGTTCGCGATTTAACACCGTATATTGGCAAGCAGGTTGAAGCTCGCATTATTGAACTTGATAAGAATCGTAATAACGT
>JBDKLT010000025.1:0-12619 GCA_039795495.1 Actinomycetota bacterium | reverse complement strand
CAAAACCGTGCTTAATAGATAAGTAATGAACAGGAATCACCATGAACATTCTCGACGTCGTAGATGCAGCTTCGCTCCGCAAGGACATCCCACAGTTCCGCGCAGGCGATGAACTCAAGATTCACGTCCGCGTTATCGAAGGTAACAAGTCACGTCTTCAGGTATTCCAGGGAATCGTTATCGGTCGCCAGGGCGATGGAGTTCGCGAAACTTTCACAATCCGTAAGGTCTCTTACGGCGTTGGCGTAGAGCGCACATTCCCAGTTCACACACCAGTTATTGAGAAGATCGAACTCGTCAAGAAGGGCGATGTTCGTCGTGCAAAGCTCTACTACCTCCGCGACCTTCGCGGTAAGGCTGCAAAGATTCGCGAAAAGCGCGACGGTATCGAAGGTTACGGTGACGGAATTCTTTCAACACCAGTTGCGGTCGTAGAAGAAGCACCTGTTGTGTCCGAGCCAGCAACAGTTGATGCTGTGGCAGAGGTTCCAGCTGAGGCTGCGACTACGGAAGATGTAGCAGTAACCGAAGCTGTAGCCGAAACCAAATCAGAGTAACTTCACCTTTACTGATGTCACGCAAGGGCTCAACCCTTCGTGAGTTCCCGATTCTTGTAATCGTCGCGCTCGCAGTTTCACTCCTGATCAAAACTTTTCTTGTTCAGTTCTTCTATATCCCTTCAGGATCTATGGAGAACACACTTCAGATCAGCGATCGCGTAGCGGTAAATAAAGTTCCATTTATCTCTCGAACCATCAATCGTGGTGATGTCGTTGTATTTCGCGATCCAGCAAATTGGCTGCCCGAACCGAATGTCGTCACCGAGAATAAAGTTATCACTGCAATCAAAGAAGGACTTGTTACTGTCGGAGTTCTTCCAAATCCTGCAAAGCAATACTTGGTAAAGCGCGTCATTGGCGTAGCTGGCGATCACATCGTCTGCTGCTCACATGGAAAGCTCACCATTAATGGCAAGGCAACATCAGAGCCATATATCTTTGCGGGCAACGTTCCAAGCGAAATGAACTTCAATGTCACTGTACCTGAAGGCAAGGTATGGGTGATGGGAGACCATCGTGGTTCTTCTGCCGATTCTCGATACCACCAAGACGATATCAACCACGGTTTTGTGCCAGTTGAAAAAATTACCGGTCGCGTCTTTGCAATCATCTGGCCATATAAGCATCTCGGAATTGTTTCAAGCCACGATCCCATCAAGTAATTTCATTCAATGAAAGCGATTGAAGAACTTCTTCGCAGCGCCGGTATCGCTCCTATTGCAGGAGTGGATGAAGCAGGTCGCGGACCATGTGCAGGGCCGCTCGTTGTCGCTGCGGTTATTCTCAGCAATCCAGATGCTCCAGAGCTAGCTGAAGTTCGCGATTCAAAAGAAATTTCAGAAAGCAAGCGAGAGATTCTCTTTGACACCATTATGTCGATTGCTGAAAGCGTCAGTGTTATCGTGATTCCACCGCAAGAAATTGATGAACGTGGAGTCCATGCAGCAAATCTCGACGGTATGCGACGTGCGGTCAATGCTCTTCATGTAAAACCTGCCTATGTTTTAACAGATGGATATGCGATTGAAGGCCTGGCACTTCCTAATGTGGCTGTATGGAAGGGTGATCAAGTTGTTACGGCAATTAGCGCTGCATCGATTATCGCCAAAGTTACGCGAGATCGCATGATGATTGAACTCGATTGCACCTATCCTCAGTATGGATTTGGAAAACATAAGGGCTATATCACCGCTGCTCATACTGCAGCTCTACTCGAATATGGTCCCTGCCCTGAGCACCGTAGATCTTTCTCAAATATTGCAGCGCTACTGAAGTAATTTCCACAGCTCCTCTCTTTTGACTGATTGAGAACGTGATTTCGCTTTACCCTCCCGCGCATGGTCGCACATGTAAAAAACCCCGGAAAGAAACAACGTATCGGTGCATTTGGTGAAAACCTCGCAGCTACTTATCTCATAGATCGAGGCGACGAGGTCGTAGATCGTAATTGGCGAATTCGCGAAGGCGAGATTGACTTGGTGGCTCTCTCTTCCGACGGAACCTTCCATTTTGTCGAAGTTAAGACGCGCAGCTCTCTGGCCTTTGGGCACCCATTTGAAGCAATCAATCGCGAGAAGGCGCATCGCATGCAACGCCTTGCACTCGGTTGGCTTGCAACTCATCGTTGCCTTGGATGCGAATACTCAATCGATCTGATCGCAATACTTATTGCCGCAGATGGAACCCATACCCTCGAATATCGAGGAAATGTTCTATGAGTATCGGAATCACTCAGAGCATGGCGCTCCTTGGCTTAACAGGTAGCGTTGTTGAAATCGAAGTTGATATCAGCGATGGAATACCTATGTATTCACTCTTGGGATTACCCGATGCCGCTCTTCAAGAGTCACGAGATCGAGTACGTGCATCGCTCACTAATTGTGGAGAAACGTGGCCCAATCGAAAGGTGACAGTCTCGTTATCACCTGCATGGTTACCGAAGAGTGGTTCAAGTTTTGATCTCTCGATTGCTCTTGCAATTCTGATTGCGCAAGGTTCAGTTCAACAAGATCCATTTACTTCGATGGTCATCTTGGGAGAGCTCGGACTCGACGGTAAGGTGCGATCAGTTCAAGGAGTACTTCCAGCACTGATTGCGGCATATAAAGCGGGTATCACTCGCGCAATTGTTCCCGCTGCGAATATCTCTGAAGCAGCGCTGATGCCGCAGATGCAGATACTCACCTTTGAACACTTGCGCGAATTACTCAATTGGGCGCGCACTGGAGAATACGCATCAGCAGAAGAACTTGATATCGCACCGACTGATATTGATATCTCCCTAGATTTTGCAGATGTAGCAGGTCAAGGTAAGGCGCGCTTTGCGGCAGAAGTTGCTGCAACAGGGGGACACCATCTCTTACTCATCGGTCCACCAGGTGCAGGAAAAACAATGATTGCATCGCGCATTCCTTCGATTCTTCCTCAACTCACTCTCGATCAAGCTCTCGAAGTAACTGCAGTGCATTCAATCTCTGGAGCCTTAGGTACTCGCTCTGCAATGTCTCGCACAGCGCCCATTGTTTCTCCTCATCACACTGCATCACGAGTTGCGATTGTTGGAGGAGGCAGCCATGTCATTAAGCCAGGTGCATGCAGCCTCGCGCACCATGGTGTTCTCTTTATCGATGAAGCACCAGAATGTGCCGCAGGAATTCTTGATTCACTCCGTCAACCCATTGAATCAGGGACCATCACGGTCACTCGAAGCGTTGGTTCGATTACCTTTCCTGCACGTTTTCTATTAGTGCTTGCAGCTAATCCATGTCCATGCGGAAAGTTCACTGGTAAGGGGCGCAATTGCACATGTTCATCTATTCAAGTG
Source organism: Actinomycetota bacterium (assembly GCA_039795495.1). Taxonomy (GTDB): domain Bacteria; phylum Actinomycetota; class Actinomycetes; order Nanopelagicales; family Nanopelagicaceae; genus Planktophila. The sequence goes on along the minus strand of JBDKLT010000025.1, from coordinate 9,235 downwards.
CGTAGATATTTAGGCAAGTTATCTGGACCTCTCATGGATCGCATCGATATGCGGGTACAAGTCGAACCCGTAAGTCGCGTGGAGATAGCACAGACCGAACTCGGTGAGAGTAGCGCTGCAATACGTTCTCGAGTGATTGCCGCTCGAAGTGCAGCCGCAGAACGCTATAAGGATGAACGATGGAATCTCAATGCAGATATTCCGAGCCGCGAACTTCGCGGCCGCTATCGACCCGAAAGAGCAGCTCTCAATTTCCTCCACGATGAACTCGATTGCGAACGAATTACAGCGCGTGGTTTACATAAAGTAATTCGCTTGTCATGGACCCTCGCAGATTTATCGGGCCGCTCAATTCCAACGCTCGATGAAGTGCAGCGAGCCTATTCACTCCGCGAAGGAACAGATCTATGAATTCACTAGCTAAACGATTAGCGCTCTTTGCATCTATTGAACCAGGGACAGCGTTGTGGGGCCGCGAGATATCCCAACTCGGTGCAGATACCGTCTATGAAAAACTCTGCCAAGGTGGATATGACACTGTTGCCTATGCATCGTTAATCGAACGTCTAACACACTTCGATTTGGATCGAACCTTTGCAGAAATTGCCGAAAGTAAAGCTCGATTTATCATTCCTGGCACTGCCGAATGGCCAGATGCTCTCGATGATCTAGAAGTTCCACCCATTGGAATCATCGTAAAAGGAAATTTAGATTCACTGACTGGTCCAGCGCTTGCAATTGTCGGAACACGAAATCCCACACAATACGGTTCACGAATCGCAGGTGATTTCGCTGCAGGATTTGTTGACCGCGAATGGAATATTGTCAGCGGTGGCGCATATGGAATCGACTCTGCCGCACATCGCGGAGCTCTCGTCGCCGAAGGTCGCACTGTTGCAGTGATTGCATCCGGAATCGATATTCAATATCCAGCAGGCAATGCGCGACTCTTCGATGAAATTGTCGAAAACGGCGCCATCATCTCTGAAGTTGTGCCAGGAGTGCCTGCGCTTCCGCATCGATTCCTTACTCGCAATCGCATCATCGCTGCGCTTTCACAGGCAACTCTTGTTGTTGAGGCAGCATTTCGAAGTGGATCACTCCGTACTGCTCGTGATGCAGCAGAACTCATGCGTCCAGTGATGGCCATTCCTGGTCCAATCTCGTCACCAACTTCCGAAGGATGCCATCGACTCATCGGAGAGAGAGCCGCTGAACTCGTTACCTCAGTTGCTGATGCTTTCGAACTGGTATCTGCGCTTTAGGTACTTCACCTATGTAATGAGAGAATACGGATATGAGTGAATTCCGTTCGGGCTTTGTGGCCATTGTCGGCCGCCCCAACACAGGAAAATCCACTCTCATCAATGCGCTAGTCGGTAGCAAGATTGCAATCACATCGTCACATCCCAACACCACGCGCCATGCAATCCGTGGAATCGTCAATAATCCAGAATTCCAAGCAGTACTTGTCGATACCCCAGGAATCCATAAACCAAAGACACTTCTGGGCCATCGCCTCAATGCAGTTGTCAATGAATCTCTCGACTCTGTAGATATTGTGATGATGTGTCTTCCTGCAGATGAAACTTCAGGTGCAGGCGATGAATTCTTGGCAGCAGAAATTGCGCGTTACCCAAAGGCGAAGAAGTTTGCACTTGTAACAAAAACAGATCTTGTCTCGAAGAAGAACTTAGCTAACCGTCTTCTTGGCATTACATCTCTTGCACAAGGATTTACATGGGATGAAATCGTTCCAATCTCTGCAGCTATTCATGATCAGATTGATCTTCTCGAGAAATTAATTGGCGATAATCTTCCTGACGGACCAGCTTTCTATCCCACAGATATCAAGAGCGATCAGAGCGCTGAAACCCTTATCTGCGAACTTATCCGTGAAGCAGCTCTCCTTGATGCTCGCGAAGAATTGCCTCACTCAATAGTTGTCACTATTGATGAGATGTCAGAGCGTGAAGAGAAGGGAAGCCGCCCTTTCTACGATATTCATGCCACGATTCACGTCGAACGTGATTCGCAGACCGGCATTATCTTGGGCCACCAAGGATCTCGCCTCAAAGATATTGGAATTCGCGCACGTAAAGATATTGAACGCGAACTCGGCGCCCGCATCTTCCTCGGACTCCACGTCAAGGTTTCTAAAGAGTGGCAGCGAGATCCCAAACTTCTTGAGAGACTCGGTTTTACTGAGCGCTAATAACTCCTGTTGCCAGTGCAATTAAGAGCGCAGAACCCAAGGCAACGCGGTAGATAACAAATGGAGTAAAACTCTTGGTAGAGATGTACTTCATCAACCAAGCGATTACCGCATAACCAATAATGAATGCAGTTAGAGTTGCCACAGCAATCTGAGGCATTGAATAAACAGATACCGATGAATCATCCATCGCTTGCTTGAGTTCGTAGAGACCGCTACCAAATACAGCAGGAAGAGCGAGCAAGAATGAGTAACGTAGTGCCGCTTCGCGTTTATATCCAAGTAATCGACCTAGCGCGATAGTGGCGCCAGAGCGAGAGACGCCAGGAATGAGTGCAAGCGATTGAGCCATTCCGTAGGCAAGACCATCGCGTGCACCAAGTTGAGTGAGATCTCTATCTTCAGGAGCGACGCGATCAGCGAATCCGAGAATGAGACCAAAGACAATCAACATTGTCGCAACCACCCAGAGAGATCTGAAGTTGGTGGTGATGTAATCCTGGCCAAGATAACCGAGTACAACTATGGGAAGCGAGCCGATGATGATGAGAGTGCCAAGACGTGCCTCTGCAGATCCATCTCGCGTAAACCACGCTTTGAGAATTCGACCAATATCTCTGCGGAAGTAGATAAGAACAGCGAGCTCTGTACCAATTTGAGTGATGGCGGTAAATGCTGCTCCTGGGTCGTTTGCATTGGTCATAAATGTTCCGACGATGCGTATATGCGCACTCGATGAGATGGGGAGAAATTCAGTAAGACCTTGGACGATTCCTAAGAAGATAGCCTCGAGCATTGTCGAAGTATCTCAATAGTTAGGCAGTTACAGCTTTACGGCTCGCGAAGTAAGAACCAATTAAGACAAGTGGAAGTCCGAGGACAATTCCAACTGTGAGAGGTTCATCGAGAATGATGACTCCAAGAACTACCGCACAGGCAGTATTCAGGTAAGTCACTAGCGAACCACGTGCAACGCCGATAATTGCAGTCAAGGTGAAGAATGCTGCAAATGCCGCACCAGTTGAGAGCACTCCAAGTCCTGCGATTGCAGCGATCGCACCATCTGAGATGTGATGTGTCGGCCATTGAATAATTGCCCACGGTAGATAGAAGATGGCGGTCATCAACATTGCAACTGCATTTATAGCGATACCCGAAACTCCTGGCAGCGCCTCTTGAACCATCATCACCGCATATGAATAACCGATGGATGCAACCAAGACCATGAGGATTGAGAGTGGATCTGCAGATCCTTTAATACTTTCGATTCCGACAACTGCAACAAGTCCGATAAAGCCGACGACAATTCCGAAGAGACGTTTGTGATGCCAGACAGTCTTATCGCCGCGCATTGATGCGAAGAGCGTTGCCCAGATAGGTACTGAGGCAACGAGAAGTCCTGCAAGCCCTGAAGAAATTTTCTGCTCTGCTGTTCCGATGAGAATCCAAGGGCCAATCATTTCTAAGAGCGCATAGAGCGCAACATATTTATAACCGCGAAGCGCTGAAGTGAAATGGCCGCTACGCATTGCAATTGGGATCAAAATTGCTGCGCCGATTGCGGTTCGTAGACAGACAACAGTTGCGGGAGAGAAGCCATTGTCAGGGTCTACGGCAACTTTAATGAAGAGGTACGGAACTCCCCAGAGAAAACCGACAAGCGAAAAGAGAGCCCAACCACGACGAGACATAATTTCCTTTACTTAATGACGCTCTTATAGAGAGCAACTGTTTGCGCAGCTACGGCATCCCACCCAAAGAGTGATTGCGCACGTGCGCGACCTGCTTTTCCGTAACGTTCGAGAAGTGATGGATCTGCCATCAATCGAGCGATAGCTTCGCTGAGATCAGATTCAAACTTTGGGTGATCTGGAGTGTAATCAACTAACTCGCCGGTCTCTTTATCGGCTACAACTTCTGGAATTCCACCAACACGAGAAGCAAGAACTGCTGTTTCGCAGCCCATCGCTTCGAGGTTTACGATGCCAAGAGGTTCATAGATTGAAGGGCAGAGGAATAGATCAGCTTGTGTGAGCGCTGCTGTTAATTTGTCGTGTGGCAACATATCTTTAATCCACCATACATTTGAGCGAGAACTTTGAAGTTCTGCAATAAGGGCAGCAACTTCATTGCCAATCGTTTCTTCATCAGGGCTTCCAGCTGCAAGTACGAGGCCATATTCAGCTGGGACGTTCTTCCATGCACGCAAAAGGTGAGCAAGTCCCTTTTGACGAGTAATTCGTCCGACAAACATCGCATAACGACCGGTAATTCCAAACTCTTTAAGAACTGAATCGTCATGGCGTGGTGCAAATTTGCTTGTATCTACTCCATTGCGAATCGTGACAACTTTGGCTGGGTCAACATTGGGATATGCGGCTAAAACATCTGCACGCATTCCATCGCTCACAGCGATGATGGCAGCTGCTGCTTCATATGCAGTCTTCTCTGCCCATGAAGAAATCTTGTATCCACCGCCAAGTTGTTCGGCTTTCCATGGACGTAGCGGTTCGAGTGAGTGCGCGCTGACAATATGAGGAGTTCCGTAGAGTAGGGAAGCGGTATGTCCTGCCATATTTGCATACCAAGTATGAGAGTGGATCACATCAACAGAGCCGAGGTTATTTGCCATCGCGAGATCGGTAGCGATTGCTTGAAGCGCTGGGTTGGCAGATGCGAATTCGGTGGGAGTGTCATAGCCAAAGGCGCCATCTGTGCGAGCTCCACCAAAGCAATGGACATCAACTTCTACCCCTGAAATTGCGCGAAGAGCTTGCGTTAATTGAACAACATGGACTCCGGCTCCACCATAAACTGCTGGCGGCCACTCTTTCGTGACAATTCCAATTCGAGTAGTGGTCATCGGGTAAGAGTAACCAAGACTCTAGATAGATTGATAGATGTTCGCTAGCCTTAATCCATGGCCCGCTTTGAAACCCCACTTGGAATCGTCCTCGCAGGTGGCGAAGGAAAGCGATTGATGCCGCTTACTGCAGATCGTGCAAAACCTGCTGTTCCATTTGGCGGTTCTTACCGCCTCATCGACTTTGTACTTTCAAACCTTGTCAATGCAGAGATGCGCAAGATTGCAGTTCTTACACAATATAAATCTCACTCACTCGACCGCCACATCACCACTACCTGGCGCATGTCCACTCTTCTTGAAAATTACATCACTCCCGTCCCAGCCCAGCAGCGCCTTGGACCACGTTGGTACACAGGTTCTGCAGATGCAATTTTGCAGAACTTCAATTTGATTCAAGATGAAAATCCAAAGCATGTACTTGTCTTCGGTGCAGATCACGTTTATCGCATGGATCCAAGTCAGATGTTCGAACAACATCTTGAAACCGGTGCAGGCATCACGATTGCAGCAATCCGCATGCCACGTTCAGAAGCTCACGAATTCGGGGTTATCGAACTCGCCGAAGATGGAATCACCATCAAGGCATTCCACGAAAAGCCTGCAAATCCACCTGCAATGCCAGGACATCCTGATCTCTGCTTAGTTTCAATGGGTAACTACATCTTTAAGCGCGATGTCATGGAAGAAGCGCTGATTCTCGATTCAGAAGATCTTGAATCTCGCCATGATCTCGGTGGCAACATTATTCCGATGCTCACAAAGGCAGGAGTTGCAAAGGTTTACGATTTTGCCAATAACCTCGTTCCGGGTGCAACCGAACGCGATAAAGGTTATTGGCGTGACGTAGGTTCAATCGATGCGTACTACGAGGCGCATATGGACCTTGTATCGATTCACCCGATCTTCAATCTCTATAACCGTGATTGGCCTCTCCTTACAAATCCGCCATCACTTCCACCTGCAAAGTTCAGCGCCAACGGAATCGCACAAGATTCAATCGTTGGAGCAGGTTCGATTATCGCTGGCGGACACGTCAATCACACCGTTACTTCATACGATGTACATGTCGGCCCAGGAGCATTTATTGATGGCGCAGTGCTTATGCCCGGAGTCAAAATTGGTGATCGCGCAGTAGTGCGTAAGGCAATTATCGATAAGGGCGTTATTGTCGAACCAGGCGCGCAAATTGGCGTCGATCTCGAACGTGACCGTCAACGCTTTACTGTGACCGAAAGTGGAATCGTCGTTGTTGGTAAGGGAATGCGCGTTACCCCGTAATTTTTACAATCTCTTCAGCGCAATAAAGTATTGCTTCTGTCGCTGATGGTGTCACTGCAACATTGGTAAAGAACCCATGAATCATTCCTGGATATTCGCGATAACTCACGCTCACCCCATCAGATTTCAATCGCTCTGCATACTCCTGGCCATCGCTTAAGAGAGGGTCATATTGAGCAGTCACAATAATTGCCGGTGCTAAGTTCTTGAAAGATGGTGCAGACATCGGCACTGCATAAGGATTCTGATCATGTTGATGACCTTGGAGATATTGATCCCAGAACCATTTCATAGCTTGGGTAGATAGCCCGTATCCAGTTGCATTCTCTTGATATGACTTAGTAGAAAAATTACGAGCATTGCATGGATAGATCAGTAATTGAAATGCCAGTGGGATGGACTGATCGCGAGCCTTGAGAGCAACTGCCGATGCAAGATTTGCTCCAGCGCTATCTCCTGCGACACCGATTCGTGATGGATCAATCGATAATTGTCCTGCGTTGTCAATTACCCATTGCAAGGTTGCAAAGCAATCATCGAAGGGAATTGGAAATGGATGTTCCGGAGCTTTCTGATAATTGACGCTTACGATGGTTGCACCAGTTTCATTTGCAAGGCGCGAGAGAGAGGCGTCATAGATATCGAGGAAGTTGAGCACCCATCCACCACCATGGAAATAGACGATTGCAGGTACTTTCGTCGCTGACGTTGGTCGATAGATTCGAATCGGCAGATCAGCAGTAGGGCCAGGGATGTACCGATTAATCACTTCAAAGAGAGGTTCTGACGGCCCTGCTAACGCCGGCCGAGATTGAGTATTTCTACGAATGATGTCGACGGGAGCTTCCCACACTTGCGGTAATCCAGCTGCAGCACCTGCTTCTAGAAATGCTTTTATTTCAGGAGCAAGTGACATGGAGCAATTGAATCAGAGTTGTCCACGTGAGAGAAGTTCCAAAACTTCAACCGCGCGTTCGCGAAGTTGAGGCAGATCGTTCAGCCTTTTTAATCCAGCAAGTTGCTGTGCCATGCGATGGTTTGTTGCAAAGCGTTCTTGATTACGATCGAGAAAGTCCCAATACAGAGTTGTAAATGGACACGCATCATCGCCAATCCTCTTCTTTGGATTAAATGCACATGACTTGCAGTATTTTCCCATCGTAGAGATATAGGAGCCACCTGCTGCATATGGTTTTGTTGCTAGTTGACCACCATCTGCATGCAAACTCATGCCAATGACATTGGGAACCATGACCCAATCCGCTGCATCGATAAAGGCGCGTCGCATCCAGTCTAGAAATTCTTGAGGTGAAACTCCGGATATTAGAGCAAGGTTGCTCAAGACCATTAAACGTGGAATGTGATGCACCCACGAACGTGCATCAATATCTTCAATCTGCGTTGCAACACATTTCATCTGAGTTGCAGAAGCGTCAACGTATAGGGGGAGAAGCGGACGCGTTGCGATGAGTGAGTTGTTCTCGCGATATGAATCACCAAAATGCCAATAGAGACCATTGATGTACTCGCGCCAGCCAATAATCTGCCGGATAAATCCTTCTGCACTTGCCAGAGGAATTCCGCCTTGAAGATACTTATCAAGAGCTGCCTCAACTACTTCCTCTGCATGCAATAAGCCGATATTGAGATATGGGCTTAAGAGTGAATGATTGACTGCCCATGTATCTGGAGTCATTGCATCTTCATACGCTCCAAATTCTGCAAATGAATGCTCGAGGAAGTGGCGCAATTGATTGAGAGCAGCTTTGCGAGTAGTGCCCCATGTGGAGTCGGGATTCTTTCCAAAGACTGGAATCTTGCGCGATCTGATGTCAGCGAGAACAGCAGCATCGATCTCATCGCGTGAGTGTTCGCAATAAGTTGGCCATCTATGGTCGCCTTTTGGCGGAGGTAGACGGTTATCTGAGTCGTAGTTCCATCGACCACCCACTGGATGGTTACCTTCCATCAAGATATTGAGTCGCACTCGCTGGGCTCGATAGAAATTCTCCATCACAAGATTCTTTTGAGCATTTGCCCATTGAGCAAAGAGGAGGCGAGAAGTGAGAAAGAAATCATTGGGAACGAAGTGGAGACCTTCATTCTGTAACTGTTCATATTGCTGATGAGATGAAGGTTCAGCTACTCGAATCTCTGCATCTGGGTATTTATTGCGAAACTCTTCAATTCCATCGCTGGTCGTCGAGCTCCGAATAAAGGTAACGGTAAAACCTTCATCTCGAAGATCTTGTAGAAAATGGTCACGTGCAGAGAGAAGAAAGAAGAGTCTCTGTATATGCCAAGTGCGTGTGTGCAGCATTCTTTCACTCTCAATAAAGAGGATGTGATCTACAGAAGGATCTGCATCTTTCAGCGCTCCATAGCCACGATGTAGGTGATCGTTGAGAAGCAGTATTGCCTTTACCAAGAGTGTGTTCTGTCCCAAAGAGTTCGGTATGTATCAACAACATGTGGAGTTGGTGCAGAGTGAATTGAAGTTACTTCGCCGAGGTTCCATTGTGGGAGTTCTGAAGAACCCGAGAGCGCCCATGCAGCTCCTCCGATCAGCAATACGCGATTAATTGAGACACCCAGTTGCTCGGGAGCTCTCAGCCAGTGGGTTGGATCAACTTCAGTACCGTCGAGATGAGCTGCTCGCCCCTCGCGAAGTAACTCGCCGGTATCTGCCCTTCGTATGACAACCTTCACAGATTGCGTTGAAGAATCTACGCCTGCAACTAAGGGACCTGCCGCATGGTGGGTCTTTGCCATGGCGAAAGGCTAGACTGTGCCAGTCAGTGTTGACCACAGTGAGGCTTATTTATTTAGCCAAATCTCATTTATTTTTGGAGCGTTGCAATGCGTATTGGAATTCT
>JBDKLT010000024.1:0-9886 GCA_039795495.1 Actinomycetota bacterium | reverse complement strand
GTCGCTTTTGCTGTGGCTTTGGGAGAGGCCTTAACTGAAGCCTTTGCTGTTGTCTTTGCAGTTGTTTTCACGGTGGGCTTTGGCGTCGCCTTCTTCGTTGCAGCAAGCGCTGAAGATCCCGAAATCGTCAGAGAAAGGGCGAGCAGAAATGCGGTCAGTCGCGCTCCCACTTGAAGCTGCGCACCGCCCAGATAATTCCGACTACTAGCCATGCAGTAATAATGGCAAAGGTGCGACCAGTTTCCCAATTGGAAGCAACTTCACGCGTAGCAAATGAGTCCGGTAGGAAGATTGAGCGAGCACCTTGGGTCATCCATTTGAGAGGAAATAACGCTGCGACTTGTTGCATCCACTGTGGTAAGTCTGTGAAGATAAAAAATACACCACTAAAGAATTGCAAAACAATGACCACAGGGGAGACAACTGCAGATGCACCGCGCCCACTCTTAGGGATATTTGAGAATGCAATTCCCAAAACTGTAGAACAAGCACTTCCTAGAATGAGTAGCGCAAAGAGCAAGAACCATTTATCTGCACCGTGTGGAAGTTCAACTCCAAAGAATGCAACTCCTGCGGCAAGCAAGAGAGCAACTTGAATCAACATACTTACTGTGACAAGAATTGATTTGCCGATGAAGTAACTACTTGCAGGCATCGGAGTTCCGCGCAAACGCTTAAGAGTTCCAAAATCACGTTCGACTGGAATCATGATTGCTAGTTGCTGAAAGCCTGTATTTACAAGGCCAGATGCGATCATTCCTGCGACGAAGTACTGGCTAAAGGTCACTCCTGGGGCTATTGAGTCCGAGAAGACGGAGCCAAAGATTGCGAGGAGGATTAGAGGAAATAGCATGGTGAATACCACGGACTCGCGCTGGCGCATAAATTGTCTGATCTCTAGGCGCCCACGTTGAATACCGATGGAGAGCGCAGTTGGTTTATTCATCCGAGCCTCCAATCATTTCGAGATAGATATCTTCAAGAGAAGCTCGCTTCACATTGAGTTCTGGAATTTCTCCTCCAAAACTCTGAGAAAGCTGAGTGACAAGTTCAGTCGGAGTAGAAGTGCGTTCACTTCGGAGTTCTGCGCCATCACGCCATGTGACGGTCGCCAAAGATGTTGCTCGACCTCCTAAGAGCGAAGGAGTTGAAACTTCAAGAATCTTTCCTCGATTGATAACAGCAACGCGATCAGCGAGAGCTTCAGCTTCATCGAGATAATGTGTAGTGAGAAGAATTGTTGCTCCTTCATCACGAAGTTTGCGAATCAGCGACCAGAAAGCTCGACGCGCTTCTGGATCAAAACCAGTTGTAGGCTCGTCGAGGAAAATTAACTCGGGGTTTCCAATGATTCCAAGTGCAACATCTAATCTGCGACGTTGCCCACCTGAGAGTGTGCGGCCAAGAGCGTCGGCCTTTTCTGAAAGCCCCACCAACTCAATAACTTCATCTGGGTTCTTAGGGCTCTGATAGTAAGTAGCAAAGTGCGAAACAGATTCACGAATTGTGAGATCACCAGCATCCATCGTCGATTGAAGAACAATTCCAATTCGATCGCGCCATAGTTGTGCAGCGCTTCCTTTAATCGCAGGGTCAACTCCCAGAACTTTTACATCCCCAGAATCGCGCATGCGAAATCCTTCAAGGATTTCGACAGTAGTCGTCTTTCCTGCCCCATTAGGACCCAAGAGAGCGAATATTTCACCCTTTTCGATGGTGAGATCGAGCCCATCAACTGCACGGTTAGCGCCGTAACTCTTATGGAGCCCTGAAACGCTCACCACTTGGTTCATGGCGCCATCTTGTCACTCAAATTCCAAAAGTGCGAGAAAATAACGCCATGAGTCCGCGTAAGAATTACCCAAAGAATCGCAGGCCGAAGAACAATGATGAAGATCGTTCGCTTACGCCATCAAATCAAAGTTTTGAAGAAGATGACAATGGTTTATGGATTGTCAGAAAGCTAACAGGGTCGGCTGCAAATAAACCTTACCGATGTCCTGGGTGTGACCAATTAATTCCGATGGCAACTCCACACACAGTTGCTTGGCTAGATGGTGATGAAGATAATCGCAGACATTGGCATAACGCGTGTTGGAGTAAACGTAATAATCGTCGCCCTAATACAGAGCGAACACGGAACGCACCGCGATACTAATTTAGCTAAGTCTGCCCTTAAGTAACTTAGTCAAAGTCACAATGAGGCGATCATTTGACGCGGTACGGGCGAAACTTGTAAATGCAATCGGCAGCTGAAAGCGAGCACGCACAATAGTTCGCGGATATGTAAATTCTAAAATTCCTTCAGGGCCATGAATACGTCCATATCCACTATCTTTCACTCCACCAAACGGAACTGAATCAACGGCAGCAAATGAGATGACTGAGTTGATTGCAACCATTCCAGTGTGAAGTTGAGATGCAATCTTCTTTCCTCGATGTTTCGACCATACTGAAGCGCCTAATCCATATCTGCTGGCATTGGTAAGTTCAATTGCTTCAGTCATATTCTTCACTCTGTTGATTGCAATTGTTGGCCCGAAAGTTTCATCGGTCATTGCGATTGAATCTTCAGGTACATCGCAGAGAATGACGGGCTCTACAAATGGCGCCTTTACCGAATCAGAGCCACCCATGAGAGCTTTTGCCCCGCGGGCGATGGCATCATCGATATGCGATTGAATAATAGGAATCTGCTTTGGCATTGTGGTGGGGCCATATTTTCCATGTCCTGGTGCTCCAGGTTTAATATCCTTGGCAATCTCGAGAACGCGAGCAGTAAATTGATCTGCGACTCTCTCATCGACATAGACGCGTTCAGCACCAATACAAGTCTGTCCTGCGTTGGAGAAGGCTGACCATACGGTGGCATCTGCTGCACGTTTGATATCGGCATCATGTGCCACGATGACGGGATCTTTGCCGCCACATTCGAGAACAACTGGAGTCATATGCGCAGCACATGTCGCTGCAACAATCTTGGCTGTTCGCGTTGAACCAGTGAACGCCAATTTATCGACGCCACTTTCACATAAGAATTTTCCTGTTTCACCTAATCCTGTAATGCAGGTGAAGATATCTGCCAACATCGATGAGTCGATAAATGATTGAGCAAGATACTCGCCAACTCCTGGGGTGTATTCACTTGGCTTAAAGACAACAGTATTTCCAGCGGCAAGTGCATAGGCGATAGATCCAAGGGGAGTAAAGACCGGATAATTCCAAGGACCGATAACTCCAACAACACCTACTGGTGATCTTTCAACTGTTGCAGACATATTAGCCATGAGCAGTCCTGGTGAACGATGTGATGTGCGCATGACAGATTCAGCATGGCGAGCAGCCCATGCAATATGACCTGCAGCTAGTGAAGCTTCTAACTTTGCATCGCTAGTTGGTTTTCCTGTTTCGAGCGAAACTATTTCAGTAAGTGAATCTAGATTTTCAAGGAGATCAGAGCTCCACTTGAGAAGAACTTTTCGGCGACCTCGAAAACCCAATTCGCGCCATTCGTGCGCTGCTTGGCGTGCTCTTTCAACAGCTGCCAGAACTGCAGTTTCGCCATATATCTGGTGAGAAGAAATTGCTTCGCCAGTTACAGGATTATGAGATTGAAAGGTTGAGGTGTCTGATTGCGCCATAAGCAAAGACTAGACTGCAACTATGTCGGAACCAATCCGCCCCAGCACTGTACTTCCCGCCACACGTACGCCATTTACTGTTGTAACCGAAGATGGTGAAACGCTTATCGGCGAAGTAAGCGCCCCTCTATCGAACCCAACTGCAGCCATCCAGTCTCCTGGAATATTGTGTTGCCACCCAAATCCCACTGGCGGCGGGATGATGGATAGCCATATCTATAAGAAGGCAGCTAACAGATTGCCTGCGATGGCAGGGATCACTGTTGTTCGTTTTAATACACGAGGAACAACGAGCGAAGCCGGCACAAGTACAGGTTCATATGACAATGGCCGCGCTGAAAAATACGATGTCGAAGCGATGATCCGTTACTGCTTCGATACTTTAAAGCTCACCACAGTCTGGGTTGTAGGTTGGTCATTTGGAACAAGTATCGCAATTAGCCATGCTCGAGATCCGCGTATTAAAGGTTTAATTCTCTTAAGTCCAACTCTTCTCGATATTGTCGATGGAGATCTTGAATTTTGGGCTGCAGATGGAAGACCGATTACTGCTCTTATTCCTGAACATGATGATTATCTAAAACCAGATCAAGCACGGGTGCGTTTTGCAGTAGTGCCACAAATCGATCTCATCGCAGTTGATGGCGCTAAACATCTGTGGGTTGGTGAACCATATGTTCACCGAGTGCTGAGCGAAATTACACGAATAGTCGCGGCAGATCGCTTACCGCTTCCAACTGAGATCTAGCTTTAAGACTTCTCCGCGCGAGGAAATACAACTTCCTCGAGAATCAAGATGACAGAAGCAGCCACTGGTACTGCAAGCAAACCACCAACGAGACCGAGAAGTGAAGTGCCAATCATCGCTGAAATGATTGTGACAGCACCAGGAACAGCAAGAGTGCGCTTCATAATCTTTGGTGTGATGATGTAGTTCTCGACCTGTACATAGATGACATAGCCAAGGAAAGCGGCAATTCCGATAGTGACAGATTGAGTGAGCGCAATAATAGTGAAGAGCGCTGATCCGATGAAGTGCCCGATAAGTGGGACCAATCCGCAGATAAAGATCAAAATTCCGATTGCAACCGGTGAAGGTAGACCGAGCACAAGAGCTAAGAAAGTCATAAATATTGAGGCAAAGAATGAGACAAGTATTTGACTGCCCACGAATGCGCCAACGCGAGCGATGATGGCATCGGTCAGTGCGGCAATACGTGGCCGGCGTGATGCAGGTACCAACCTAAGACCTAAGGCAGTTGCTTCTGGAAGAGAGGTAATGAAATAGAGAGTAAGCACAATAATTGTCAGCGCAGTAAATGTTCCAGAAAGAACGCTTTTGCCAACACCTATAACTCCACCAAAGGCAGATATGAGCAAAGTGCCATCGGAGGTTATTGAGCTCAACTTCTTTTGCAGTGAATCGATGATTCCGTAATGTTCATTGAGATTTGCAATAGTTGCATTGTTCTTAAGATTGTCGAGAAGAGTTGGTGCAACTTCAATGAGATGAGTTCCCTGTGTAATAAGTGGCGGAACGATGAGTGCGGTAAAGAGCGCGATAAATGCGAGTACTGCGACGAAGATGACAGCGACTGCGCCACCTCGAGAAAGTCCACGGCGACGAATTCCTTCGACTGCTGGATTGAGTCCAGTTGCAAGGAATAGTGCGACAAGAATTAATACAAATACTTGGCTAGCGCTTGCAAGTGCGCGCATAAATACAAATGCACTCAATGCACCAACTGTGGCAACAAATCCAAAATAGAAGGGATGACCGCGGTCGATTGGAGCACCCGCAGCACCAAAATCGGGGATTACGGGTGATTCTTTTGGTTTTCTCTTAATGCGGTCTGAAATTGCCATGCTTTATTGTAAAGGTACGAGAGAATAACGCCCATGGCGCTACGCATTACAGGACTCGGCGAAGAGATCGCTGCTGTCACTGGCCTACCCTGGAACATTCCATTGGAGGAGTGGCCCGAAGACCCGCTTCTAGCTGAAAAGCGCGGTATTTCTCGACATATTGTTCGTCTTGTTCGATCAACAGATGACCCTGATGCTGAAGTGTATGCAGTCAAAGAGACGGTCTCAGAGTTTGCAAATCGCGAATATAAGATTCTGCGCGAACTCACCCACCTCAATTCCCCGAGCGTTCAATCGATTGCCGTTATTGAAGGCCGCACAGATAGAGATGGCGAAGAACTTCCATGCGCGCTCGTTACTCGATTCTTGCCCTATTCACTTCCATATCGAGTAGTACTCAGTGATAAGTCCGTGACTGCAGAAGATGTCACATTGATGGCCAACGCTTTGGCACTATTACTTGTTCGCCTCCATCTTCTCGGATTCTGGTGGGGCGACTGTTCGCTCTCAAATACCCTCTTCCGCCGAGATGCTGAAGGTTTCGCTGCCTACCTTGTCGATGCCGAAACAGGTGAATTCCAGAAATCACTCTCCGATGGTCAGCGCGAACATGATCTAGAAATTGCTCACTTCAACGTAGCTGCCGAACTTGAAGACCTTCAACTTTCAGGAGTTCTCTATCCTGGAATGGATCCAATTCGTGCCAGTAGCGCGTTGATCAAGAGATATCACCGACTCTGGTCTGCTCTGAAAGATCGCCAAGTTTTGGATCCCAATGATCGCCATGCAGTCGAACGTGCGATGCGCCAATTGCACGACTTAGGTTTTGCTGTTGAAGAAGTATCGGTCACAGTTGATGGCGATGAGAACGCAGGAAAACTAGTATTCCAACCAAAACTCGTTGCAGCTGGCTATCACAAGAATCGTTTACGTGATCTGATGGGCCTTGAAACAGAGGAACTTCAAGCAAAACGCTTATTGGCATCCTTTGATCGTTACAGAGGCCGCGAGAAAAGCCCAAAGCCACCGATTGCAGATTCAGCAAAGAGATGGCTTGCAGAAGTGTTTATCCCCACAGTTGATTTAATTCCGCCCGAACTACAAGGAAGAATCGAACAAGCACAGTTCTTCCATGAAACTCTCGAACATCGCTGGTATCTCAGCGAACGCGCAGGGCACGATGTTGGACTAGAGTTTGCTGCAAAGTCCTATGTCACGGATGTATTGCCATATCGTCGCGACTCTGGAGTGGATATTCCTGCAATAGGTTCAATGCAATAGCGAGGATTGATTGATGACTCTGCCGCCAAACTTTTCACGAGCTGTTGATCTCAGCTCACTCGGCAAACCTCCTGCAGATATCTCCACTCCTATGCCAGGCATTGAAATCACTCCACTCAATCTTCAAGCCGAAGTCCTCCCACTCTCTAAAGAGAAACCAGTTGTTCTCCTCTGTTGGACACCACGTTCTGCCGAATCTGCTGAGATGCTGCGCACTCTTGGAAAACTTGAGAGCGAAGGTCAAGGCAAGTGGATTCTTGGACATGTCAATGTCGATGAACAAGGTCCGGTAGCTCAGGCGCTTCAAGTGCGCACGATTCCTTTTGGAGTTGTCTTTATCGGGGGACAAGCCGTTCCATTTCTTGAACAACCGCTCAGTGAAACTCAACTTCGCGAAGTTATTGCCAAGATTCTTACTGTTGCAGCTCAACAAGGAATTGGTGAAGAACCGGTTGAGCAAGCTGAACCTGAAGAAGATGAGGCGCTCGCAGCGCTCGAACAAGGTGATTACGCAACTGCTGAGGCTGCCTACAACCGCCTCCTTGCACGTAAACCAAATGACACGTATGCAAAATTAGGTCTTGCTCAGGTGCAATTGCTTGCACGTACACATGGTGTTGATGGCGCAAAGATTATGGAAGATGCAATCAAACATCCAGACGATATTGAGATTCAAATTCAATGTGCAGATATTGAAGTTATGAGCGGCTATCTCGAGCCAGCTTTTGACCGCTTACTGCGCCTATTGGTCCTCTTTGAAGGTGATGAGCAGAAGAAGATTAAGGATCGACTTCTTGAACTCTTTGCATTGGTAGATCCAGCAGATCCTCGCGTCATTAAAGCTCGCGCTCAGCTTGCGAATGCGCTTTTTTAATGGCTAAAGAGATCGATCACCGCCAAGAAAGGAAGCTCTTACACCTCGTCTTCTTCATCTTTGGCTTTGGCATCATGGCGTGGGTTCCACGCTTTCCCGAACTGAAGGCACATCTTGGTTTAAATAACGGCGCATTTGGTTCGTTACTCAGTATGGGAGCCTTTGGCGCATTCTTCGGCCTTCTGACAGTTGGCCACATGGTGCATAAATTTGGAGCGCTGAAAGTTTCTCTCTTCTCTTTTATGGTTCTTTTCGGAAGTTTAGCCGCGATTGTTAATGTCAAATCTGGTTTCATCTTTCTGATTATCAATATCCTTCTCGGATTTGGGGTTACTGCGACGCACGTATCTCTCAATAGCCAAGGTTTCCACTTCCTTGATCGAAGCAAGATTGATTTGATAACGAGTACTGCCGGTTACTGGAGCGCGGGTGCTTTAGCCACTTCAATATTTTCCGGTTTCCTCGTTGGCCGACTTGATTTAGTCACACATATAACTTTCTTGGCGCTCCTTTGTTTCATTACGATGTCAATGATTGTCATTCAGATGCGACCTGTCTTGCTAGTTTCCAATCGCGGAACCGAACAGGATTACACAATCAAGGAGATTTTTACAGGTTTCCGTATTGATTGGCCGGTCAGCCTTGGAATGGTTTCTGTTATCTATCTTGAATTTGCAATTGGCGACTGGGGAACCATCTTTACCAAGGAACGTCTTGGTGTTTCTGGTGGCTTAAGTACAGCTCCATTTATTGTTTTTACGGCGATGATGATTATTGGTCGCTTAATGGTGCACCGTCTGAAGAAGCGCACGAGTATTGATCTCTTGGTACGTCGCGCAGCGTTGTTGGCAGGAATTGGTTTTGGTATCCCAATCATCATCGCTACTTTGCTGCCAGGTGAGGCGCAATGGTGGTCATATGCACTATTTCTTCTTAGTTTTGCCCTTGCCGGTTTAGGTTCATCTTTTGTTGGTCCAGCATTTTTCTCAGCGGCGATTCGTCGCTCGCCTCTTCCAAGCGCTGTCGTTGTTGGCCAACTTGGTGCTGCAAACAATGTGATCACCTTTATTGTGAAGTGGATCGTCGCGTGGACAATTCAGTTCACAGGCTCTATGGCGCTAGCGATGATGATTCCAACAGTGATGATGTTGGCAGGAATCTACTTCGTCTATGTTTTGAAAGAAGACTCGAAAGCTTAAACGCGTTCAAACCAGACTGTCGCAAGTGGTGGTACGCGCACAGTTGTATAGAGGTTGGTATCTACATCAACTGTAAAGTCGTGATTAGTCACTCCACTTCCACCATATTTGAGGTCATCGGTATTAAGAACCTCTCGCCACTGACCTGATACGGGCAAGCGCAGCGAATACTGCTCGTGCGGAACCGGAGAGAAGTTGGTTACGCATACAACTGGGATGCCCTTATCTGACCAACGAACAAATGCGAGGGTATTACCCGCACCGTCATCGCCCACAATCCACTGGAAACCTTCGGCGAAAATATCTTTCTCCCATAGCGATGGAAGGTTCTTATAACTCTTATTTATATCGGCAATCACTTTTTGCACGCCGTTATGCTCTGCAAACTCAGTGAGGTACCACTGCAATCCAGCTTCTTGGTTCCACTCATCGTTCTGTCCGAATTCTTGCCCCATGAAGAGAAGTTTCTTGCCTGGGTGGGCCCACATAAATCCGTAGAGAGCACGCAACGTGGCAAGTTTCTGCCAACGATCTCCTGGGAATTTATTTACGAGCGAACCTTTACCGTGGACAACTTCATCATGCGAAAGGGGCAACATAAAGTTTTCAGACCAAGCGTAAAGAATTGAGAAAGTGATTTCGTTGTGGTGATACATACGGTGGATAGGTTCGTGCTGTAGATACTCGAGAGTGTCGTGCATCCAACCCATATTCCACTTAAATCCAAAGCCAAGTCCACCAGTATTGGTCTCTTTAGTGACTCCTCCCCATGCAGTTGATTCTTCGGCAATCATCATGATGCCTGCATGATGCTTATATGCAGTTGATGTTGCTTCTTGGAGAAGTTGAACTGCCTCGAGATTTTCTCGACCACCAAATTTATTTGGAAGCCATTCGCCTTCTTTACGGGAATAGTCGAGATAGAGCATCGATGCGACAGCATCTACGCGTAGACCATCGATATGGAACTCTTCGAGCCAGTAGAGGGCGCTAGCAACGAGGAAGTTGCGGACTTCATTGCGGCC
>JBDKLT010000023.1:0-2775 GCA_039795495.1 Actinomycetota bacterium | reverse complement strand
TTCCTTCGTGGATACGGCAGAGTGCAAGACGACCAAGGAATGGTGATGAGTCGAGGTTTGTTACGTGTGCCTGTAGTGGAGCACCTTCGTGGTACTTCGGAGCAGGAACAGTGTCGTTAATAACCTGGAAGAGAACATCGAGGTTCTCTTGATCTGGAAGAGCTCCATCTGCTGGACGGTTCAGTGAAGCGCGACCGTTCTTTGCAGATGCATAAACAACTGGGAAATCAATCTGCTCTTCATTGGCATCGAGATCCAAGAAGAGTTCGTATGCCTCATCGACAACTTCAGCAATACGTGAGTCTGGGCGGTCGACCTTATTAATAAGCAAGATAACTGGAAGGTTCTTCTGCAGAGCCTTACGCAATACGAAGCGAGTCTGTGGAAGTGGTCCTTCTGACGCATCGACCAACAAGATCACGCCATCGACCATTTCAAGTCCGCGCTCTACTTCGCCACCGAAGTCAGCGTGGCCTGGAGTATCAATGATGTTAATGATTTGATCACCACGGAGAACCGCAGTGTTCTTTGCAAGAATCGTAATTCCCTTTTCACGCTCGAGGTCCATCGAGTCCATCATGCGGTCTTGACCCTCGTCTTGCTTCTTGTGTGCAGCAAAGGCACCTGACTGCCACAACATCGCATCAACCAGTGTTGTCTTTCCATGGTCAACGTGAGCGATGATCGCGACGTTACGGATGCTGTCGCGGGTCTTTACAGGCAGGTCTTTAAGGTGTTCTTGGGTCTTTGCCATTGAGATGAAACTCCATAAATAAGGGCACTAAATTGGAAAGTGCAGGCCTCAATCTTACCGCAGAGCCTTATTTACAGATAATCGCCTCGTGTTTAGCGGGAATTAACCTTTGAGAAATCTCAATCATTAGAATTACCCAATGCGCCTTGGAGTCCTCGATGTCGGATCCAATACCGTGCACCTGCAAATTATGGATGCTCACCACGGAGCAGCTCCACTGGCATATCAAAGTTTCAAGGAAGAGATTCGCCTCGCTGAATATCTCACCGATTCAGGAGACCTATCTGATGAGGGAATTCGCACCCTTCACAAAACACTCAATCGTTTAAAGAATGAAGCAAAGTCAATCAAGCTCGATGACATGCTTGCATTCGCAACATCGGCAATTCGAGAAGCAAATAATTCTGAAACAGTTCTTCAGTCAGTAGTCGACGAAACGGGAATTGATCTGCAAGTATTAAGTGGCGCAGATGAGGCGCGATTTACCTTTCTTGCAGTTCGCCGTTGGGTCGGTTGGTCCGCAGGCGATGTTGTACTTCTCGATATTGGTGGTGGTTCGCTGGAAATCGCGACAGGTGAAGAAGAAAACCCAACTTATTCCAATTCAGTGATGCTCGGTGCCAATCGAATGACTCGCCAATTCCTATCTGGTGATCCATTTACCGAAAAATCGCTCAACAAGTTGCGAGACCATATTTCAGAAACTCTCAAGCCGCTGAAAGAAGAAGTTGGCGATAACTGCAAGCGCACTGCGATTGGTACAAGTAAAACCTTTAGAACCCTTCGACGGATTCAGCAGAATTATCTTCCAGAACTTGGGAATTCACTTACTCGCGAGGGGCTGAAAACAATCGTCCCGCGTTTGGCGAAGATGACTCAGACTCAGCGAGCAGACTTACCTGGTGTTTCTGCAAGTAGAGCAATTCAAATTGTTGCAGGCGCGATGGTTGCAGAAGGTGCGATGAACGCCTTTGGAATAGAAAAACTCACGCAGTGCCCATGGGCACTGCGTGAGGGAATTGTTCTTCAGCGACTCGATTGGCTGAAGTCTTAAACTTCTTTCTTATCTGCTCTTGCTGGCTTTTCAATCTTTGGATGGCGCACATATTCAACTGAGTGCACCTTGTCACCACGATGGTGCACAACCCAAGCATCCGCAGGATCGAAGTCGTCCGCTGAATATTCCACTCTTGCAATCTTGGTCAAGATGTGAGGAATGATCGGATTATGGCTAGCAATCAACTGATTTCCTGGATATCGCATCAAATGGCGAACATAGTTGAGAGGTGACTTTAAATCTTTCTCGTAGCTTTCTTCGTTGAGTTCGGCAGTTACCGTTACCTTCACATCTAATGAAAGCGAGAGTGGTTCAACAGTTGAGAAGCAACGGGATGCATCTGAAGAGAAAATTCCTTGAATTCCATATGGCTCTAACTGGCGAACCAAACGCTTACTCTGCTCAACGCCCTCTTCAGACAAAGGGCGGTCGAGATCGTAATCATTCCAATCTGCTCGCTTCACAGCCTTAGCATGGCGAAGCAGGATGAGAGTGCTTGTATATCGCTCGCTCTTAACGAACTCGTCAAGAATCTCTCGATCATCGTCGTATGTGAGGAAATGACGAGCCTCTTTAATCGAAACCCACTCAATCTTGTCTACTTCAACATTAGGTACAAATGGCGTTGAATTTGGAAGCGCCATAGCGCTCCAGTACTTCACCTTCTTCTTTCCATCTTGAATCTTGTAGGAAGATGTTCCAAGGAACTGACCGAAAACCGATGTAAATCCAGTTTCTTCTTTTACTTCGCGGAAGGCAGCGGCGATTGAGGATTCTCCATCTTCGACTTTGCCTTTTGGGAAACTCCAGTCGTCGTATTGCGGACGGTGAACAAGGAGAACTTCAAGCTCGAACGGGACCTCTTCACGCCAGACAACTGCGCCAGCTGCTTTGATCATTTCTTATACCTTTCAATGAAGTGCTCCTGGAAATCTTCCAGAGCCTTTCCTTCTTCACCTTGCTT
>JBDKLT010000022.1:0-7706 GCA_039795495.1 Actinomycetota bacterium | reverse complement strand
TGGCTTCAGGAATTATCTATCTAGCGATTATTGGCATGTGGGTTGCCTATTTTCTGCCTCGCTGGGTACATAACAAGAATGAATTCTCTGGAAAGAGCGTCGAAAGATATAAGAGCGCTCTTCGAGTAGTTGCAAATGCAACTCCAGGAGCACAGACGGGGTCAGGTGTCATCTATACCGATGTTGATCGCGCAGGCCGAGTCGCTCAACAACTTCTCCGCCGCAGAATTATTTTCTCACTCATCACAATCACTCTCGTTCTTACAACGGTAGGTGCAATCATGCAGACATTTACTTATCTTGCAATCGCTTTACCTGTGACAGGTTTAGTTATCTATGTTGCACATGTTCGTCGCCAAGAAAACAGTGATCGCATCCAACGTCGCCGCGTCGATCAATTGCACCGCACAACCGAAGGTGTTTCACATACCAATCTTGCAGATGTTCTCTCACAGAGCACACATCGCGAAGTGAAAGTTAATAATGAACATTGGGTTCCGTTTGCAGAGCGCGAACTCACTGGCATCACTCTTCTTCCCAAGGGAACTGCACAGACTCGTGCGCAGTGGCAGCCAAATGAGATTCCAGTACCTACCTATGTCAATGCACCTAAGGCTGTTCAGCCAAAACGCGTTATCGATTTAACTGAACCAGGTAAGTGGACTGAAGAGCAAGAGCGCCTAGAACGCGAAGCTCTCGCAGCGGCAGCTCCATCACGTGATGAAATCTTTGATCAACAACTTGCTGATGAAGCAGTTGAACGTCTACGCGATATGCGCGCAGCAAACGAATAAATCTAAATCCAACTCGTAAACCACATTCGCGCATGCCATGCGTCGTACGTAATAACGTCGCCTAAATAGAGTGGCAAGAAGTAGATAAAGTTTAAGAAAAAGACGATGAAAATTGCTCCCACGGCAATTCCACCAGCTCTGCCGTAAGTACTTATAAGGGCGCGAGCACAGTAGACAAGAGCCAAAATGATGAATGGTTCGAATGCAATTGCATAGAAGGTAAAGACTGTGCGCTGCTGAAAGAAGAACCAAGGTAGATAGCCAGCAGCCACTCCAGTGATAATCACAGTTAGAGCTGGATCAATTCGCTTCAACAGCAAACTTCGTAGCCATAAACCAAAGACCACGGCAAGTGCAATTGTTCCGGCCCACCACAAGAGAGGTGTGCCGAGCGCAAGAATTTCTTGCGAACAACTTGAAGAACCACAACCTTTTGGTGATTCATAGAAGAACGATGTTGGACGACCCATGATCAGCCAACTCCATGGATTTGCTTGATAAGTATGTTTATCAGTCAGACCTGTATGGAATCCAAGCATCTGTTGGTGGTAGTAAATAAACGAATTAATAATATTTGAAGAGTGATCACGAGCCCATCCGCGGTTACTGGTAAACCAACCCGCCCACGATGCGATGTAGATAAGGAGTGGAGTTACTCCAAACTGTCCGATGCGTTGCAAAGTGGGCTTAATGAGATCTCGACCTGAGTGATGAGTAAATGCGCGATAAAGACCAATAGCGCCGTAAGCCACAACGAAGTAGAGGGCGCTCCATTTTGTTGCTAGTGCTAGACCGAGTGCAATTCCTGTCCACCAATATCGCTTAGTAAGAAAGAGATAGGTTGCAAGGAGAATAAAGAGAGCCAAGAAGTTATCAAGTAGCGCTGTTCGTGAATGCACAAGGGCTAGACCATCGACTGCCATCAGTGCACTAGCTAGCGCTGTCAGTGTCGTATTTCTAAAGAGTCGTTGTGCAATGAGCGCTACGAGAATGATCATGGCCGAACCAGCTACTGCGGTTGCAAAACGCCACCCAAAACCATTATCGCCAAATACTTTGATACCCAGGCCAATTAGCCATTTGCCAATGGGTGGGTGCACGATGAATTCTGGTTTTGATCCTGTGACTTCAACGCCATATTTCAAAAGATCGCGAGCGCCATCTACGTAATAGACCTCATCGAAGATAAAGCCCTTCACTCTTCCGAGATCGAATATTCGAAGTAGAAATGAGAGAAGCGCAATGAGTACCGGAGCGATACCAACGATCATGTGTAAAGAATATGGGAGTATGTGCATATGGCCCTAGTTCTTGCAGCGACTCCACTTGGAAATCCGCTCGATGCAAGCGTGCACCTCAAACAAGCCATCGAAAGCGCCGAAATAATCGCTGCCGAAGATTCGCGACGTTTCCATCGACTTGCCTCAGATATTGAAGCCACTTTTACAGCCCGAGTCATATCTTTCTTCGAAGGAAATGAAACCGATCGCACTCAAGAGATTCTCCAACTTCTTCGCGAAGGAAAAGAAGTTCTCGTTCTTTCAGATGCTGGAATGCCAACTATTAGCGATCCTGGTTTCCGATTGATGCGCGATGCAATTGCAGAAAATCTTCCTGTTCGAGTAATTCCAGGACCTAGCGCACCCACCATGGCGATTGCACTGTCGGGGTTACCTACTGATCGATTTACCTTCGAAGGCTTTGCTCCACGCGCCCAAGGTGCACGTCGCGCACACTTTGAAACTCTGCGCTTTGAAGAACGCACCATGGTCTTCTTCGAAGCGCCTCATCGCTTACTTGATTCGCTTCACGATGCAGCTCTTGTATTTGGTGATTCTCGCAAAGGTGCAATCTGCCGCGAGATGACAAAGACCTACGAAGAAACAATTCGCGGCACTTTCTCCGAACTCATCGCATGGGCAGAGGGGCGAGAAATTCTCGGTGAAATCACATTGGTCATTGCAGGGGTAGAGGCTGGCTCTCAAGTGAAGACGGCCGAAAATGCGTTAGCGCGAGTCCGCGAATATGAAGCCGCAGGAATGGATAGAAAAGGCGCTATTGCAACTGTTGCCGAGGAGTTCGAATTACCCAAGAAGATCGTTTATGCAGCGGTAGTCGATGCGAATAAGATGAGCCGATGAAGTCCTTTTATCTGACTACGCCGATTTACTATGTAAACGATGCGCCTCATATTGGCCATGCGTACACAACAGTTGCTGGCGATGTTCTTACTCGTTGGCATCGCCAACGTGGTGAATCAGTCTGGTTCCTTACCGGCACTGACGAACACGGTCAGAAGGTCATGCGCACTGCAGAACAAAATAACGTTGCACCGCAGGCATGGGTCGATAAATTAGTTGCTGAGGCATGGAAGCCCAACTGGACCGCTCTCAATATCGCTAATGATGACTTTATTCGCACTACTGAACCACGTCACACTGAACGCGTTCAGAAGTTTCTGCAATCACTCAAGGACTCAGGACATATCTACGCTGGAAAGTATGAAGGTCCATACTGCGTTGGCTGCGAAGAATTTAAGCTACCAGGCGATCTCATCGATGCCGATGGCCAGAAACTCTGCCCAATTCATAGCAAGCCCATTGAATTGGTCAATGAGAATAACTGGTTCTTCAAACTCTCTGAATTTGCTCAACCGCTTCTAGATCATTACAAGAACAATCCCGAAGCCTGCCAACCTGAGAGCGCGCGCAACGAAGTAATCGCATTTCTCGAAGGTGGAGTTTCAGATCTCTCTATATCTCGTTCAACATTCGATTGGGGAATTCCAGTTCCTTGGGATACCGATCAAGTTGTCTATGTCTGGTTCGATGCGCTGCTTAACTACGCAACCGCTGTAGGGCTTACAGATGCTGCCGATTCTGAAGGCGGCAAGAAATTTGCATCTACATGGCCAGCAGATGTTCATCTTGTTGGAAAAGATATTCTCCGATTCCACGCTGTTATTTGGCCAGCTATGTTGATGGCTGCTGGGATTGCAATTCCAAAGAAGGTTTTTGCACACGGATGGTTACTTGTTGGCGGAGAAAAGATGAGCAAATCAAAGCTCACCGGAATCGCGCCATCGGATATCACCGACCACTTTGGGGTTGATGCATTCCGCTACTACTTCTTGCGTGCAATTCCATTTGGAAGCGATGGATCTTTCTCTTGGGAAGATATGAGCGCTCGATATACATCTGAGCTAGCCAACGATTTTGGAAACCTCGCATCTCGCCTTGCTGCAATGATTGAAAAGTATTGTGGTGGCTCTGTTCCAGCCGTTGCTCGCGACGCATTGCTTGCGGAAGCCCTACAAACAACTGTCGAGAAGGCAGATGTAGCGATGGTCGCTCTCGATTTCCAGGGTGGTATCAACGCCGTGATGGAGTATTGCAAGCGAGTCAATGGATACGTCACTGAAAAAGAGCCATGGATCCTTGCAAAGGATCCTGCTAATCAGCCACAACTAGAAGAAGTTCTCTACAACACTGCTGAATCGCTACGTGCACTCGCTGTCTTGCTTCATCCAGTCATGCCCGCAACAACTGAAATTCTGTGGGAATCACTTGGTGCCAAAGCTGCGCTCGGTGATATTGCAGGACAGAAAATTTCAGATGTTGCTACATGGGGACAGCTACCCCAAGGTGCAACTGTGACAAAGACTCCTGTCTTGTTCCCACGGTTAGAAGTAAAAGAGTAAATATCTATGGCTGATCGCCACAATCGCGATATCGATCGCCAACCGGCTCCACTTCCTGAACCACTTCCAGTTCCAACTGTTGATGCGCATGCGCATATCGAAATCGTCACCAATGATGCCCCTGATTCAGATGCAGTTCGCCAAGTTCTCGATGATGCTAAGTCAGTTAACGTTGATCGCATAGTTCAGGTTGGTTATTCGGCAGAGCAATCGCAGTGGTGTGTAGATATGGCCAATGCATTTCCAGGTCGAGTCCTTGCAGCTGTTGCGTTGCATCCCAATGAAGCGCCTATCGTTCCTGATCTTGAAGGCGATTGGGCAATTATCGAAAAGTTGGCACAAGATCCACGAGTCCGTGCAATCGGTGAAACTGGACTCGACTACTTCCGTACCGAACCAGAACTTCAGAAGCGCCAGCAAGATTCATTTAAGTGGCATATTGATTTAGCCAAGCGCACTAATAAGGCACTCGTTATCCATGACCGAGATTCGCATGATGATGTCCTATCAATCTTGCTCGAAGTCGGCGCTCCAGAAAAGACCGTTTTTCACTGCTTCTCAGGCGATGTAGAGATGGCAAAGACTTGTATCGATCGCGGCTATATCTTGTCCTTTGCAGGCACTATGACTTTTAAAAATGCACCAGCACTTCGAGATGCAGTAAAACTTGTTCCGCATGATCAATTGCTCGTTGAAACAGATTCACCATTCTTAGCTCCAACTCCTCATCGCGGTGCGCTCAATACTCCGGCGCAGATTGCCAATATTGTCCGTGCCATGGCAGTTGAGCGCGATGAAGATGTTGCAGAACTTGCGACAGCTCTTTCGCATAATGCTGAACGTATCTTCGGGTCCTTTGCATGACCCTGCTCGGCGCTGCAGAAATCCGCGAACTCGCAGAATCACTCGATCTTCGACCTTCGAAATCTCTTGGTCAGAACTTTGTCCACGATGGAAATGTTTGTCGCAAGATCGTCCGCACTGCTGGCCTCACTTCTGAAGATATTGCACTCGAGATTGGGCCTGGACTTGGCTCTCTTACTCTTGCAATGTTGGAAGAGGCAAAGCAGGTCATTGCTGTTGAAATTGATTCACGATTAGCGCAACAGCTTCCGATTACAGCTGCGAAACATTCGAATCGCGCCAACCTTCTGACCGTTATCAATCAAGATGCGCTCACAGTGAAAGAGCTTCCTGTTCAACCGACAGTTTTAATCGCTAATTTGCCCTATAACGTCTCTGTCCCAGTCTTCCTCCACCTCCTCGAAATACTTCCATCACTTCGAAGCGGTGTCGTCATGGTGCAGGCAGAAGTTGCCGATCGCCTTGCAGCGAAACCGAATTCAAAAGAGTATGGAATACCGAGCGTTAAAGCAGCATGGTGGGCTGATGTCACGGGTGCCGGCTCTGTATCGCGCAGCATTTTCTGGCCCCAACCAAATGTTGATTCCAAGCTCGTTGGATTTACTCGCCATGCAACACCAGGCGATGAAGTTCTGCGTAAGAAGGTCTTTGCCATTATCGATCTCGCATTT
Organism: Actinomycetota bacterium; assembly: GCA_039795495.1. Classification (GTDB taxonomy): domain Bacteria; phylum Actinomycetota; class Actinomycetes; order Nanopelagicales; family Nanopelagicaceae; genus Planktophila. The sequence continues at coordinate 1,677 of JBDKLT010000022.1, read as the reverse complement.
GCACAACGAAGAAAGATGTTGCGATCTGCGCTCTCCTCTATATACGGAAGTTCCGCTGCAGCAGAATCTGTTCTACAGGCAGCAGGTATCGACCCAACTCTTCGCGGCGAAGCACTCGACATCTCAGCCTTCTGCGCAATCGCGTCGGTGCGGGTAGAGTCTTAACGTGACTTCACATTCCAAGACTGCCAAATCGGTCACTGTTCGAGTCCCTGCAAAGGTGAATCTGCAGTTATCAGTTGGTCCACGTGAATCAGATGGATATCACAATCTTGTCTCTGTTTTTCAAGCTATTTCAATTTTCGACGATGTCACAGTCACTCAATCAAATCTCGGTAGCGGCGTCACCATCTCTGTCATCGGCGAACATACTCATGGAGTTCCAGAAGATCATTCCAATCTTGCAGTAAAAGCAGCGCAATTGGTCGGCAAAAAATTCGACTTCGACGCCGATGTACATATCGAGATTAAGAAATCTATTCCAGTTGCAGGAGGTATGGCAGGCGGTAGCGCTGATGCAGCGGCAACTCTTGTTGCCATGGATGCGCTCTTCCAACTCGAAATGTCTCGCGATGAATTACATGTGCTAGGTGCAGAACTTGGTAGCGATGTTCCATTTATGATTTCAGGCGGAACTGCAATTGGCCAAGGCCATGGAGATCAGTTAACTGCAGCGCTTTCACGCGGTACCTATCACTGGGTTTTAGCACTCTCTAGCGTGGGTCTTTCAACTCCTGCCGTCTACGCCGAATGCGATCGAATGCGAGCCGAATTAGATATCGCAGCGCCTCAAGTTTCTGATGTTTTGATGCAATCGCTCTTGGCAGCAGATGCTGAAGCAGTTGGTCGAGCACTCACCAATGATTTACAGAATGCTGCATGTTCACTGCGACCAGCGCTCAGCCTGGTACTAGAAGTTGGTCGCGATTACGGTGCACTTGGAGCGATTGTCTCTGGCTCAGGACCAACAGTTGCGTTTTTAGTTGCAGATGAAGATGCTGGACTCGATTTAGCAGTTGCACTGACTGCAAGTGGAGTCGTTGGAAGCGTTGCACGTGCACATGGGCCAGTGCATGGTGCGAAAGTTATCTAATTAATTTTCGTCGAATTCAGTGACGAGTTTGCTGAGTAGTCCAGCTAACAATTCACGATCATGTGAAGAGAGTGCAGTTAAAAACTCTCGCTCATTTTCCAATAATCCTTCGAGAGCAGAATCAACAGCTCGCATTCCTGCAGGAGTGAGTGTTACCAACGAACCGCGTCCATCGTCAGGGTCTTGTTCGCGAGTGATGAGGTGCAACTCTTCTAGTCGATCGAGGCGGTTGGTCATAGTTCCACTTGTCACCATGGTTTCTTGCATCAACTGTCCTGGTGATAGTTGATGCGGCGCACCTGCACGGCGAAGAGCAGCCAACACATCGAAGCCCCAATTTTCGAGATCGCCGAATGCATCGCGCCGAGCAATATCGAGATGGCGCGAGATGCGGGTAATGCGAGAGAGGATGGAAAGGGGAGAGAGGTCCAGATCGGGCCTTTCGCGCTTCCACGCCGCAATGAGGCGGTCGACTTCATCCCGATCTTTATCCATGGTGGCGTGAGTTTAGTGGTCGCGAGCACTACCGAATATAAGGGAGAATATAGGTTCCGCCATTGTGTAGTGGCTAGCACATGGGCCTT
>JBDKLT010000021.1:0-7622 GCA_039795495.1 Actinomycetota bacterium | reverse complement strand
AGACCGATTTCATCTGCCATTGCTAGCGCTGCTTCGATATCTAAAACCCCAATTTGCTCACCGGTGTAATTGATGAGACGAATTTGTGGTGTGCGGATTCGATCATTGATGCGCGGTTCTGTTGTGATTTCTGCTCCTATGTTCGGTGTGTGTATCCATCTCGCCGCAAAATAAGCGCACCGCATAAGCAGATAAAACCTTGGACAGGTTCTATACCGACAAACCAATCCGCCGAAGCAGTAGAGGTGGGAGCGGTGGCTCCTCTTGCAGCAGCCGATGGCTACTGGTCTGGGATAAGGCTACCTGAGGGGGCTTGGAATGAAAAATCCGAGCGTGATTCTAGGAACTATGCGCCCATTCCGTATTGGGCGATAACTTCAGTTATGCGCCCATTCCATGTAGCCCGCCATCGACATGGATGATCTCAGCAGTGGTCTTTGGGAACCAATCGCTTAAGAGTGCGACTGCTGCCTTTGCAGCAGGAACTGGATCTGTGACATCCCACTCGAGTGGGCTACGTTCATTCCACACCTTTTCGAATTCATCAAAACCTGGAATTGATTTAGCAGCCATTGTGCGGATTGGACCCGCTGCGACAAGATTGATGCGGACATTAACTGCGCCGAGATCGCGCGCTAGATAACGTGAGGTTGATTCGAGAGCAGCCTTTGCAACTCCCATCCAGTCGTACTTTGGCCAAGCAACTTGAGCGTCGAAATCTAGACCAACGACAGAAGCTCCATCTTTAAAGGTTGGCTTACACGCCATTGTTAAAGATTTAAGAGAGTAAGCGGAGATATGTACAGCTGTAGATACATCTTCCCAGACTGTATTGAGGAAATTCCCGCCGAGCGCTGCTTCAGGAGCAAAACCTATGGAATGCACTACTCCATCAAGGTGCGGAACATGCTTTGTAATCTCTACAGCAAGAGCATCGAGATGTTCTTGATTAGTCACATCGAGTTCAATGATAGGTGCTGGACTTGGAAGACGCCCTGCAATACGTGTAGTCAGACTGAGTGCGCGACCAAATCCAGTGAGAATGACATTTGCGCCTTCTTCTTGCGCGATTTTGGCGATGTGAAATGCAATCGAGCCATCAGTGAGAACTCCGGTGACGAGGATGTTCTTGCCTTGAAGAATTCCCATTATTAGTGACCCATTCCTAATCCGCCATCAACAGGGATGATGGCACCGGTGATATAGCTTGCCTGTGGTGAAGCGATAAAAGATACAACTTCTGCAATTTCATCAGCTGAACAGAATCGTCCCAGAGGTACTTGAGCAGCAATATCTGAACGGCGTTTTTCATCGAGTTCTGCAGTCATATCTGTTTCAACAAAACCAGGAGCGATGACATTTGCCGTGATGCCACGACTACCGAGTTCGCGAGCAAAGGATCGCGCCATTCCAACGAGACCAGATTTCGAAGCTGAGTAATTGACCTGTCCAGCAGCTCCAACTCCCCCAACTACCGATCCAATAAAGATAAGGCGTCCGCGCTTTAACTTGAGCAAACCTTTTGTCGCTCTCTTGGCAACACGAAATGCGCCAGTGAGGTTCGCATTGATGACAGATTCGAAATCTTCATCAGCCATTCGCATGACAAGTGTGTCTTTAGTGATTCCTGCATTAGCAACGATAATTTCTGGTTGACCGATTTCAGTTTCGATCTTAGTGAAACCTGCATCAACGCTAGCTGAATCTGTAACATCCATTTGGACTGCATCAAAACCGGTTGGCGGAGTTCCGCTTCGGTATGTAATTACGACGCGATGTCCCGCAGATTTAAGCGAGGTAGCAATTGCAAGACCGATGCCTCGATTGCCACCAGTAACGAGTGCGATTGATGTCGAGTCGCTCATGAGAGAAAACTACCCTACTGTTGCGCCATGGCTAAAGAGGATGACGTTTACGACATCACCAGCGCCCCAAAAGGCTTATCTACTGACCAGTCTGCGAGACAACGTCGATACTTCATTTCAATGATGGTACGTACAGCGTGCTTCATCTTGACTGTCTTGCTTCCAAGTCCATTTCGTTGGTTTGCGCTAGTTGGTGCTGTGGTTCTTCCATACATCGCCGTTGTAGTTGCTAATGCAGGGCGAGAAACCGTTCTCCCAGGTTCTGCGATATTGAAGAAGAGGCCGCGAGGAATTGAGTAACACTTCGCCTCGCGAAAAATATTCACTCTTAAAATCAGCACTTGCTCTTTTAGTTATCGCAGGATGTCTGTGGGCAGCGCAGTGGCAATACAGTCGTGGTGTTGATCGCCATTCTCGCAATTCACTCATTGAATCAAATACCGCAAGAACACCTGTAGCTCTTTCGAGAGTGAGTTCTGAACCTTCAATCCACGAATGGCAACCAGTGTCAGTTCAAGGAAAGTTCGATCTTTCGACTCAAATACTTTTACGGAATAGATACTCAGAAGGTGTTTACGGATTTGAACTTCTCACGCTCTTTACCGATATCGATGGGAAGAGATTCTGGGTTGATTGCGGCTGGGTTAAGGCAGGTGCAAGTGCTACAGAGAAACCCGACCTTCCTGTTCTTCCAGCCGAATTAGTCTCTATTACCGGAAGGCTGCGTCTTGATTCGTCACTCCCTCGAGGAAACTTCTTTGCCCTTCCTAGTAACGAGGCCGATGGCTTAATTTCAAAAACAAATGCGCAGAGTGGATTTAACACTGAGAATTTCTATATTGATTTGATTTCAGGATCTTCCGATCTGCTCACACCAAAAGTTCCCGCCGCAATTCCCGAACTATCCGATGGGCCTCATATGGCTTATGCACTGCAATGGATCTTCTTTGCTGGGCTAATTGGATATGGAAGGTTTCTCATTCGTCGTGATGTCTTGACGCGAAAAGAGCTCTGAATACAAACCGCCTTGGGCTATGAGCTGCTGGTGTGTTCCCCGTTCAGCTATGACTCCACCATCAAGAACCAATATCTGATCGGCTTCCATGACGGTGCTTAACCTGTGAGCAATAACGAGGGAGGTTTTTCCCTTGAGTGCTTCTTTCAGCGCCTGTTGAACGAGGTTCTCATTCTCGGAATCAAGGTGAGCGGTAGCCTCGTCAAGAATCACGATCGCCGGAGATTTGAGTAGCAAGCGTGCAATCGCTAACCGTTGCTTCTCCCCGCCTGAAAGTCGATGCCCTCTCTCGCCGACCATGGTGTCAAAACCATTTGGAAGTTGTGAGATGAGATCCCAGATCTGAGCTGCTTTACATGCAGCAATCATCTCCGCTTCGGTGGCATCTTCTTTCGCATAGCGCAAATTTTCAGCAATGGTTTCATGAAATAGGTGTGCATCTTGCATCACTACGCCTATTGAATCTCGGAGTGATTGAATTGAATAATCGCGAATATCAAGATCATTGATGGAGATTGACCCCCGTGATACATCGTAAAGTCTTGGAAGTAGCGCGCTCATTGTTGTCTTGCCGGCACCTGATGGTCCAACTATTGCGGTGAGAGTTCCTGCCGGTGCGCTAAATGAGATGCCCTTTAATACTTCTCCGGAATCTACTGTTTCAGCGCGTGCGGCAGATTCAAGAGATGCTAACGAGATTTCATCTGCGCGTGGATAGCTGAAGGCAACATCATTAAATTCAACATCGCAATGCTTGTTGGCGAGAATCGTTGCATTGGCTTTTTCGGTCACCATCGGCTGCAAATCTAAAACTTCGAAGACTCTCTCAAAGGAGACTAGGGCTGTCATCACATCGATGCGGACATTAGAGAGGGCAGTCAAGGGACCATACAGGCGAGCCAATAGCGCCGTAATTGCAAGTAGCGTTCCAACTGTCAGGGTTCCATTTATCGCGAGATGCCCGCCGATTCCGTAGGCAATCGCAGTTGCCACTGCTGCAACGCTTGTGATTCCCACAAAGAAGACTCGATTGAGCATCGCTGTATGGATCCCGATATCTGCAACTTTACGTGCGCGAGTTCGGAAGTGCTGCTCTTCGTGAGCAGGGTTTCCATAGAGTTTTACAAGCAGAGCACCAGAAACGTTAAACCGTTCCGTCATTGTGCTGGACATCGTTGCATTGAGATTGAAGGCATCGCGCGTCAAAGCTTGAATGCGTTTTCCAACCCACTTTGTCGGCAGCAGAAAGAGTGGCAGAAGTAGTAAAGAGATAAGAGTTATTTGCCAAGAAAGGATGAGCATTGTCGTGACCACAAGAACTAGCGAGATCACATTGCTCACGACCCCCGACAGCGTGCCAGTAAAAGCTTGCTGTGCACCCATCACATCCGAATTGATGCGCGAAATGAGAGCACCGGTTTGAGTGCGAGTAAAGAAAGCAATTGATTGTCGTTGTATGTGAGAGAAAACTTGTGATCTGAGATCGTAGATAAGTCCTTCACCAATACGTGCCGAGTACCAACGCCCGAAAATATTGAAACCGGCATCGACGATAGCAAGAAACCCAACTGCGAGAGCTAATTTTGTGACCAGGCCAGAATCTTTTGGAATAACGCCTTTATCTATCAATTCGCGAAGAAGTAACGGAGTACTAATAACTAGAAGCGCTTCGACAATAACGGTGAAGAGAAAGATTGCTAGTTGAGATGAGTATGGCTTCCCATAGGAGGCGATTCTCCTAATTGTTCCCGGTTTGAGCTTCTGCGACTTCACGGAAGGGTCAGCTGTCATCGACCTAAAGGTCATCCAGACAGCATGTTGAGACATAAGGGTTCTGGTACTTAAACAGTGAAACCGAGGGCGCGAAGTTGTTCGCGACCATCATCAGAAATTTTATCTGGACCCCATGGCGGCATCCATACCCAGTTGATCTTTACATCATCAGTAAAGGGAGCAAGCGCTTGGCGGGTTTGATCTTCAATCACATCTTGGAGTGGACATGCCGCTGATGTGAGAGTCATGTTGAGAACAGCGATGTTGTTGTCATCGACCATCATGTCATAGATAAGCCCCAAGTCGACAACGTTGATTCCTAGTTCGGGATCAACGACATCTTTCATCGCTTCATTGATATCTTCGAGCTTTGCGACCATTCACCTATCCTATTTCTCTTTTACCTAATTAGAAACTTGACCTGAAAGCGCTTGAAGGCTTGCATCTTTAAAAGCCATCCACCCTAGAAGCGCGCACTTAATGCGAGCGGGATATTGAGAAACCCCCGCTAGCGCGACTGCATCTTCAAGAAGATTCTCATCCCCTTTTTCGGTTCCCTTGCTCTGCATAAGGTGCATAAAGGAATCGGAGATTACTTGCGCCTCAGAAAGGCTCTTACCTATCAGCAGATCTGAAAGAATCGAAACGCTTGCTTGAGAAATAGAGCACCCAACTCCATCCCAAGAAATGTCGGTGATTAACTGGCCATCGAGGGTGACATTGAGAGTGATTTCATCTCCGCAACTTGGATTGATGTGATGCACTTGAGCGTCATAAGTAGGGCTTAATCTTTTATGTTGTGGATTCTTGTAGTGATCCAAAATCACTTCTTGATAGAGATTATCGAGTTGCATTATCGAGAAAAATATTTCTGAGCATCACGTACGCCGCTAATGAGTGCATCAATTTCCTCAGATGTGTTGTACAGATAGATAGATGCACGAGTCGTTGACGGAACGCCTAGCGCACGCGTGAGTGGCCATGCGCAGTGATGACCGGTGCGCACTGCAATTCCTTGGCTATCTAAAAATTGCCCTAGGTCATGAGGATGAATTTCGCCCGCTGTAAATGAGACAGTTCCACCGCGAGATTCAAGAGTGCGAGGTCCAATAATCTTTACTGAATCAATTTCACTGAGCCCTGCAAGCAATTGTTCGGTGAGAGTCAATTCGTGGCGATGAATCTCTTCAATCCCGATTGAGTTGAGATAAGTAAGAGCTGCACCAAGACCCACTGCTTGGGCCATATTCGGAACTCCAGCTTCAAACTTTCGAGGCGCTGGGGCCCATGTTGCAGTTTGCATTGTGACGTTTTCAATCATTGAACCACCCGTAAGAAACGGTGGTAACTCTGCAAGTAATTCTGAGCGCCCCCAGAAGACTCCTACTCCTGTAGGTCCGACTGCCTTATGTCCTGAGAACGCAAGGAAATCAATATCCAGCGCCTTCACATCAACTTTCATATGTGGGACCGATTGGCATGCATCGAGAACAACGACTGCTCCGACTTCATGTGCACGTCGAGTGATTTCTGCAAGTGGGTTAATCGTTCCCAAAACATTAGATTGATGGGTAATGGCGACAACTTTGGCAGTTGCATCGATGATCGAGTTGAGTTGAGAAAGATCTAGACGCCCCTCTGGGGTTACTGAGAACCATTTGAGAGTTGCTCCCGTGCGCTCAGCAAGCTGTTGCCAAGGGATCAGATTTGCGTGGTGTTCCATTTCGGAGACAACAATCGAGTCACCTGCTTGAAGATGAAATCTATTTCCAGACTTTGCATTTCCGATCGCATAAGCAACTAGGTTGAGAGATTCTGTGGCGCTTTTAGTGAAGACGACTTCTTCGCTTTCTGCTCCGATGAAGCGAGCAACGATGCCTCTGGCACCTTCGTAGGCATCCGTTGCTTCTTCTGCCAATTGATGTGCGCCTCGATGAACCGCAGCGTTTGAGGTGCGATAGAAATTTGTCTCAGCATCTATGACCAGATTAGGTTTTTGACTAGTAGCTCCAGAATCCAAATACACAAGGCGCTTTCCATCGCGGATTGTCCGACTCAGAATCGGAAAATCCTTGGCGATTTCGTAGGCGTTAAGCTTCATAGTTAAGCGCTGACGTACTCCGAATAACCATTTGCTTCGAGTTTATCTGCAAGTTCTGGTCCGCCTTCTTCAACGATACGTCCGCCTGCGAATACGTGCACAAAGTCAGGCTTGATATAGCGCAAGATTCGTGTGTAGTGAGTGATTAACAAGATTCCATGGTTATTGGCAGCCTTGGATCGGACTACGCCCTCGGAGACGATACGAAGCGCATCTACGTCGAGACCAGAGTCAGTTTCATCAAGGATTGCAAACTTTGGCTTCAGTAATTCAAGCTGCATGATTTCGTGGCGCTTCTTTTCTCCACCAGAGAAACCTTCATTGACATTGCGTTGCGCAAAAGATGGGTCCATCTTGAGAGATTCCATTGCGGTCTTGACCTCAGAGACCCACTCACGCAATTTAGGAGCCTCACCGCGCAGAGCAGTAGCTGCCGTACGCAAGAAGTTCGATACTGAAACTCCTGGTACTTCTACTGGGTATTGCATTGCAAGGAATAGACCGGCCTTTGCGCGCTCATCAACAGACATCGCTAGTACATCTTCGCCGTCGAGGGTGACGGTTCCGCCAGTGATTGTGTACTTAGGATGGCCAGCGATTGAGTATGCGAGCGTCGATTTCCCTGAACCATTAGGACCCATGATCGCATGTGTCTCACCTGATTTAATCGTGAGATCTACACCTTTGAGAATTTCAACGGAGCCTTGTTCTGTCTCAACAGAAACTTTCAAGCCACGAATTTCTAGGGTACTCATTATCTTCTCCGTTACATCTCTACCGTGACGGAGTCTCCGTCGACAGTTACTGAATAAGTCTTTACTGGTGCTACCGCAGGTGGCGTAAGAGCTTCACCGGTGCGTAGATCGAA
>JBDKLT010000020.1:0-5143 GCA_039795495.1 Actinomycetota bacterium | reverse complement strand
TACGGGAATAGTCGAGATAGAGCATCGATGCGACAGCATCTACGCGTAGACCATCGATATGGAACTCTTCGAGCCAGTAGAGGGCGCTAGCAACGAGGAAGTTGCGGACTTCATTGCGGCCAAAGTTGAAGATAAGAGTTCCCCAGTCTGGATGTTCTCCGAGGCGAGGATCTTCATGTTCGTAGAGGGCAGTGCCATCAAACTTTGCAAGAGCCCATTCATCTTTTGGAAAGTGCGCTGGAACCCAATCGAGAATCACTCCAATGCCAGCTTGGTGCAGTTTATCTACGAGGTAGCGGAACTCATCAGGTGAACCAAAGCGAGATGTTGGTGCAAAGAAAGATGTCACCTGATAACCCCATGAAGGTGCATATGGGTGTTCGGTGATTGGTAAAAATTCGACGTGAGTGAAACCTTGCTCGCGCACATAGGCAACGAGTTCTTCTGCCATCTGTACATAGTTCAGACCTAAGCGCCAAGAACCTGCATGGACTTCATAGACAGATACAGGTGAACGCCATGGTTGATAGCTCTGACGATTCTGCATCCATTGTTGATCAGACCATGTGTAATTGGATTCTGTGACAACAGATGCAGTGTGCGGAGGATGTTCTGTTGCACGTGCAAGTGGATCGGCATGGTCTACCCAGTTGCCATGAATTGTGCAAATCGCAAATTTGTAACAAGTATTGGGCCCAACATCAGGGATGAAGATTTCCCAGATTCCAGTTGATCCTGCACGAACCATGGGATGTGAATTGCGGTCCCAGTAGTTGTGATCGCTCACAAGACTGACTGCGCGAGCATTAGGTGCCCACACTGAAAATGCGGTTCCAATTAGTGTGCCATCTGGATCGCGCTTTACATGTGCGCCGAGAGCATCCCACAAGCGTTCGTGACGTCCTTCGGCGATGAGGTGGAAGTCGAGTTCGCCAAGCGTTGAGTAAGGATTGAGATATGAACCTTGGGGGAGATAAGTATTTTCTTCGTCAGCGTTTTCAGATTTAAAGAGACGAGAGAAAAAAGACATGCCAAATCTTAAAGCTTTACCTGCGCAATGTGAACAACTTTGCCCGACAACCTCGTTGGGTCGAGGCGCACATATGTATGCGCAGACCAGGTATATGAAGCGCCATCAATCAAATCCGTTACCGCAAAGTTATCTTTTTGCAGTCCTAAGTCATCCGTATTCCAGTGAACCGTAGTTTCTTGGGCAAATGATGGATCAAGGTTGATGACAACCAAGATGAGATTGTCACCTTCTCGCTTGGAGTACGCGATGATGGCCTCGTTTTCAGTGTGATGGAAACGAAGATTACGAAGGCGTTGTAGTGCCACATTCTTTTTGCGGATTGCATTGAGTTGGGTAATAAATGGTGCGAGAGTTAATTTTTTCTTAGTTGCGCCATCCCAGTCGCGGATTTTAATTTCATATTTTTCAGAGTCGAGGTATTCCTCGCCACCTTCTTTAAATCTACGGTGCTCGTAGAGTTCGTATCCTGCATACATTCCCCATGATGGAGTGAGGGTTGCGGCAAGGGCGGCGCGGATTGCAAAGATTGCAGGATTTCCTGATTGGAGATGGAAAGGCAAGATATCTGGAGTGTTCACCCAGAAGTTTGGCCTGAAGAAAGCACTGGTCTGTTGAGATACTTCAGTTGAGTATTCAATAAGTTCTTGTTTGCTCGTACGCCATGTGAAATATGTATAAGACTGATGAAAACCAGCTTTGCCGAGTGCATGCATCATTGATGGCTTAGTGAAAGCTTCAGCCAAGAAGATGACATCAGGAGATTCCTTGCGGATTGTGGCAAGGACATCAGCCCAGAAGTGAACTGGCTTAGTATGCGGATTATCAACACGGAAGATTGAGATTCCCTTTGAGATCCAGAGTCTAAGGATGCGCAGAGTTTCAGCAACGATTGCGTTGTAATCATTATCGAAGTTAATCGGATATATATCTTGATATTTCTTAGGTGGATTCTCTGCGTATGCAATTGATCCATCAGGGCGGGTAGTAAAGAATTCAGGATGCTCTTTCACCCAAGGATGATCAGGTGATGCTTGAAGCGCAAAGTCCATAGCAACTTCAAGGCCTAGTTTCTTCGCTGCTTTTACAAAACTTTCAAAGTCGGACATTGTGCCGAGTTCAGGGTTGATTGCATCGTGACCACCAGCAGTATTTCCGATCGCCCATGGAACACCTGGATCAGTGGCTGTCGGTGTCAGAGTGTTGTTCTTTCCTTTACGGAAATTGGAGCCGATCGGATGAACCGGTGGGAGATAGAGAATGTCAAAGCCCATTGCGGCAACTGCAGGAAGACGTAGTTCTGCAGTCTTAAATGTTCCTGAAATAACCGTGCCGGATGAATCTACTTTTGCGCCTTCGCTACGTGGGAAGAATTCATACCATGAACCAACGAGAGAACGCTGGTGATCTGCGCGGATTGGAAAATGTGAAGTTGATGTTGTCAGTCGACGAAGTGGATGAGCCGCAAAGTAAGTACGGATTTCATGTGTCGATGTCTGAGAGAACCGATTCATAGGAGAGATAGTTGAATCACGCAATACTTTGATTGCTGGCGCCAAGAGTGATTTGGCTGATGGATCTTCTTCTAACTTCTCTTCGAAGATGAGACGACCGATTGTGCACATAAGTTCTGCATCAATATCTGCTTGTATTTTGATTTCAGCATCGTGAATCCATGTAGCAAATGGATTGTCGTATGAATCAATAGTGAAAGTGAAATCACCTTGCGCTGGAATACGTACTGAACCTACGAAATCATCTCCACCATGCCATTTTTCATGCATCACGTTGCGAGATATTTCTGAACCTTGGGAGTTGTAGAGAACTACATCGGCACCAAGAAGATCATGTCCTTCGCGGAAGATTTTTGCACTTACAGGAATCTCTTCACCGGCGATCGCTTTTACAGGAACGAATTCTCCCCCGAAGTAAACAGTGGGGGAGATATCGGTGACGGGGATTCTATTGATCAACCTGAACCTTCAGAGTTGCCTGCATCTGCAGAACGTACATCGAAGATACGGTACTTATCAATAGCTTCTTGAACCACAGATTCCTTAACTTCGCCAGCCTTTGCAAGTTCTGCAAGGGTTGCAACAACGATTGATTCGGCATCAACCTTGAAGTGGCGACGAAGTGCTCCGCGTGTATCAGAGAGACCAAAACCATCTGTTCCGAGTGAATGGAATGCATTTGGAACCCATGGTGCAATCTGATCCTGAACTGCACGCATGAAGTCAGAGACTGCAATTACTGGACCTTCAGTGCCCTTAAGCTTTTCAGTGACATATGCAGTCTTCTTATTACGTGGGTTAAGTAAGTTATGGCTATCTACTTCTAGGCCATCGCGACGAAGTTCATTCCATGAAGTAACTGACCAGACTGAAGCGGCAACGCCCCAATCTTGTGAAAGCAGTTTCTGAGCCTTAAGAGCCCAATTAACTCCAACGCCTGATGCAAGAATTTGTGCATTCTTCTTACGCTGCTTTGAAGCGCCTGCGTAAAGATAAATACCTTTGAGCAGACCTTCGAGATCGAGATTATCTGGTTCTGCAGGTTGTGCATATGGCTCGTTGTAGACAGTCATGTAGTAATAGATGTTCTCGCTATTTTCACCGTACATGCGACGGAGACCATCTTTAAAGATATGTCCTACTTCGTAGGCAAAGGCTGGGTCATATGCAACAACTGCTGGGTTAGTAGCAGCGAGAAGATGTGAGTGACCATCTTCGTGCTGTAAACCTTCGCCGTTAAGTGTTGTGCGACCTGCAGTTGCACCAAGAACGAATCCGCGAACCAACTGATCAGATGCTGCCCAGAAAGCATCACCTGTGCGCTGGAAGCCGAACATCGAGTAGAAGATGTAGATAGGAATCATCGGTTCGTTATGTGTTGAGTATGAAGAACCAACTGCAGTAAATGAAGCTACAGATCCTGCCTCATTAATACCTTCATGCAAGATAACGCCCGCTGTTGATTCTTTATAAGACAACATCAATTCGCGGTCTACAGCCATGTACTGCTGGCCATGTGGTGAGTAGATCTTGAGTGATGGGAAGAGTGAATCAAGACCGAAGGTGCGAGCCTCGTCAGGAATGATCGGAACGATGCGATTTCCTAGACCTGGATCTTTAATAAGGTCCTTCAACATACGCACAAATGCCATCGTGGTTGCGACATCTTGCTGTCCTGAACCACGACGTACTGATTCATAGGCTTCGTCAGATGGTTGAGGAAGTGGCTTTGAAACTTTGCGACGACTTGGGATAGATCCACCGAGTTGGCGACGACGTTCTTCGAGGTACTTCATCTCTGGAGAATCTGCAGGGAATCGGTAGTAAGAAGGTGTGTATTTATCGAGCTTGTCATCAGTCAATGGAATTTCAAGACGATCGCGGAATTCGATGATGTCTTCGAGTGTCATCTTCTTCATCTGGTGTGTCGAGTTACGAGCTTCGAAGTGCGAACCAAGAGTCCAGCCCTTTACAGTCTTAGCCAAGATAACTGTTGGTCGACCATTCTTCTGAGTTGCAGCTGTGTATGCAGCAAATAGCTTGCGATAGTCGTGGCCACCGCGCTTGAGGTTCCAGATCTGATCATCCGACCAATTTGAAACCATTGCTGCAGTACGTGGATCGCGACCGAAGAAGTGTTCGCGAACAAATGCTCCACTTTCAGCTTTAAATGTCTGGTAATCACCGTCGAGAGTAGTGTTCATCAAGTTAACAAGTGCGCCTTCGCGATCTTGCGCAAGAAGTGGATCCCAACCACGGCCCCATACAACCTTGATGACGTTCCATCCAGCGCCGCCGAAGATTGATTCAAGTTCTTGAATAATCTTGCCGTTTCCGCGCACGGGACCATCGAGGCGCTGCAAGTTACAGTTAACAACGAATGTTAAGTTGTCGAGCTTTTCACGAGATGCAAGACCAATTGCACCCAATGTATCGACCTCATCCATTTCGCCATCACCGAGGTATGCCCAGACATTTTGATCAGATGTGTCTTTGATTCCGCGGTTATGTAGGTAGCGGTTAAAGCGTGCTTGATAAATCGCATTGAGTGGACCAATACCCATTGAGACAGTTGGGAATTGCCAGAAGTCAGGCATCA
>JBDKLT010000019.1:0-8991 GCA_039795495.1 Actinomycetota bacterium | reverse complement strand
AGTTGGAGAGATGAGGGTTATATCGTCGCGCTATCTGGGGTGCGACGAATGTGAATTAACCCTGCAATTGAAAGGACAAGCATGATGAGTCCTCCAACTAGTGCCGCGATGGCTCCATAGCTTGCAATCACTCCGAGTGTTCCAAATGCATATGCTTCGAGAAGCATTCCACGGAGTGTGTTACCCATGAAGAGTGTCTGGCGCAATTCGCCAAGCTTTGCAATCTGTGCAGTATCGGTACTTCCACTCTTTACGAGCCCCATATACATTCCTGAAACTTCAGAATAAGTTGCTGGCTTTCCAATGGCACCGATTGCAGCGCCTTTCATATGTTCCCAGATATAGAGGTCTGAGTAATCTTTTGCCATTTCACCAGTAGTGACTTTCTGCTCTGCCCACTTTTCAAGCTGAACTCTTGTTGAGTCTGGCATTCCTTCTGCAGCTGGGAATGAAATATTCTGGTTGTCGAGCTGACTCTTCACTGAGTCAGAGGCGAATGATGCACCCCAGTTGAGAAGCCCAGCAGCAACAAAGAGGAATACAGTGATTCCAAACCCTACGGCGGTTACGATCTTGTCAAAATTCTTACGTTTCATGATTCTCTCCTTTACGACACCTAATTCTTAGGTGCTACATGTATTAGACACCTTGGAGAAAGAGGGCGAGGCGGAATCAGTGAGTGCTAGCACTAAAGATGGCTAGCTGAGTGCTAGCACCATCAAAAATGTGATGCAGGAAATATAACTAATGGATTTCGCGATTGCAGATTGCTTGACCTTGACCGTTTATTTCAAAGTGAGCGCAGGGAACACCTAAACGATCAAATGCTGCATCGCCATAATGCGTGCGAAATGCCAGAGCTAACAACACTCTGATGTTTGTATCTTCGTCAGATTTTATTCCAAATGCTTTTGCAGATCTGCTAATTGTATTTTCAATGACTTTTTCTGTGTGATTAGTTTCTCGAGCGATAGCCGAATTAGTCTTACCTTCACATAAAAGTTCGAGGACTAATTTCTCAAAGGGCGCGAGCTCTCGATTTGTAATTGTGATATCTCGTGCCATGACGTACAGCCTCTCCGTTGCCTTCCACAATTATGCTCCTTTTCTGCCTCTACCGAATGGTGAAAGTACCCTTTAAGATGCGCAAATGACGGAAATCACCAGTTCGGTTCAAGGTCAGACCTTAGTTATTCGATTTAACCGCCCCGACAAGATGAATGCACTCACTCGACAGATGTATGCGGGTTTGGCAGAGCAGTTGCAAGAAGCTGCTGGGGATTTTGCTATTCGATGTGTTTTGCTTACAAGCGAGGGAGATCACTTCACAGCGGGCAATGACATACGTGACTTTATGAACAATCCACCCACTGAAACTGATTCTGATGTAGCAAAGTTTCTTGGAGCTCTCCTCGAATTCCCAAAGCCCCTCATTGCAGCGGTCAAGGGAAATGCAGTTGGGGTTGGAACAACGATGCTTCTCCATTGTGACATTGTTGTCGCATCACCGAGTGCAAAATTTTCGATGCCATTTGCCTCACTCGGCTTAGTTCCTGAGGCTGGTTCTACCAAGTTATTTCCAGAGTTGGTTGGATATCAGCGAGCTGCAAAGATCTTTATGACGGGAGAATCCTTCTCAGCAGATGATGCGCAAGAGATGGGGCTGGTTACTTCGATTGCATCCAATCCTGAGGCAGAGGCGCTAGAGATTTCTGAAAAAATTGCTGCACAACCTCCGCAGGCAATCATTAACACAAAAGCCTTGATGAAAGCTGGCAAGCATGATGCGGTTGCAGCGGTCATGCGCGCAGAATTCCAGATATTTTCCTTAGCTTTGCAGTCAGAGGAAGCAGCAGAAGCTTTTATGAAATTCATGTCAACGAGAGGCAAGTAGATGTCACTTCAAGGTAAGCGCATATTCATCACCGGTGGATCTAGAGGAATTGGCCTTGCAATCGCACTTCGTGCCGCTCGCGATGGAGCTTCGATAGCGATTGCGGCCAAGACATCTGAGGTAAATCCAAAATTGCCAGGAACGATTCATACCGCCGCTCAAGACATTCGCGACGCTGGGGGACAGGCGCTGCCGATTCAATGTGATCTTCGCGATGAAAATCAGATCGCTGAAGCTATTAAGCAAGCCTCTGAAGAATTCGGTGGAATCGATATCCTCATAAACAATGCAAGTGCTATCAATTTAACGCGCACGGAAGTTACCCCAGCAAAACGCTTCGATCTTATGTTCGACGTCAATGTACGCGGCACTTTCCTCACTTCCCAAGCCGCCATCCCTCATCTGCGAGAGTCTGCAGAAGCAGGGCGCAATCCGCACATTCTCAATCTCTCACCTCCTCTTTCTATGAAGGCTAAATGGTTTAAGAATCATGTTGCATACACGATGGCTAAATATGGAATGAGCATGTGTGTTCTAGGAATGTCTGAAGAGTTTAAGCGCGATGGAATCGCTGTTAACGCCTTGTGGCCACGTACTGCAATCGATACTGCAGCCCTTCAGATGATTCCGGGCGTTGACACTGCAGCATGCAGAACTCCTGAAATTTTGGCAGATACAGCCCACATCATTCTCAATCGAAATGCGAAAGAATGCACAGGTAATTTCTTTGTCGATGATGAAGTTCTAGCATCCGAGGGAATTACCGATCTTGATAAGTATTCAGTTGTTCCTGGAACCAAGGACTTCCTTCTAGATTTCTTCCTGGACTAGAGCGCAGTTAAGGGCCTTTTGCTCTAACCTTCTACCCTATGAAGCTAGAACTTAACGGCACGAATATCATCGCTGAGAGCGAGCGTAGTGGCCGCGCTTCTTCTCTCTTCTGGCCATGGTGCGGTGCCAACATCTCACTCTTAGCGCTTTCTTATGGATCATTCCTCTTGGGATTCGGAATATCTTTTTGGCAGGCAACGCTCGCTGCATTCTTTGGGACAGTTCTCTCTTTTCTGCTTGTCGGAGTCAGTTCGCTTGCTGGAAAAAAATCGAATGCTCCTACCATGGTGCTATCTCGCGCTACTTTTGGTGTTAAAGGAAATTTGATTCCAGGAGCACTTTCATATCTCATCTTTGTGGGTTGGGAAATTGTTCTTGTTTCACTGGCAACACTTGCAACTGGCACAGTTTTTATGCGCATTGGCCATCTCGGACACAATGCAGCGATGATTCTAGGTTTCATTATCGCTGTAGGGCTTACAGTTTCTGCCGGAGTTCTTGGGCATTCAACAATAATGAAAATCCAGAAGGTGCTCACAATCATTACGGTAGTCGCCACCCTCATTTACATACTTCTGACTCTCGATCGTATTGATGTGTCAGCACTGAGCGCGATTAAAACGGGGCCAATCCAAAGCTTTATCGGCGCTCTCATATTTGCAGTTACAGGAATTGGCCTGGGATGGGTCAATTCAGCCGCTGACTATTCTCGATATCTTCCACGGACGGTTTCAGGAAGAGCAGTTGTGAGTTGGACAGTCTTCGGCGCTTCGATTGTTCCGGTGGTTCTCGTTACGTATGGAGCTGCACTTTCGGGAAGTAATAAGGATTTATCTGAGGCAATCGCTATGGACCCTATTGGTGCACTTACAACATTGCTTCCAACTTGGTTCCTGATTATTTTTGCTTTGGTCGCCATATTTGGGTTAGTAGGAGGGGCGATTCTCGATCTCTACTCTTCTGGTCTTACCCTGATTTCTATCGGCCTGCCTGTAAAGCGACATATTGCAGCAGCTATCGATTCAGTACTGATGCTTTTAGGCACAATCTATTTTGTCTGGGTCGCTGATGATTTCTTCTTCCCATTCCAAGGTTTTCTCATCACCTTAGGTGTTCCTATCGCAACATGGTCGGCCATCTTTGTTACCGATGTCATGATGCGTAAGAGCTATCACGAGACCGATCTCTACAAATCTGATGGACGGTATGGCACGTGGAATTTCGGATCCATCACAGTAATGGCGATAGGAACAATCGTCGGTTGGGGTTTCGTCACTAATTCATTTGCCAATTGGTTATCGTGGCAAGGATATTTCCTTGGAATTATCGGTGGTAAAGAGGGAAGCTGGGCTTATGCCAATCTCGGAGTTTTCTTTGCTCTGCTTATTGGATTTATTGGCTACCTCATTGTCGGAAGTCGCTCGATAAAGATCGCGCAGGATATTTAAGCCACAGCAATCCAGCTATTCCGGAGACTAGGGCTGAAATAAATAGCCCCATTCGAACTTGGGCTAATTGAGACTCCAGATGGAGCGTAATCTCTGCGATGACGAGTGAAACGGTAAGCCCCATTCCAGCGAGGAATCCAATACCAGTAACTTCCTTCAAAGATAATTCATTTGGCAGTCGAAGCTTGGTGAATCGAATGGCTAGATATGTAAAGAGAGTAATTCCAAGAACCTTTCCAAATATTCTGGCTACGATAACTGCAAGAGTGATGTGCTCTGTTGCATGCGAAAAATCCAATTTAGTAAGTAGGTTGATGAAAATATAGATTGGAATAATTAAGTAGGTAGCTAGTGGGGAAAGTAGCGAAATTAGTCGATGGCGCTTTGGTGCTACAAATCCAAGAGCAGCGGCACCAATTGTGTAGATGGCACTTGAGAGATGGAGATCATCTGTAAAGAAGATTGCTATAACGAGAAGAGAGAAAAAATCGTCAGCGACAGCCAGAGTAAGTAGATAGAGACGAACAGCAGGATTGACTCGCTTACCAAGTAGGGATAGCGCACCTATTGCCAAAGCGACATCGGTAGGCATTGCGACTGCCCATGCTGGTGAGCCTGGAATCAGTGCGAGAAATATAAGGGCAGGAAAAACCATTCCACCAAGTGCAGATATCGCAGGAAGAATTGCTTGCCTTGGTTGAGAGAGACCATCACGAATCTCGAGGCCAATAAGAACGAAGAAGATAAAGGTGAGGATCTCGCTGATCATGTGGAAATACTAACGCCCGACACCATAGTGGCGCCGGGCGTTAGAAGAAAATTGTCTATGCAGCTAGCTGATACTCATCATTTTCTGCGAGCTTGATTGCTGGTGCTGCCGTGTGCTCAACTGGTGGCTTATCAAGTGCAAGAATTGAAACTCCAGCAAGTGTGAGAAGCATCAGTGCTGGGAAGATAAGAACGATTGCCATTGTGACTCTCCTTTATTGAACATCTGCACACTCTGTGCTGCGATGAATGAAGAATCATCTATCAACCTGAATTACCACCCGACTCAACCTGTGGACGACCTTTGAATATCTCCGATAAACTGCATCGATGTCACGCTCAACCACATGGATTTCTCAGGTTGCAGCGCGGGTAATACCTCAGGATCAGGCTCGACGAACCATGAGCCTGTCGACCCTCATCAATACCTTCGGCAACGGCCTCTTTATGACTGTCGAGGTCATCTATTTCACCCTCATCGTCGGACTCTCTCCAGCCAAAGTTGCTCTCGCTCTCTCCATTGCAGGTGGAGTGGCACTCTTTGTCAGCGTTCCTGCGGGACATATCTCTGATCGATTCGGTCCTCGAGATATTGCATCTCTTGCGATGGTTCTTGAAGGCATCTTGATGTTCATCCTTCTGAGTATCGATACTTACACACCTTTTCTTCTAGTGAATATTGGAATGGGAGTACTTGGAAATATTTCTCAGACCATGCGCATGGCAACGATTGCGAAATTGGGAGAAGGTGAATCAAGAGTTGCGATTCGTGCCTATCAGAGAGCAGTGACCAACTTTGGAATTTCCCTAGGGACTGTATTCGCTGGAATCGCACTAGCGATAAATACGCCCCTTGCGTATCAGTTGCTCCTTGCTGGCGATGCAGTGACATTTATTCTTGCTGGATTCATCTTCCAAAAGATGCCATATATGCAACCAACGGTCGAACGAGGGCAGCCAATTTCCTTTCAAGCGCTGCGCGACATGCGATTTCTTGGGGCGACAGCTCTCAATGCAATCAACTCTCTGCACTTTGTATTGCAATCTGTAGCAATCCCACTTTGGGTAGTAAGAGAGACTGAAGCTCCTCGATGGTGGGTTTCGGTCATCATGATGATCAATACAATTGCAGTGATGCTCTTCCAAGTTGCTGCCAGCAAGGGGAGCGGACCTGTCAATGCTGGCGCTAAGTTATATCGACGCGCCAGTCTTGCAATTTCAATTGCTTGCATCTTCTACTCACTCTCTCACGGTGTGGGCGCAATAACAGCCAGTGCTATTTTGGTAGCCGCTTCAGCTATTCACGTTTATGGAGAACTTATCGGCTCAGCTGGATCCTGGAGCATTGGATTTGGCCTCGCGGACGAGAAGCATCAAGGTCAATATCAAGGCGTCTGGTCGCTGAGTTGGGGGCTGGGCGGCACCGTAGGTCCTGCATTTGTTACTGCGATGGCCATCACTTTGGGACAGAAAGGTTGGCTAATTATGGCTGCTCTCTTTCTCGTCAATGGAATTCTGATGCATAGATTGGTCACGAGATCCTGGACTCGGACTCCCGCTTAAGTTGGTGATTCTCAGCCATTTACTCGACACTCAGCGTCGTGTTGTCGAATAAAAGTTTTCTCTGATTGTTCTACTTTTCTCATCTCGTGTTTCAATTAGTAGGAGAAATTAATGAAGAGAATCATCGCTTTTATCACTATTGGATTTCTAGCGATCTCAATAAGTGGTGCGAATGCGGCAACAAAAGTAACGGTACTTAATCAGAATAGCGTTTCTAAAAAGAACCCAGTTGTCACATTGAAGGTATCTGGGCTGCCTCAAGATCATGGGATCTACGTGATTCAATGCATGGCTCCAGATAAGGCGAAAACTGCACCTACATCATGCAATCCATCTGAAACCGGAAAGCTCTGGATTTCAAATGTTGCAAGTGATCAGAAGATGGGAGCAAAGTCTGGGACCGGCAAAATCACCATGAAAGTTGATAAGTACTTTAAAGGCGGAGATTGTCTCCATACAACGTGCGTTCTTTATGTTAAGAGCGATCACAATGCACCCTCAGATCGAAGTGAAGATCAGTGGATTCCCTTTAAGTTTGGTGGATTTAAGTTCTAAGCGCTAACTAGGGCTCGAATTCCAGCCACTGCAAATAACTTTGCGCTCTGGATTTCGAGCTCTGGGCTATTGCCTGCATCAATTCGCTTGGCAGCCGCATCTATGACGCTTTGAAGATATGTAATTGCGCGTGAAATATCGACCATTTTGATTTCAGCTAGTGGCGCAACAATGGTGGACATCAAATCTCTGTGACCTTGCGCAATTTCAGCTCTGCGAAACTCAGGGGTGCTGATGCTGTTGAGGCTCTTGACCAAAAGGTGGCGTCCGTCGGCTATGTATTGGAGGGCTTCTGAGATCCAGTTTTCAATATATGAATAAGGATCTTGTGCGCCTACTACCGCAGTTTCTAGTCGAATTCTGTAACTTTGCAACTCTTCCAGAACTAAGTCGGCTATTAAATCGGCCGAAGAAGCGAAGTATTCGTAGACCAATGAACGAGAAATGCCTGCGCTCTTTGCAACTGCGGAGACAGTGACTGAATGTGCTCCATCAGTCAGAGCAAGCCCCATTGCAGCATCGATAATTTGCTGTTGGCGCATAGCGCGCTGTTCACCGATAGTTGCTTCATTAATCTTCGGAGACATGGCTGAATTGTTTCACACAATAAAAGAGAAAAGACCCCGCCATCTCTGACGGGGTCTTTTTTGTAACTCTTGATCGATATTTTAGATATCGTAATAGAGTTCGAATTCAGCTGGATGCGGACGCAAGCGAACGTAGTCAACTTCGTTCTTACGCTTCCATTCAATCCAAGTTGCGATGAGATCTTCTGTGAATACACCGCCCTTTGTAAGGAATTCGTGATCCTTTTCGAGGCTATTGAGAACTGCATCGAGTGAACCTGGAACTTGTGGAATAGCTGCAGCTTCTTCGCCTTCAAGTTCGTAGAGATCCTTATCAACTGGGGCAGGTGGTTCGATCTTATTGACGATTCCATCGATACCAGCCATAAGCATTGCAGCGAATGCAAGATATGGGTTTGATGAAGGATCTGGGCAACGGAATTCAACGCGCTTCGCCTTTGGTGAAGATCCGGTAATTGGAATACGGATACAAGCTGAACGGTTACGCGCTGAGTAAACAAGGTTTACCGGAGCTTCATATCCTGGAACCAAACGACGGTATGAGTTAACAGTTGGGTTGGTGAATGCAAGGAGTGATGGAGCGTGCTTCAAGAGACCGCCGATGTACCAACGAGCCATATCTGAGAGATCGCCATATGTACCTGCTTCGAAGAAGAGGGGCTTTCCATCTTTCCAGAGTGACTGGTGAACGTGCATACCTGAACCGTTATCTCCAAAGAGTGGCTTTGGCATAAACGTTGCGGTCTTGCCGCCTTCCCATGCAACGTTGCGAATGATGTACTTGAACTTCATCAATTCGTCACCTGCAGAGAGAATGTCGGTGAACTTGTAGTTGATCTCCATCTGGCCAGCTGTTCCCACTTCGTGGTGTGAACGCTCGACTTGAAGACCTGCGCGACCGAGCTCCATAACCATTTCGTCACGAAGATCAGCAAACTGATCTGTTGGAGATACAGGGAAGTAACCACCCTTAATACGTGTGCGATAACCACGGTTAGGTGTTCCATCTGGATCTGCAACGATGCCTGTATTCCAAGCGCCCTCATAAGAATCGATGTGGTGATAAGCCTCGTTCATACCTGTCTTGAAGCGGATTGCATCGAAGACGTAGAACTCTGCTTCTGGTGCGAAGAATGCTTGATCTGCAATCCCTGTTGACTTCAAGAAATCAACCGCCTTCTTCACCACGCCACGTGGGTCGCGTGAGTAAGGGGTGTTATCTGCTGGGTTGTGAACAGAGAAGATGATGACCAAAGTCTTTTCAAGACGGAATGGGTCGATGAATGCTGATTCTGGAACTGGAAGCAACTTCATATCTGATTCGTGAATTGACTGGAATCCGCGA
>JBDKLT010000018.1:0-3682 GCA_039795495.1 Actinomycetota bacterium | reverse complement strand
AAATGACCTTAAGCCCCGCTTCAAAAGAAGGGGGGCGAACAATCTCTAGTCTATCGGCCCTGCGTTATATGTGAGAATTCTCCAGTGATGGAGAGCCCACAAACGAAGAACCTCGTTGCATCTGATGATGCAACGTTGCGCAGCGACGTTCGTCGACTTGGTGATCTCCTCGGCCAATCACTTGTGCGCCAAGAGGGACAACAACTTCTCGATCTCGTAGAGAGTGTTCGTAAAGGCGTTCGCGAAGGTGGCGGCATCGAAATCCTCGAAAAGTTATCTGTCGACGAATCTGTGCAATTGGTGCGCGCATTTAGCACCTACTTCCATCTAGCAAACGTTGCTGAACAAGTTCACCGTTCTCGCGTGCTCTCTGAAGTCCGCAATCAAGGTGGTTCTTGGATTACACGTGCAATCGACAAGATTGAAGATGCGATTAAGAACCCTGTTGCTGGCCACGAAATTTCACATGCAGAACTTGAAAAGTGGATTAACGATCTCGATATCCGACCTGTATTTACAGCTCATCCAACTGAAGCTGCGCGTCGTTCTATCTTGAGCAAGCTCGGAGAAATTGCATCGCTTCTCGATACTCCAAAGACAGTGACACAGAACGAACGCCTTGCCGAAACCGTCGATCTCTTGTGGCAGACAGATGAACTTCGCCTTGATCGCCCTGAACCACTTGATGAAGCGATGAATGCGCTCTACTACCTCGATGATCTTGCAACCAATACTGTTCCTGAAGTTCTCAATGACTTTGCTCGCGAATTGAAGCGCCTCAATATCGATCTTCCTGTTACTGCACGTCCGCTAACTTTCGGAACATGGATCGGTGGAGACCGCGACGGAAACCCCAACATCACTCCAGCTATTACAGAAGAAGCTGTAGTGCTTCAGGTTGGCCATGCAATTCGTACAACAATCGCAGCGATGAACCGTCTGCGTCAGATGCTCTCTGTTTCAACTCGTATCGCAGGTGCAACACCTGAACTAAGCGCATCTGTCGAAGAAGATTTAAAGAACATTCCAGAGTTCGAACCACGCTTCTTACGACTCAATGTGCAAGAGCCATACCGCCTTAAGGCAACCGCGATCGTGCACCGCCTCGCTTTTACCCGTAATCGCCATGCAATACGCGGACCACATGTCCCAGGCCGCGATTACAAGAACACAGCAGAACTATTAGCTGACCTCACTTTGATGCGCGATTCACTTTTTGCACATCGTGGTGAATTGCTTGCCACAGGCCTACTTGAGCGCACCATCCGCACAGTTGCTGCCTTTGGTTTAACTCATGCAACTCTCGATATTCGCGAACATTCAGATGCCCATCACAACGCTCTGAAGCAGATGATTTCAGGCAACTACATCGAGCTTTCACATGACGATAAGTTCCCAATTCTCACAGCTCAATTAGCATCCTCATCAAAACTTGATTCATCTTCACTTGATGCTGCAGGCAAGAAGACTCTCGATACTTTTGTAGCTATAGATGACTTGATTGAACGTTTTGGGCCAGAAGTTATCGAAACCTACATAGTCTCTATGACTAAAGGCGCAGATGATTTGATTGCTGCAACAGTTCTTGGAAAGACTGCAGGACTCGTCGATATCGATAAGAAAGTCGCGAAGATTGGATTTGCTCCACTACTTGAAACTGTCGCTGAACTCCGTGCTGCAGGCGATATTCTGGAAAAACTTCTTGCGGATCCAACATATCGCTCACTTGTTTCACTCCGCGGCGATATACAAGAAGTCATGCTCGGATATTCAGACTCTAATAAAGATGCCGGTATCGCAACATCTCAATGGGAAATTCATCGTGCACAACGAGTGCTTCGCGATGTTGCTATGAAACATGGCGTCAAACTTCGTCTCTTCCATGGTCGCGGTGGTTCCGTTGGCCGAGGTGGCGGACCTACATATGAAGCTCTCGTCGCACTTCCATGGGGTTCAGTTGATGGTCAGATCAAGATGACAGAACAAGGTGAAGTCATCTCAGATAAGTATGCACTCCCTGCTCTCGCTCGCGAGAACGTTGAACTCACTTTGGCTGCTTCTCTCGAAGCAACTGTGCTTAATCGCGGTCCTCGCCAAAGCCCAGAAGATCTTCAAAAGTGGAACGATTGCATGAACCTCGTCAGCGATAACTCATTTGCTCGCTATCGCTCATTGATTGATCATCCAGATCTTCCTGCATATTTCTATGCATCAACTCCAGTTGAACAACTAGGAAATCTCTTCCTCGGTTCTCGTCCATCACGTCGCCCAGATGCAGCAGGCGGACTCGATTCACTCCGTGCAATTCCATGGGTATTCGGTTGGACTCAATCACGACAGATTGTTCCGGGATGGTTTGGAGTTGGTTCAGGTCTCAAAGCTGCACGCGAAGCAGGACAGACAGATGTATTGAAGAAGATGTTGTCAGAGTGGCATTTCTTCTCAACATTTATCAGCAATGTTGAAATGACTCTTGCAAAGACTGACCTCGAAACAGCTAAGCGTTACGTCGACACTTTGGTTCCTGAAGAACTTCGCCACTTCCTCGACACAATCAAGGCAGAGTTTGATTTAACTGTTGCAGAAATTTTGACTCTTACGGGAAAGACATCACTCCTTGGTGATCAAGCAGTACTTGCTCGCACTTTGCAGGTCCGCGATACCTACCTTGCTCCACTTCAGCTTTTACAGGTAAATCTCTTGCACCGTGTGCGCACAGAAGGCGAAACCGATCCCAATGTAATTCGCGCGCTCTTGCTGACGATTAACGGAGTCGCTGCAGGACTAAGAAATACAGGTTAACTATTAAATTTAGATTGAGTTAAGTCGAGCCCTTTTTCAATCAGGAACTCCACGCAATCTGCTCCACGATCGATAAATTCATCGAGGGATTTCTTCTCTTCTTTACTAAATTGCTTGAGTACAAAGTCACCAGGATCTTGCTGCCCCAGAGGGCGACCAATTCCAAGACGCACACGGAAGTATTCAGCAGTACCGAGCGATGAAGTAAGTGATTTCAAGCCATTATGGCCATTATCGCCGCCTGCAACTTTGGTGCGAATTGCTGCATATGGAATATCGAGTTCATCATGCAGAACAATAATTTTCGAAGGTTCTACAGAATAGAAAGAGGCGAGCGCCTTTATGGGCCCGCCTGATTCGTTCATATAACTCTTAGACTTTGCCAAGATTATTGAATGTGCATCGACTCCAACACCTAATTTGTATGCTGCGATATCGGTGCGCGATTTATGTGTAGAGAGTTTTACATTGTGGCGCTTAGCCAGATGATCAATCACCATCTGACCCACATTGTGACGGGTGGCAGCGTATTCATCCCCGGGGTTACCGAGACCCACTACCAACCACGTCATATGCGAAAGGGTAAGGCTTCTTAGTCCTTCTTCTCAGCATCTGCAGCAGGTGCCGCAGCTTCTGTTGCAGCAGGTGCTGCTTCTTCAACTGCAGCTGCAGTTGCGCGCTCTGAGAGGTGAACGATGACAGTCTTTGGATCTCCAGCAAGTGTTGTACCTGCAGGAAGAACAACATCTGATGCGTACTTAGATGTACCAGCTGCCATTCCTTCGATATCCAAAGTTACGAACTTAGGAATAGAAGTTGCTTCTGCTTCGAGTTCGATTGTGTGGTGAACGTGCTCGAGGATTCCATCTGGATCGTGCTT
>JBDKLT010000017.1:0-14702 GCA_039795495.1 Actinomycetota bacterium | reverse complement strand
AATCCTCAGATTGCTGTTCTCCTTCCAGATGTAGATGGCGGTCGCAAACTCAATCGTTGGTTGCCAATCGTCAAGTGGATTGCATCAATTCCACTTGTAATCGTCGGGCTCGTCTATTCAGCAATTGCTCTTGTTGCAACATTCATTGCTTGGATCATCACATGGTCAACAGGAAACTATCCTGAATGGGCATTAGAGATTGTGCTCGGTACAGTTAAATTCTGGAACCGTGTATATGGATATGCAGTCATTTTGGTAACTGACGAATATCCATCATTTGCTCTTTAATGACATCTATTAGATTTGCTGAACCTCGCGATAAAGAGCGATGGCTCTTATGTTCTTGAGTCAGGTAAGCGCCAATATCGCATTCCTCTGTAAATAAACTATCTATGAATTCAGAATATTTAACTTCGCTGAAAGAGCGAGAAATAATCAAGGTAGAGATGGTCTGTCTAGGCAATATCTGTCGTTCGCCTATGGCAGCTGCCGTACTTCACAACAAGACAATTAACTCAACCAATCCTGCTTACGTCGTCACAAGCAGCGGAACATCAGGTTGGCATGATGGCGAGAAGGCTCATCACCTCTCTGAAAAAACATGGAGCGATGCTGGTTATACATTTGAACATACTTCACGGAAATTTCAACTCAACTTCTTTGATAAATGCGATCTGATTCTCGCTATGGACCTCACAAATCGCGCAAATATCCTTAACGGAGCGCGTAATGATTTAGATCGTGACAAGGTATTTATGCTCAGGTCTTTCGATCCAGCTTTATCTCATATCGATGTTCTCTCACCTGATGCAGAGAAGTTGCAAGTGCCTGATCCATGGGGTGAAACAATTGAAGCTTACAAAGAAGTACTCACGATGATTGAGCGAGCTACCGATGGACTGCTTACTACTTTTGCTTCTTAAATAACTTCTTAGGATTGAGTTTCGAACCTTGTTCGCGCACTCTAATTAACAGTGATTCTGCCCAAGCAAATTCGGCGGCGAGGATAATTAATCCAAGAATAAGAAATGGCATCGTAAATGGGCCGGGCAGAACTATTAATAAGAGTCCAGTAGCTATCAACGTTGATCCGATGACCAAAACGATCATGCGTCGAACAGTCTTAGGTAGGCGCTTCCAAGCCTTTGCGAACTTACTCCTCATCGCTGGTTCCACCGGTAACGCGACCTGCATGGGCTTTAGCTGATGGATCACTCTTGCTCTTGATCAAGCTAGCAACAGTCGAAATCACAAGAATTGCACCAATAACTGAGAGTCCTACAGGTGTTGAAATCTTTGGGATTGAATGGTTCTGCTCATGCAGATATGTCATTACCAGCTTTACGCCGATGAAGATGAGGATGAAAGACAATCCAAGAGAAAGGTATATGAGTCGATCAAGCAAACCTTTCACGAGGAAATAGAGCGCACGTAGTCCGAGAAGGGCAAATGCATTTGCAGAAAACACGAGGAAGGTCTCTGAAGTAACCCCAAATGTTGCCGGAATCGAATCAAGTGCGAAGAGTAGATCCGTAGATCCAATTGCAATCATGACAAGGAACATGGGGGTTGCAACTTTTTTACCATCGATGCGGATAAACATCTTTGACCCGTGGAACTCATCCACCATGGTCAAACGCTTGCGAATTCTCTTGACGATGACATTATCGCCAGGTTCAGGATCTTCATCCCAATGCTTAAAGAGTCCGATGCCCGTCCAAATTAAAATTGCACCAAAGATTACAAATGTAAATGAGAATGCTGCCAGAGCCGCAGCTCCTACAGAAATAAAGATTCCGCGCAGAACAAGCGCCAGCATGACACCAATCAGTAAGACTCGTTGGTGATAAATACTCGGAACTGCGAATTGAGCCAAAATTATGACGAAGACAAAGAGGTTATCGACCGATAATGATTTCTCTACGAGATACGCGGCAAAGAACTCTGTTCCACTCTCTGATCCAAATCGCTGGAAAATCCAGATTCCAAATGCAATGGCAATGCCGATATAGAAGATTGACCAGCCAGCGGCTTCTTTAAATTTAACTTCATGGGGCTTAGCGCTGACCGTGAAGAGATCCACAAGTAAGAGAAGTGCAATTAACCCAATTGTTACTGACCACAGTGTTAGCGAAACGCTCATAAGTCTCCTCGACTTGATTACTTTAGCAAACTTGCCATCTGCTTGTAGATCATATTCGCCGCATACACCGGGTTAATTCTGCTGATGTAATCCAACATCTTGGCATCTCGGCCAATAATTAATCGTGGTTTACCCTTCTCTATCGCTTCAATCATTGCCGCAGCTGCATCGCTAGCTGATGTCATTGGAAACTTGGCTTGAGATGAGTCAGAACTCATCGCCGTCATTCCAGAATTTGCTGCGATATTGGTATCTATAGCCCCAGGAAAGACAATCGTCACTCCAACATTTGTATCGATCAGCTCTGAACGAAGTCCTTCGGTCATCAATTTAATTGCAGCCTTAGATGCACCATAAACACTCTGTCCAGGAACCGGGGCATATGCACCCATCGAGGCAACATTCAGAATGTGAGCTGCTGGTCGTTTCAATAATCCCGGAAGGAAAGATTTCACCATCATGAGAGGTCCTGTGAAATTTACCGCCATTACTTTGGCAGCATCTTCAAGAGTAAGTTCATTGATTCGTACAAACGGCTGAATGATTCCTGCATTATTGATGAGAACGTCAACAGGTCCAAGTGTGGATTCAATTTTTCCTGGCAACTTTTCTACTATGCCGCGATCAGTGATATCTGCAATAAAAGTTTCAACTTTGCCACCTTTAGCTTCAGCTAAAGACCTAGTCTCTGCGAGAGTTTTTTCGCGCATATCAACGGCAGCAACGCTCGCTCCTTTTCCAACCAGCTGCAATGTGAGTTCACGACCCATTCCACTGCCTGCTCCGGTAACCACCACGACTGCGCCATGTAACTTCATCTCAAATCTCCTTTGCTCTCCTCACCATATACCTTCAGTCAGGTAATGCACGATTTTGTGACCAACCTCTAAACTAAACGGGTGCCTGCCTCCGCCCACGCAAATACGAATCAAGCGAAATGGGCACTTCGCGTCACTTTCTTCTTTATGGGAATTTCAGTGGCAGCTAGCACGGCTCGTCTTGCTGAAATCAAAGCAAACACGGGTGGATCACAATCTGCCTTTGGTGCTGCATTGATGTTGGGAAATATCGGAGCCATGTTTGGCAATTACATCGGCGGTAGATTGACTCATACTTTCGGCACTCGCAATGTGGCTCGTTTTGCAATCTGCGGATTTGTGATTGCGCAAATTTCTTATGGCTTTGTGAATCAACTTTGGCAGGTTCCTATTACGGCCTTTGCAGGTGGTTTCTCATATTCGCTGGCCAACCTTGGCGCAAATTCACAAGGGTCCATGATTCAACAGAAAACTGGCAGATCCTTGATGCCATCGTTCCACGGCAGTTGGTCGATTGGCGCGCTCTCAGCCTCTTTTATTGCCGGTATAGCCGCTAAGCACATCACGCCAGGTATTCATATCTTTGCCAACTCCATAGTTGCATTAATTGGCGCGCTCGTAGCGATGCACTACCTTCTGCCCCATGCAATCGACCACCTAGATCAAGTAAATAACTCAGCTGTCCAACAACACCATGCGATTCCAAATAGTATTAAAAAATTCATTTATCTTCTTGCCTTTGGATCAACACTCACGATGGTTGCCGAAACATCAATTGGTGACTGGTCAACAATCCTGCTTCGCGAGGACTTCAATGTTCCACTTGGCCCTAATACTTACGGTTACACAACTTTCATCTTGATGCAGACTCTAGGACGATTTGCGATCGGCAATTTCATCGACCGGCATACCGTGCAAAAGGTGATGCGTATTTGTGCTCTCTTTAGTGGAGTGAGCTATGTGGTCGGCTTATTGATTGCAAAGTCGGTCGCACAAGATAGCTCGCATAGTGCTCTTGTAGTCATGTGCATTACTTATGCGATTTTAGGAATCGGATTAGCCCCGATGGCTCCATCTTTTAATTCAATTGCCGGTGAAATCCCAGGAATTCCCACAGCACGAGCAGTTGCACGCTTACAAATGATTTCTGCTCTTGGATTCTTCATTGGCCGCGGGATAGTTTCTTTACTCACAAAATTTCTCGGACTTCCTAGCGCCTTACTCTTTGCGGCTCTCTGTCTCATCGCTGTTGGATTTATCATTTCAAAGATGCACCCAGAAAAACTTGCACACTAGTTTTGGACATAATTGGACAAGTTTTTCCCTGACTTTACCTTTCGCCTAAACGCGCAGCGCGAGTAAAGTAACCCCATGACTGAATCACCATTCCTCTATATGAAGAACAACTCCAAGACTGTCCTTTGGAATGACTCTGCAGATCCAAAAGAGCTCACAGAAGCTCTTAAGTGGGGAATTGTTGGTGCAACGTGTAATCCTGTAATTGCTCTTACTGCGCTCAAAGCTGATGCCGCGCACTGGGCAGTACGTATCAAGGAGTACGCACAATCTCATCCGACAGCAACTGAAGATGAAATTGGTTGGGCGATGGTTAAAGAACTATCGATTAATGCAGCCAAATTATTTGAAGGCGAATTCGAAAAGTACAACGGACGCAATGGACGACTTTCAATTCAAACTGACCCTCGCAACTACCGCAATGCAAAGGCTCTTACTGAACAAGCAGTTGAGTTCTCAAAGCTTGCGAAGAACATCATCGTAAAGATTCCTGTTACATCTCAAGCAATTTCTGCCTTTGAAGAGGCTACTTACCAAGGCGTAAGCCTCAATGCGACAGTTTCATTCTCTGTTGCGCAGACAATTGCAGTTGCCGAAGCAATCGAACGTGGTCTCAAGCGTCGTGAAGCTGAAGGCCTTGATATTTCGCAGATGGGTCCTGTCTGCACAATCATGGTCGGTCGTGTCGATGACTGGATCAAAGTCTGCGCAGAGAAAGATGGAATCAAGGTTGATCCAGAAATTCTCGAATGGGCGGGTGTTGCAGTATTTAGACATGCCCACAAGATTTATACCGAACGTGGATATCGCACACGTTTGCTATCTGCAGCTTTCCGCAACCACATGCATTGGTCAGAAATCTTGGGAGGAGATTCTGTTATCTCTCCACCGTACGCATGGCAAGTCAAGATCAATGAAATGGGAATTACACCGAACTTACATAGCGTCGAAGAAGCTGTCCCAGCTCATATTCTCGATCCACTTCTAGCTAACTTCCCAGAATTTAGAAAGATGTATGACGTAGATGGTTTGAAAGTTGAAGAATTTACAAACTTCGGAGCAACTCTTCGCACACTTCGTGGATTCTTGCAATCAGTTAATGATCTCGAAGCTTTTGTTCGCGATGTCACCGTTCCAAATCCAGATAAGTAAGGAATAGCAATGACTTCACTTCCAAAACCACATATTTTCGCGCCCGCAGAATCAAAGCCTCTTCGATGGGGAGTCTTTGGTGCCGGCTGGATCTCTGATGCAATGGTCAAAACTGCCCAGAAGAATTCAAATCAAAAATTCGTTGCTGTCGCTTCTCGTACTCCGGGTAAAGCCGAAGCTTTTGCGCAGAAGTGGAACCTAGAGTCGTTCCATACATCGTATGAAGAGCTCGCAGCGCGCGACGATATTGATGCAATCTATCTCGGTACCTTGCCATCTGATCGCCTTGAAGTTGCCCTTGTCGCAATTAATGCAGGAAAGCATGTATTGATTGAGAAGCCAATCACAATGGATTTGGCTGAAGCTGAACAGATTTATGCCGCAGCAAAGTTAAAGGGAGTCCTTGCTGTCGAAGCAATGTGGACCAGGTTCTTACCTCAGATGGATATCGCACGTCAGCTTGTAACGGCTGGAGCCCTTGGCGATGTCGAACTCGTAGTTTCCAATTTCTGCCAAGCAAATCTTCAGGTGCCCCGACTCTTTACTCCAGGTGGCGGTAACCCAATTATCGATATGGGTATCTATCCAGCTGCTCTTTCTCAGCAGTTCCTAGGTAACCCAACTGAGATTCATGCCTTTGGAAAGTTGCATCCCAATGACATCGATGAAGAAACTCATGTTTTCATGCGCTTTGCAGATCAATCTCGTTCCAACTTCGTTCTCTCTGCTCGCACTGCGCTGCCGCACTGGGCTGGTGTCTCGGGGTCAAAGGGCGTTCTTACATTTGGTACACCGTGGTTTACACCAACGTCAATCACGTTGCACTCAACAGAATTCAATGATCCAGGTACTACATGGGTAGATGACCTCGGAATGCCCGAGCACCTCGGACTTATCCATCAAGTTCATGCATTTGCTCAATATGTAGATCAAGGTCTTCTCGAAGCACCTCTCTATTCTCATCAAGATTCCCTCTCTAATCTCAAGACTGTACTTGAGATCGGCAATCTCATTGGTACTCGCTACAAATAATCACAACTACTACATAAGGAAAAGGCTCGAGCTATGACAAAGAAAATCAGAATCGCAATTATCGGCGCAGGTCGCATCGGATATGTGCATGCAGGTAGCGTCAACGATAATCCTGATCTCGAGCTTGTATATGTCGTAGATCCATTTGAAGAAGCAGCAAAGAAAGTAACTGCAGATTTTGGCGGCAAGGTTTCTAATGATCCTGTTGCAGTCATTAACTCAGGTGAAATCGATGCTGTGATTATCGGTTCACCAACACCAACACATATTCCATTGATGCGCGAAGCAATCAACGCTGGAGTTCATGCTCTATGCGAGAAGCCAATTGACCTCGATCTCAAGAATGTCGAAGCCTTCCGCGCTACAGCAAATGCAGCAAAGACAAATATCACCTTGGGCTTTAATCGTCGCCAAGATCCACAGTACAAGGCAGTGAAGTCAGCAGTTGACAACGGCGCCATTGGAAATATCGAACAAGTCCTCATCATCAGCCGCGATCCAGGACCTGCTCCACAGGCTTACATCGCAGTCTCTGGTGGAATTTTCCGCGATATGACTATCCATGATTTCGATATGGCCCGTTACTTCGTTCCAAATATCGTTGAAGTAACTGCGATTGGAACCAACAGTTTCTGCGATTACATCAAAGAAGAAGGCGATTTCGATAACGTGAGCATTGTGATGCGCGGTTCTGAGGATGAAATCGTCACTATCGTAAATTCACGTCACGCTTCATTTGGATATGACCAGCGCATCGAGGTATTTGGCGATAAAGGCATGCTTCAAAATGAAAACCTCACAAAATCAACAGTGAAGCTCTCTACCAAAGATTCAACAAATGCTGCTGAGCCATTTATGGACTTCTTCCTCGAGCGTTATGCAGTTTCATATCGCGCAGAGCTCAAGCTATTCGTTGATGGAATCAAGGAAGGTAAGGTCCTCGGTTCTACTTACGATGACGGTCGCGCTGCTCTTATCCTCGCCGAAGCCGCTCTCGAATCTTCACGTACTGGAAAAGCGGTCAAAGTTAACCTTTAATTAATTTCATGGCAGGGTCATTGAGCAAGGTTCAGAGAAACGGGCTCCTCTACGCCTTTCTTGGCATCTTTGCATTCTCTCTGTCCCTGCCATTTACTAAGTTGGCTCTCAAGAGTTTCGATCCATTCTTCACTGCGTTTGCTAGACCAGTCATTGCAGCTTTCCTAGCGATTCCGTTGATGCTTATTGCAAAGGTTCCAGGGCTCCCCCGTCATCTGTGGCGTCCGACTGCATTTACAGCTCTCGGCGCAGTCTTTGGTTGGCCGATTCTGATTGCACTTGCTCTTCAGAGAACAACGTCAGCCCATGTCTCTGTGATCGCTGCGGTCATGCCTCTTGTGACAGCGATTATCGCCGTCATAAAGCATAAGAAGCATCCTGGAACCTCTTTCTGGATTGCATCGCTACTTGGTACTGCCCTCCTTGTCTTCTTCACAATTACACGCGGTGGAAATTCAGATGCGGATCTGACTACTGATTTACTCATCATCGGTGCCGTAATTGCATCCTCTTACTGTTATGTCGAGGGTGCATCCTTGACTTCGCATATGCCAGGCTGGCAGGTAATTAGTTGGGTAGTAGTAATAAGTCTTCCAATATCCATACCTGCATCAGTTATTGTCTACGCCCAAACTCACTCTGATTACAGTTTCCATGGAGATGCGCTCTTTGGGCTTTTAGCTATCGGTTTTTCATCTATGTATCTCGGGTTCTTCGCCTGGTATCGAGGCTTGAAAGATTTTGGCGTTGCACATGGATCTCAAGTGCAGCAGCTTCAAGCAATCATGACATTGGGTTGGTCTGCACTCCTATTGGGCGAATCCGTCACTCTCGTTATGGTCTTATCTGCAATTGGAATCGTGCTCTGTGTTTTATGGGCGCTATCTAATGTAAACCGTTAACTCACTTTTTACTTCACAACCTGTACCATTTTTTCCATGACATTTACCGATCTCAATTTCGTAGGAATCCTTGTAGCTTTCGTAATCTCATTTATCAGCGGGGGCATCTGGTTTGGCCCCAAGACTTTCTACCCAATCTGGATGAAAGAGCGCGGTATTGCATCCGGCCAACTTACAGAACAGCAAAATAAGCCTTCCTTACTATTCGGTGGAACAATTCTCGCAATCCTTATTCAGACCATCACTTTGGGATTAATTATTAATTCTCTCCAACAGGCTGGACTCGACATTGGATTACTCGATGGTGCAGGCATTGGATTTGCCCTAGGAGTTGGTATTGCGATGTTTGCATCGCTCTCTCATCGACTCTTTGGTGGAGAAAACATCAAAGTTTGGATTATCGAAACAGCTAACGATGCAATCAATTTAACTATCGCTGGTGCTGTGATCGCCTTCTTTAATTAACCCAAATATCAAAGAGCGGCTTTGCTGCGGCTGGATTTGCGCAGAGAACCCCACCTTCGGTCGGGAAAAGATTTGGCTGTCCGCTTTGATCAAGTACAACTCCACCTGCTTCATGAACAATTAGAACTGCGGCTAAGTGATCGATGGGGCTGAAATGCCCAATGACGGCACCAACACTTTGGTTTTCCGCGACCCCGGTGAGAGTCAGGGTGCCAGAACCCATGATGCGCATAGTGCAGTAGTTCTCTGCCAACTTATCGAGAAGGTTAAGCATTCCTGGCCATGGTTGATAGGCGGCTAATTCAGTAGAGACAACTCTGCTGCTCAATGGATTTGAGGCTTCAATTTCCTCAACGTTGAGTGTTTTTCCGTTGCATTTCGCTCCTCTGCCTTGGCGCGCTTCATAGAGGCGGCCAACCCAAGGATGTGCGACGACAGCTACTAGAGGCTGATGATTAAAAGATAATGCGAGAGAGAATGAGTTCCATGGAACTCCGTTGGCAAAATTGGTTGTTCCATCAATCGGATCTAGATACCACTCAGGCGTATTGGCCTTTGATTCGCCACCAAATTCTTCACCTACAAAACCATGACCCACAAAGTTTGCAGCAATGACTTCGCGTACATGGGTTTCAATTGCTAAATCAATCTGAGTCACAATATCTGCTGGGTTCTTCTTTAACTGCATTGCTCCCGGATTGATATTTGTCATTACGACAGTCGCCCAGGTGCCTAGTATTCGAGCTATATCCATCGCTGAATCTAGGTCGATTGATTCGAGCGAAGATTCCTTGCTTCCGCCATTATCAAGCTGGGGCTTGCTGCGAAGAACTTCAATGAGATCGGTTAAGCGATCCGATGTAATTGAATCAATTCCAATGGCAGCAGCCCAGCGCATTGTCGGAATATCGTTAACCGTCCACGCAGAGACTTTGTAACCGAGGTCATGCATCTCTTTTACAGAATTGCGATTGAGGTAGCCGTAGTAAGAGTTAATAACTTCGGGCTTGATCTCATTCAACACTTCGGCGCTCGGCACTCCGAATTCATTCCATGGAAACCAGATTCGGGCTTCGCTAGAACATTCTCGAATCCTCTTCATGCCATCGATATTGC
The DNA here is from genome assembly GCA_039795495.1 of Actinomycetota bacterium. Lineage (GTDB taxonomy): Bacteria > Actinomycetota > Actinomycetes > Nanopelagicales > Nanopelagicaceae > Planktophila. The sequence continues at coordinate 4,740 of JBDKLT010000017.1, read as the reverse complement.
CGCACCAAGTGATCTGCGAAAGCGGCAATTCGCTTGCCTTCACTACTTCAAAACCAGGTTGGGCGGGATCTGGGATCTCCATATCAATCATCAGAATTGCTGAAGTGCCAACAAAGAGTTCAAGAACTTGGGATAAAAGTGGAACTCGAAGATCACCGCTTCCTAGCGTCTGCACCTCTGCAAGTGTTACTTCTTCGATTGCCCTTGTATCGCCCCACATTCGTTCAAATGTTGGATCATGAATGACTACAACATGGCCATCTTTGGTAAGCCTGATATCAATTTCGACTACATCTGCACCACGGTCTATCGCTGATTTGATAGCAGCGATAGTGTTTTCGCGGAATGATGATGAATCACCGCGATGAGCGCATGCATAAGTCATAACTAATTAAGCGATTCGAAGGAGTTTGCCATCTTTGTAGATGAGCGCCTTGGTGATGAGGGCAAATCCCTTATCTCCTGGCTGTGGCACATCAGAAGAAATAAACGAACGGATGCTTAAATCATCGCGCTTGAGATAGACCTCATGGAAGTGGCCGCGTGGAACCACTTGCTCAACAACCGCTGGATAGCTGCCGGGAACTTGCGCAGTCGAATACATAACGTCTTCTGGGCGTATGCCGACTACATTGGAACCTGAAACGAGTTTGCCGTTTTCATATTCGCCATCAAACTTATTGAGGCTTCCGATGAAGTTCGCGACAAACTCAGTCGCTGGTTTGTCATAGAGATCTTGTGGTGTGCTGAACTGTTCAATCTTTCCATTATTCATCACGGCGATTCGGTCTGAGATGGAAAGAGCCTCGTCTTGATCGTGGGTAACGATAAGCGTGGTGATTCCTAAGCGGCGTTGAAGTTCACGGATATCTTCACGAACTTTTACGCGAAGTTTTGCATCGAGGTTTGAGAGTGGTTCGTCGAGAAGCAAGATATCTGGTTCTTGAACAAGTGCACGTGCAAGTGCCACACGCTGTTGTTCTCCACCAGAAATTTGGCTTGGACGAGAATCTTTGTGGTGCATCAAATTTACGAGAGTGAGGGCTTCGTGAACTCGCTTCTCAATCTCTGGCTTGGCCATCTTCTTAATCTTGAGTGGGTATGCAACGTTCTTAAAGACCGTCATATGTGGCCACAATGCATAGTTTTGAAAGACCATTGCACTTGGACGATTTTCAGGACCGAGCTCCGTGACGTCGTTTCCAGCAAGGAGAACTTTGCCTTCATCAGGAATAAGGAACCCTGCAATCATGCGAAGAGTTGTTGTTTTTCCGCAGCCAGAAGGGCCAAGGAGCGAAACCATCTCGCCCTTATTAACAACAAGATCCAAATTGTCGATGATGACTCGACCGCCAAGAATCTTCTTAAGGCCTGTAAGTTTCAAGCCTGATTCTGTTGGATTGCTAGACATTGCTGGCCACCATTCTCATTCGATTTATTCTCTGTGCTGTCATTTGATCTGGAAACCTTCTGCGAGTTGACCACCAATGATGTGTTTACGTGCAACTGAAATCAGAATCACTGATGGGATCGTCAATAAGATTGAGAAGACAGCTGCTATCTGAACTGGGTAATTAAGAACTAGCGCATACATCTGGGTAGGCATTGTGTAGATAGTTGGAACACCGACTAAGTAGGTTCCTTGAGATTCGTCGAATGATGAGAGGAATGACATCACCATGGCTACCAAGATCCCTGGCATCGCCATACGAAGAGTGACATCGCGGAAAACGCGGAACTTTGAAGCCCCTGCATCGCGCGCTGCTTCCTCGAGGTTCTTTGGAACCGCTGCAAAGGCTGCCGCTGGAATCCAGGTCATATAAATAATGGTGCCAAGGATTTGAATGATGATGACACCGAGCACTGTACCCATCAAATTCAGTGTGTAATAAAGGGTTGCGATTGAAGCAAAGAGACCAATCTTTGGGAAAGCATTCGCTGCAAAGATTCCAATGAGGAAGAAGCGACGTCCAAAGAACTCGTAGCGTGCAAAAGCATAGGCAGCCGGGAGACAGATGATGGAAGAGAGAATCACGACTATGGGACTAATGATGAGTGAGTTACGAATAGCTTTGAGAAGCGATGTATCTCCGATGACGGTATGCCACCATTTCAAAGTAAAGCCATCAGGTAACAGATTCGGGAAAGTCCACGATGTAACAAAGGCACGAGAAGCAAGCCATACCAATGGTCCGAGGATAAAGATCGCCATGAAGATAATAAAAATATTGATGAGAATCTTTGAAATCAGAGACCTGGAGCGAAGGTTAAGTTTGGCGGGAGTTCTTGACATTAGATTCGCCCGCTCTGCTTAGCGCTACGAACATTGACCCATACATAAACGAATGCGATCACGGATGCTGCGGCAAAGATAACGAATGCCATAACTACAGAGTGTTGTGGTCGGTTATATGCGCCAAAGAAGTTTGCGATTTCTACACCGAGCATCGTTGGCTGATTTGCACCTAGGAAATATGGCACGGTAAATGAACCCATGACGCCAATTGCTGTAAAGGTGGCGGCGATGATGATCTGTGCAGATGCAAGAGGGATCATGATGGTTCGAATAATGCGAGTAAAACTTGCGCCTGCATCTTGTGCAGTTTCAATCAGGGCATCAGGAATTCCTTGGAACCCCGATGAAACCATTAAGAGAGCAAATGGAAGCGAGGTCCACACGGTTCCAATAACTACTGCCCAGCTGGTCAGAGTAAGGGTTGGGAAAACAACGCCGAATTGATTGAAGATCGTTTTAAAGAAACCTGTGCCGTCATAGAAGGTACGGATAGCAAATGCTGCAATAACGACAGGTACAAAGAGCGGGACGAGCGAAAGATAGACAAGAATCGCTGCAAGTCGTCCGCCGATGATGCGCTGGTAGAGCGCCATTCCCAACGCCATAGTGATGACGATGATGGTGGCACCAAATGAAATTAAGAGAGTGGTTTTAAAATCGCCTGGAAAACGTGAATCGTTAAAGACGCTCTTGTAGGCGTCAAAAGTTCCCCACCAATTATTGGCTTTATAAATCTCTTGCCCAATGAGAGAAACAATCTTATTTGGGCCACCTGTAAAGCCGATGCTAAATGCAAAGGCAAGAAGAATCGGTCCGCCGATAAAACAGAGAATTACAAGTACAGGAGGAAGAGACATGAAGAAGCCAAGCAAGGAACACCTCCCCCGTTTAGGGGGGAGGTATTCCTGCTTAGTAACTTCAGTTGAAGTAGACATTACGTCGATTCGTTAATTGAAATCGATTACTTGCCTGGAACTTCTAGTGCCCATGCTGCCTTCATATCTGAATCATTTGCAGATAGATATGGAGCGCGCATAGCTGTGATGTCGAGATCAGCAATCAAAGCTGCAACAGATGCGTCGAGCAATGACTGAGGAATGACAGGAAGGCCATTCATTGAACCTGAAACGATGAGGTTCTGTGCTGCTGGTGAAAGAACCCAGTTAGCAAGAAGACGTGCACCGTTACGGTTTGTTGAGTTAGCAGGGATACCTAGGTATGCAGGTCCACCAGTAAATGATGGATTTGAAATTCCGACAACCTTGATGTCCTTAGGCATTGTTCCTGCCTTCAACGCTGATGCAATCTGGTCAGACCAAACTGGACCCATATCGACAAGTCCCTTTGCAAGAAGGTCAAGAGTTGCAGCGTTGTTAGCTGGATATGTGCCGTTCTGGCCATATGTGTACTTGTTCAAACCGCGAAGTGTTGCCCAACCTGCTGCCCACTTAGCCTGAACAGCCTTGTTAGCACCTGTCTGAAGTGCAGTGATATCTGCCTTAGAAAGTGTGCTGTCGAGAACTGTCTGCACGAATGAACGACCTGAACCGCCACCTGCTGGTGCGTTATAGGTGAACTTTCCTGGGTTCGCCTTGATCCATGAGATGAGCGCTGCGTAAGTCTTAGGTGGGTTTGCAACATTCTTTGAGTTATATGCAAGAAGAACCGTTGATGCGCGGTAAGGAATTCCGCCGTTACCGTTCTTCACAAGAATTGTTGGAACCTTCTTAATGTTTGGAAGGAGTCCACCAGTTGGACGGTAGAGCAGACCTGCTGAACCGAGCTGAGTAACAATTCCACCGTCAATAAGGTCGATGCCTGGGTCGCGACGTGTCACCTTTGAAGCAGTGATCTTTGCGAGTGTCTGTGCATCGTTTGTTCCGTTACGGTCGAATGTCACGTTAACTGTGTAATCAGGGTAGGTCTTGTTGAATTCTGGAATAAGTGTCTTTTCCCAGAGATCCTTGATGTTTGTATCAGCAGAGATATACAACTGAATAGTTGATGTAGCTGCATGCGCTGATGGTGCAACACCAGCAATGAGACCCATTGCAGCTACTACTGCAAGCGCCTTGGTAATACGTGCCTTCATTCATTTCCCCTTATCGGATCGATTGCAGTGACTTGAGAAGTGCCTGCATTTGCCTTGACTCTACGACTAAGGACATGACCGGTCAAGGATGTTGATATAACGTTTCGTTAAATTAAAGCACTATAGTTAATGCAGAGTGAATCTTGATTTAATTCAAGACTTTCTTAATGTTTGCCATAGAGATACCCGAAGCAGCCTCTGAGGGCTCGTAGGCCGAGTCTTGTTCGCTCATTAACCAACCTTGAAAGTTAATAGCCTCTAACGCGCTTAAAAAGCCAGTTAAATCGAGAATTCCAGTTCCAGCGGGCACAAATAATTTATCTTGGACAACTGCTTTGTCCATAATTTCATA
>JBDKLT010000016.1:0-4063 GCA_039795495.1 Actinomycetota bacterium | reverse complement strand
CAGCGGTAGATAACGGCCCTGGAATCTCAGTGGCCAAGTGGCGTGATTGTGGGAGGGGGTCCTTTGATGTCATGGCTAAAGTCTAAGGCCATCATTTTCATCTGCCAGCCGAACTTCTCTGTGAGACAAGTTAGGCTTGCCACATGAGCAACCTCCGAGAGAGCGCACCGCTACTTGATGCATATCTTTCTTACTTCGAAACTTCTCGGACTCCTTTCACTATTCCTGGTCATAAGCAGAAGACCAGCGCACTCGATGCTGGTCTTGGAGCAGTCGTAGATTCTGATACGCCTCTCTACGGTGGTCTTGATGAAATCAAACTCACCAACCAAACGCTTAAGAAAGCTGAAGCACTTGCAGCAAAGCTCTGGGGCGCTGATTACGCTCGTTTCTCTACAGGTGGATCAACACATGCCAACCAGGCGATTATCTTCGCGCTCGGCAAACCTGGAGACAAAGTTGCCGTCTCTCGCACTGCTCATCGTTCAGTCTTAAGTGCATTGGTTCTTGCAGGTCTCGAACCAATTTGGATGTCACCTGAAATTGATTCAGCAACTGGAGTTCCTATCGGAATCGGAATTCAAGAATTACAGCGTGCGCTCACTGAAAAACCAATCGCTGTATTACTCACAGAACCTGGTTACCTCGGAACAATTTCAGACCTTCCTGCGCTGATAGAAGCAGCACATGCAGTCGATGTTCCTGTCATTCTTGATGCTGCGTGGGGTGGGCACTTTGGTTTCCATCCTCATCTTCCGAAACATGCATTTCAGGTTGGTGCTGATGCGCTCATTACTAGTACACACAAAGCGCTCCCTGGATACAGTGCATCAGCGCTGCTTCTTGCACGCACTAATTTACTCAGCGCTGAACGCTTAGAGCAGAGTTTTGAAACAACTCATACAACGTCGCCTGCAGGTGCTCCACTTGCCTCAATTGATGGGGTTCGCGCGCTCCTTGAAACCCGTGGCGAAGAGTTGATCGAAAATCTTCTCAATAACATTCATCGCTTTAAAGAGATGGTCCAGGCTGAATTCGCTCTTCCAATCTTCCTCTACCCCTCTGATTTCCCTGCAGGTCGATTCGACCCATCCAAGATTGTCTTACGAGTTCAACAACTTGGAGCTTCAGGTGTTGAGATTGAAAGCGATTTACAAACTGCTGGAATCAGAGTCGAAATGGCAGATCGCGACACCATTGTTTTTCTCGCAACAATCGCAGATACGGAAAAAGATTTCGATCGCCTTGCAGATGTACTCATTCCAATATTAAAGAAGCGTCAAGAACAACGTCGTGAAAGTGCGACTGCTCTGAGTTGGTCAGTTGTCCCACAGCGAGCAACTTCTATGCGCGATGCTTACTTTGCCGAAACTGAAATAGTGCCTGCGGGTAAAGCGATTGGCCGAATATCTGCAGATTTAATTGCTCCATATCCTCCTGGGGTCGCAGTTGTCGCCCCAGGAGAAATACTTACTCAACAAATAGTCGAAGGTTTGCAAGGATCTAAATCTGCCGGCGTTCGTATCGCCTATGCATCAGATCCATCCCTTCAAACTTTTAGAGTCACTCGGTGATTATCTTCAAAAATATGAAACTCAACCTCTGGAGTTTTGTCTTTGGTCTTGCATTCGCATTTCAGTTATTTCGTGCTCAGTTTGCAGATTCGATTATTTTTGGAGTTGCGACATTCATTTTGATTTTGAGTTCAAGTACAAAATTAAAGCAGATCAATCTACCTAGATTTAGAATTGAGAAAATGCCATTGTGGTTGGGGTCAATTTCTCTCGGAATAGTTTTTGCCTACATCCCGCGCCATAGATTTTCTTTAGCCTTCCTATTAGTTGCTTTGGGTTTGATTCTCTTGACTCTGTTATGGAATGTTCACACTCCTAGAAGGAAGGTGAGTTCTCTTGAACGAAAGAGTGAGACCTTTTGGGCGATAACCGCAATTGCAATCTCATTGTGGGAATTGTCGGCGCTCGTGATTTCTCGAGTAATCGGAGATGATAATAAGTATCCAACCATTTCTGAACTTGTAGTACCTCTTCTAAATTCGCCGATTACCAGAATGCAATTTGTAGCCATTTGGATCTGTCTGGGCTGGCTCATCATTCGACATTGGAAACATTCATGAGTCGAACAATTACCACTTTTGGCTATCTATTCGCTCTGCTATTTGTGCTCGTTTCCAACTATTGGGCTGTTAAGAATCCCACTAAATTAATGCCACTTGCAAAACTTTTATCCCAGGTAATGCAAGAAAGAACAACTCGCTTAGCTCTTGGATTTATCTGGTGGTGGCTAGGTTGGCACTTCTTGTATGCAATGCTTTAAGCCGAATAACTAATCATTCACTGGTAAATATTTTTGAACTGGCTGAAATTACGATTGCAAGCAGAGCCGGTACCAGCATCGCCCAACGCAATGAAATAACGTCTGCTAAGAATCCCATCAGGGGTGGACCCACAATGAATCCAAAGTAAGAAATTCCAGAGACCATCGCTACTGCTTCAGCTGGTGAAATTCTTCCTGCAAACCGCTTATTTGCCATTGAACCTGCGGCGCTAAAGAGCAGAGGAACTACGAGCGAAAGAGCTGTTCCAAAGAGAAACCAGCCAAGAACAACGCCGTGAACTCCACCAATCAATAGACCGGTCGCAAGACCAATGCCGCCTACAAATCCACCCATTTTAAGAATTCGATTTGGACCAAACTTCTCTGCGAGTTGATCGCCAAAGAATCGACCGACAACCATCGTGATAGAGAATGCAATAAATGGAAGAGTGCCTGCAAAGTGAGAAGCTCCAAATGTTTCACGTGATAGGACTCCTCCCCAATCACCGGCTGAACCTTCGCCAAGGCATGCTGCTAAACCAAGAAGACCCATTACAAAGATTATGAGTGGGCGCTTCTTCTTATCTTTATGTTCCTCTGAGTAGACATGTTTATCTGAAGCACTCGGTAATAACTTGGGAGATCCATACAATGTCACGAGCGCCATAAATATTGAGACGAGAATCAGGTGAGTGAAGACGCTAATTTCTGCTTGAGCAATGAGGCCACCTGCAAGGCTTCCCAGGAGACCTCCGACTGACCAATACGCGTGCAGACGGCTCATGAAACGTAAACCTGATTTTTGTTCAAGAGTTACCGCATGTGTGTTCATCGCCAAATCTTGAGAAGACATTGCCGCCCCAAAGAAGAAGAGAGCGATGCAGAGTTGAATTACCGAATCTGCAAGCCCCACAAATGGCGCTAAGACTATGAGTACTGCTGTAGAAATTTTCATCGTGATTGCGCTTCCGTGGATAGCCGCTAACCGGCCAACGGGGCCAAGAGCTGACAAAACTCCAACAGACATCGCTAAGAGACAGATTCCTAATATTGAGTTCGATACGTCGAGATGGCTCTTGATATCTGGAATTCGAGAGACGAAAGTTCCTGAGCTAAAGCCCAAAGTAAGGAATGAGAGCACAACTCCTAGTCGTGCTCTATGGATCTCTTCGATTGAGTGCATGGCTCAACGATAGCAACGCAGTGATATAAAGATCGGGAGCGACTACCTAATCGGTTTGCGATAAACTTTATGCGATACGGCTTGTGCGAGAGGTTTAATCATCATCGAATCCACATTGAAGTGATCTGGCAACATCACAACCCAGCGAATCGCTTCTGCCACATCTTCGGCAACCAATGGCTTTTCAATTCCTTCATAGATTTTTGCCGCAGCTTCTGTATTTCCTTTATATCTCACTTTTGCAAACTCTTCGGTCTTAACAATTCCTGGTGCGATTTCGGTAACACGAATTGGTTCACCATTTAATTCAAGGCGAAGTGTGTCGACAAGTGACGCTTCGCCAAATTTGGCTGCTGCATAACTTCCACCATTTTCATATGTGCGATGCCCAGCAGTTGATGTAATAAGAACAATATGTCCTTTACGATGTTCACGGAAAAGTGGAATCAGCGCCTGCACCATGCGCACTGCACCGACAACGTTTATGTCGAAAGTCTTCTGCCAAATTTCAGGATCTGAATCCATTACTGAATCAGCATCAAATGC
>JBDKLT010000015.1:0-9821 GCA_039795495.1 Actinomycetota bacterium | reverse complement strand
AATAGGTATCAGGGGAGCCCACCGTGTCAGATGATTTCAAGCCAGGACTTGAAGGCGTTATTGCATTCGAATCAGAGATTGCAGAGCCAGATAAAGAAGGTAGCGCGCTTCGTTACCGTGGCGTTGATATCGAAGATCTCGTAGGTCGTGTTTCATTCGGAAACGTTTGGGGCTTGCTCGTTGATGATGAATTTAATCCTGGACTTCCTAATGCAGAAGCATTCCCGCTTCCAGTTCACTCAGGCGATGTTCGCGTCGATGTTCAATCCGCAATTGCAATGCTTGCACCAGCATGGGGATTTAAACCACTTCTCGATATTTCAGATGAAGAAGCACGTAGCAACCTTGCTCGTGCATCTGTCATGGTTCTTTCATATCTTGCACAAGCAGCTCGCGGAGTTATCTCTTCACCAGTTCCAGAATCAGAGATTGATAAGGCTCACACAGTTGTAGAGCGCATGATGATTCGTTGGCGCGGAGAACCAGATCCACTTCACGTTCGTGCAATCGATGCTTACTTTGTATCAGCTGCAGAACATGGCATGAATGCATCAACATTTACCGGTCGCGTTATCGCATCAACAGGTGCCGATGTCTGCGCTGCACTTTCTGGTGCAATCGGTGCAATGTCAGGTCCACTTCACGGTGGCGCACCTTCACGCGTATTGCACATGATTGAAGAAGTTGAAAAGACAGGAAATGCTGAAGCATATGTAAAGGGACTTCTTGATCGTAAAGAACGTCTTATGGGATTCGGTCACCGCGTCTATCGCGCAGAAGATCCACGCGCTCGCACATTGCGTCGCACTGCAAAGGAACTTAACGCTCCTCGTTATGCAGTTGCAGAAGCTCTCGAAAAGGCAGCGCTGAAGGAACTCCGCGAACGTCAACCAGATCGCGTTCTAGAAACCAACGTTGAATTCTGGGCAGCGATTATCTTGGACTTCGCAGAAGTTCCAGCACCACTCTTTACCTCAATGTTTACAGCAGCTCGCACAGCTGGCTGGTCAGCTCATATCCTCGAGCAGAAGCGCACAGGTCGTTTGATCCGTCCATCTGCTCGCTATATCGGCAAAGGCCCTCGCAAGCCTGAAGAAGTTAAAGGCTGGGATGCAACAGTGGAGCAGCTTCACAAGTAATTCCGTAGCTTAAAGTGGTTCAATGAAAAAGCTGATCCTCACTCTTGCGGTCATCGCTTTCACATTACTGCCACTGGTTGTAACAAACGCTGCAGAAGATCTAGCTCTATTAGCAAAGCCAGTTGCACGCGGTCCATTAGCTGGCGAATCAATCTACTTTGTGATGACAGATAGATTCGCCAATGGGGATACCGCCAATGATAAAGGTGGACTTATCGGTAGCCGATCTGTCACAGGTTTCGATTCCAGCGATAAGGCGTATTACCACGGTGGAGATTTCAAAGGTCTAACCGAGCATCTTCAGTACATCAAGGGTCTAGGTTTTACATCAATTTGGATTACTCCGCCTGTAAAGAATAAATATGTTCAAGGAAATTCAGCCGCCTACCATGGCTATTGGGGAATTGATTTCACCACGATTGATCCGCATTTAGGAACTGAGAAAGATTTCAAATATTTTGTTGCTCAAGCGCACGAGCTAGGCATGAAAGTCATAGTCGATATCGTTGTAAACCACACTGCCGATGTCATCACATATCCAAATGGGAGCACTAGCTATCGCGATCCAGAGGATTATCCGTATAAGAATTGTCAGGGTAAATCAATTGATATCAACGCTCTTGCCGGTTCAAGTAAATTTCCTAAACTCTGCGCAAATAAATCTTTTGCATATATTCCATCACTCACTACAGCCAATAAAAATATAAAGATGCCTGCGTTTCTCAATAATGTAACTAACTATCACAACCGTGGAGATTCAATCTGGTCGGGCACATCGGTCTTTGACGGAGATTTCTTTGGCCTCGATGATCTCTTTACTGAGAATCCCGAAGTTGTTAAAGGTTGGAGCGAATTGTGGGCTTCGTGGATTACCAAATTTGATATCGATGGATATCGAGTTGATACTGCTAAGCATGTAAATCCTCAATTCTGGAAAGTCTTTATCCCTAAGATCCTTACTGTGGCAAAGAATGCGGGAAAGAAAGAGTTCCCAATTTTTGGAGAAGTTGCAGAGTCGAATCCACTTACGCTCTCAACCTTTGTGAAGGAGCAGAAATTTCAATCGGTTCTCGACTTTGGATTTCAGAATAGCGTAACTAAATTTGCTGTAACTGGCCGCGGAGTTGAAGCTCTCGCTGCATATTTCAATAGCGATGATTTATATACAAGTTCCACAACGAGTGCATATTCACTGGCAACATTCTTGGGCAATCACGATATGGGTCGCATTGGAAAATTCATTTCCGACTCGAACCAAGATCCTGCCGAGGCGCTTAATCGAGCATCGTTAGCAAATGCTCTTCTCCTCACTTTACGTGGATCGCCAATCCTGTATTACGGTGATGAGAAAGGATTTACTGGATCTGGTGGCGATCAATTAGCTCGTCAAGATTTCTTTCCTACTTTGCTCCCTGAATGGCAGAGAGAAGTTCGCATTGGTTCTGCACCAATAGGAACTTCAGGTTCATTTGATAATACAAATCCTTTGCAGCAGATTGTCAGCCAACTCAACTCATTATTTCGCTCAGAACCTGCCCTGCGACGTGGAACACAGCAGATTAGGTATGCAAATGAATCTGTATTTGCATTTTCACGTTACGCCGAGGGGCAGGAATTTCTCATAGTTGCAAATGGCGCTAATGAAGTGAAAAGTGTAAAGATTCCAGTTTCTACCCTCGACTCCCAATGGAAAGTTCTCCTTGGCTCCGGAACCGCAAGTGGAGAAGGTGCATCGGTATCTGTAGAACTACCAAAGTTGGGATGGGCAATTCTTAAGGCAGAGAAGAAGTACACATCTAACTCTGAAACCAAAGTCACGCTTCACCAACCAGAGAATGAATTTTCAAGTGATGGATGGGTGATGTTGAGCGCCGATATTCCAGGAAATGATTTCAACGAAGTCACTTTCTCTGCACGCGCTCCTGGAAGCAAGTGGATTACAGTCGGAACTGCTGATCGCCGCACCTTTGACCGAGATGCGCTCTATCGAGTTTATCTAGATGGCAAAATCTTTAAATCTGGAAGCAAAATTGAAGTCGTTGCAGTCGCCAAGAATCCAGAAGGAAAGACTTCGGTCTCTAAGATTGCTAAGTGGAAATTATGAGAAATATCGTCTGGTTCCGTCGCGACCTTCGAATCGGTGATCACCCTGCATTGATTGCTGCAATGGAAGGCGTTGAAGAAATCGTTCCGGTCTTCATTCTCAATAAGCAGTTGATTGATAGCGCTGGAAGTAAATTGTTGGCGTACATGAGCCAGTCGCTGCGCGCCCTCGATGAATCTCTTGGCAATCGACTCCACATTATTGAAGGCGACCACATCGAAGTTCTCAAAGAGCTGATCGATTTTTACGATGTGAAAGAAGTTCATATCTCAAGAGAGTATGAAAAATTTGGCGCAGAACGAGATGCGAAAGCTGAGGCTGCAGGAATTCCACTGGTGCGCACCGGAAGTCCTTATGCAGTTGCCCCTGGTCGCGTTGTAAAACCAAGTGATGGAACTCCCTACAAGGTCTACACACCGTTCCATAAAGCATGGTCAGCACATGGATGGCGTGCACCAGCTAAGACTCCCAAAGATATTAAGGCACCCGTTCCACCGGAAAAATACCGAGCATTCCCTGACTTCCCATTGCCAGAAGGCACCACAATTATTGAAGCTGGCGAAGCTGCAGCTTTAAAGAGATTTACTGAATTTACAAAGAACGGTCTTGATAATTACGACGAGAATCGAAACTTTGCAGGAATTGATGGCACTTCAAAGATGAGTACCTATCTCAAATTTGGAGAAATTCATCCGCGCACTTTGTTGGCAAATCTTGGTGCAAGTAAAGCCCACGATACTTACCGTAAAGAGATTGCATGGCGCGAGTTCTATGCTGATGTGCTCTTTCATAATCCAACAACAAATACCGATTACTACGCGCCAAAGTTTAAAAAGATGCGATATGACAAGCCAGGTAAACAATTTGAGGCATGGAGTGAAGGCAAGACTGGATACCCATTTGTCGATGCTGCGATGCGCCAATTAGTTCGTGAAGGATGGATGCATAACCGAACTCGTATGGTGGTTGCATCATTTTTGGTAAAGGATCTTCACCTCGAATGGCAACTTGGCGAGCGATTTTTTGCGCAACACCTCGTCGATTTTGATGTGGCATCGAATGCACATGGCTGGCAATGGACAGCTGGCACAGGCACCGATGCATCACCTTATTACCGTGTATTTAATCCGATTGAACAAGGTAAACGTTTCGATGAAAACGGCGATTACATCCGTAAGTACATCCCAGAACTTGCACATTTGAGCGCTGCAGAGATTCACGAACCATGGCTCTATCTCGATGGATATTCACATGGATATGTAGAGCGAATCGTCGATCATGCTGTCGAAAGAATTGAATCCCTTGAACGGTTGAAAGAGATTAAGGCCGAGAAGCCTGAACAACCCCCACGCCGCTCTTCTTAGCTTCATACATTGCTACATCTGCTCGCTCTAATAACGAGCCTTTCCCATCATTTTGGACATATCCGATACTGACGCCAATCGAAATTGTGTGGCCCTCGATAGTAAAGGGGTAGCTGCATGTTGCTTGTAGAGCAAAGGCTGCCTCTAAAGTCTCTTCATAACTTCCGTTAATTAATACGCCGAATTCATCGCCTCCTAAACGGGCAAGGACAGAGCCTGTCGGAAGCGAACGAGTAAAGCGTTGAGCCACCTGCTGGAGAACGAGATTGCCCACTTCATGTCCATACTGATCATTGACCGGTTTAAATTTGTCGAGATCAAGTAATAGAAGTGCGCCTTCAGTTTTTGAGAAAAGTTCTAGCTCAGCAATCAAACGTCTGCGATTGGGAAGTCCAGTGACATCATCGGTGCGAGCAAGTACTTTCTCTTCACCAAGATTCTTAGCCTGTCGGATAACGATTGTCATTCTAAAGAAAGCCATGAAGAGAGTTGCTACGGCAGGTGCCACGATATAGATAGGAAATATTCCAGGTCGCAGTGCGATGAGGGCAAGCAGTGTTGGGCTTATAAAGATTGATAGAGCTAAGAAGGCCGGATGTATTCCTACATCGAACTCAATCTTGCTCTGTGGCAACCAGAAGGAATGCGCAATCAGAACTATTCCTATTAACCAACCATCATCGGTGATCTGGCCAAAACGATAACTGCCGTTGATTTCTAACCATAGATAGAGAAGGTCAGAGAATGAGAAGAGAGCAATTCCGAGAAAGAGTATCGCTGCACGTATGTGCAGGTGATGAGTCACGAGTGCAACAGATGCGATGACAAGTAGTAACAAATCACAGATTGGAAAGAGCAGAGAGAAGAATTGATCTTGCACATTGCCAAGTGATTCGGGAAATACGCGTGCTAGAAAGAGGGCAGTAACAATCGATGAGATTCCAAGGCCAAAGATTGCAGCATCGAGTATCTCTAGCGGGTTGAGTTTTCTTCCTCGTGCCAACGATCGCGGAATAGCGATAAGTGCGAATGGATAGAAGAGCGTGTAACTAAATTGAGCAAGAAGTTGCCACTTTTCGCTCAAAAGATAGAAGTCACCGTAGCTATTGAGAATCGAACCAAATCCCCAAAAAGCGATCGCAAGTGTTGCTGTGCCTTGTGCAATGGGATCGTTACTTAACGGTGATTGGGATATTGCAGCAATCGCTGCCACCCAGATTGCGTTGTAGAGATAGAGATCAAGAGCAAGAGATTGTTCGGCAAAGATACTTTTTAGGACTAGATGCGAAATCAGAATCCAGAGCGGAGACCAGCGGAGAAGGCGGTACACCTATCCAATTAAATAAGTAAGGCCTCCACCTATAAATAGGGGAAGCCTTACTTCGTAAAAATATTACGAGCTCTGTGGAGTTAGAAACCCTTTGCGCAGAGCAAGTTTGCAGATGCCTTGGCATCATCAGCATTGGTCTTGAGCTGTCCTGGTGCGCTGAGAAGAAGAGCCTTCTTAGCTTCAAGGTCCTTTACTTGTGCAGCAAGCTTTGACTTAGATCCGCTGAGAACGAGAACAGCATTTGCAAGCTTTGAGATTGCAGTTGCGAGCTTCTGCTTATCAGCAGCAACTGTTGATGCATTCATCGTTGCTTGGAATTGAGTTACTTGTGCACGCGCCTTATCGAGGGCAGCAGTTGTGCTGGCAAGAGCTGCAGATGCTGTTGCGTACTCTGCATCGAGCGCAGCAGTTTGATCAGCAACATTTGCAAGATCAGCCTGAGCCTTAACAGCTGCTTGGTATTGGCCAACTGCGGTGAGGCACTCTGCTGATAGCCAAGTGAGCTTTGAATTCTTTACCAATGGGTTCTTTGCGCACTTGTACTTATATCCAGAGACAGTCTTTGTTGAGTTGACTTTAGAGCACGCAACTCCGTTGCTGATCTTGGTTGCAGCAGATGCAGGAAGTGCTGAGATTCCTGAAGCGATGACAACTGCTGAAAGTAGAGTGACCGATACCTTGCGAAACATGAATTCCTCCATTAGATATGTGGCTATGGTATCTATCGAGAATTGAAATTTGAGCGTAACTTGGCGGGGCTGCCATGGAATTTCATGTGAATTACCAGTGCCGCGAAGCCTGTACAATTAACCCATCGACGCAACCGCATCGATGTACTTCCCCCCAAAGTGAGCCACCTGGCCACTTACATGCGAGTCTTATCAAGACCCTGATGGCGCTAGCTACGAGCTAGATCAGACCATCTAACCGAGACGCGCTTGTCGTCTCGATTGGTGTAATTTTTCATGTCTCTACAAACTCGTACTGCTGCGCCCGGAAAAGCTCGTCGCGCTGCAAAAGGTAAACCCCGCCATACATCCGCTCAGAAGGCTGCCCGCAAGGCAGCAGTCTCAAAGCCAGCCGCAAAGGGAGCTCCTAAGTCAGCTGCTCGCGGATCTGCAAAGGCAAGCTCTGCGTCAAAGGCTGCAGCAACTGCTTCAACGAAGCGTTATACAGATCGCGAAACAGTCAGCAAGAAGGAAGTTCGTCTAGCTGATCGTTCAAAGCTTCGCGCACAACGTTTTCAAGAGCGCACAGCATCAAAGTCAAAGAATATTGAAGGTGCTCCAAAGGGCAATCCTCGTCAAACTCGCGAAGAGCGCACATTTGCAAAAGCAACAAAGAGCGCTCGCCCTGCTGCAACATTTAAGCAAGCGGGTACAAAGCCAGCAACTAAGTCACAGTCACGTGCTGCAAAATTTATTGCAGAGCGCGAAGAACGTTCACAACGCGATACACGTCCCACAACTCGCCGTGAAGCAGTAAAGGCAAAGATTGCTCGCACTGAAGATGGTCGACCAAACTTTGTTCCACAGAAGCGCGAAAAATTTAATCCAAGTGCACCGCGTGCTAAGGAAAAGGCAAAGCCAGTTCGCGATCGCCGTAATGATTCTCCGGCATATGCTCGCGATGATAAGCGCGCTTCAAAGTCACGTTCAAATGTTGCAGTTGATTTCGGCGCAGATGACAATTACATCTCAGTCAATTTTGCAGATGCCAATCTTGTAGAAGCAACTCCACTCACTGAAGTGACTACAACTTTCCGCGAACTTGGTGTGACACCAGCGCTTGCAAATGCACTTAACGCACAGGGAATCACACATCCATTCCCAATTCAGATTGCAACACTTCCTGATGCACTTGCAGGACATGACATCTTGGGACGTGGACAAACTGGTTCAGGAAAAACTCTTGCATTTAGCTTGGCGCTTCTGACAAATATCGCTAACAAGGCAGCGCGCCCACATAAGCCACTGGCGCTTATCTTGACTCCTACTCGCGAACTCGCGCAGCAGATTGATGAAGTTCTACGCCCACTTGCTCGCGCAGTTGGACACGAGTCAGTAGTTATCGCTGGTGGAATGCCATACGCAAAGCAGATTACTGCGATGCGCAAGGCGACAGCAATCTTGGTTGCTACTCCAGGTCGTTTGATTGATCTTCTCAATAAGAACGAAGTTCAACTCGATCAACTTCAAATTACTGTTCTCGATGAAGCAGATCAGATGGCAGATATGGGATTCCTTCCTGTTGTTAAGGAGATCCTTGATCAAGCAGATCCAGATGGTCAGCGACTTCTATTCTCTGCAACTCTCGATCGCGGAGTCGATTCATTGGTTCGTCAATATCTTAAGAATCCAAAGACTCACTCATTGCAGAATGACCGTGCATCGGTTTCAACAATGGAACACCATGTTTTGCAGATGCACCCTGGCGATAAAGATGACATCACTTCTCAAATCGCTGCACGTAACGGAAAGACAATTCTCTTCGTCAAGACTCAACGTGGTGCAGATCGTCTTGCAGATAAGTTGGCACATGCAGGTGTTCCGGTCGGCGCACTTCACGGCGGTAAGTCACAAGCTGTTCGTACTCGCACGCTAGCTCTCTTTAAAGAGCAAGATAATTCTGCACTTGTTGCAACAGATGTAGCAGCACGCGGTATTCACGTCGATGGAATCTCATTGGTAGTTCATGTCGATCTTCCACAAGATCATAAGGATTACCTGCACCGTTCAGGTCGTACTGCTCGTGCAGGCGAATCAGGAACTGTGGTCACACTTTCTTCAGCAAAGAGTCAGCGAGCAGTTACCGGGCTACTTTCACGTGCTGGAGTTACTCCAAAGTTCCACGACGTGCGTCCACTTGATCAGAAGTTGATGACACTGACCGGCGCTCAAGAGCCTTCAGGAATCCCATACGTTGCACCTATCGTCGAACGCAAAGCCCCACAGCGTTCAGGCGGAGGGCGTCGCGGTGGCGGTAAGAGCGGTGGATATCGCGGCGGCAATCGTCGCAGCCGTTCTAACTAACGAGAAGCGCTGACTTTAACGCTGCTTTTTACGGACGTTCATTCCGATCTGGCGTACATATTTTCTTGGAACAGTTGAGATAACTGCCACCAGAATCTTGTACTGCCAGCCAGGAATACTCACTGGCTTATTAGCTTGCGCATCTTTCCACGCTTTCGCAACTAATCGATCTGCATTGAGCCACATAAAGTTAGGCAGACCACCAATCTTCATTCGCCCACGTTGATGAAACTCTGTGCGAGTAAATCCAGGGCAGAGCGCGGATACTTTGATTCCGCTCTTCGATAACTCTGTATTGAGCGACTCAGATAAGACGGTCAGGTATGACTTTGAAGCGCTATACGTTCCACCTGCAATAAAACCAGCTACGGAGGAGACATTGATAATGGTTCCAGAAGCGCGCTCTTTCATCCCAGGAATAATCGCATGCATTAAACGCATAGGGGTGCGCACAAGAACATCGAGGAGTTTTTGCTCAGCATCAAGATTGCTTGCGCTAAATGCTTTATTGATTCCAAATCCAGCATTATTAATCAGCACTTCGATTTCGTAAGTTCGGATATATTCCTCGACTGAAGCGCAACCAGAATCTGTAGAGAGATCTGCAGGTAGAACAAAGGTATTGACCTTATATTTTTCGCGAAGCGCCGCAGCTCTTTCATGTAAACGAGCTTCGTCACGGGCAACGAGTGCAATATTAAAACCTTGCGAAGCAAGAAGTCGCGAGAAACTTTCGCCGATTCCTGCTGTTGCACCAGTAACTAAAGCCCATTTCGCCATCTACTTCACCTCAACTATTCGTAGTTCACCAATTGCACCACGAGGAACAACCGGTGCGATAGGGGAGATTGG
>JBDKLT010000014.1:0-32011 GCA_039795495.1 Actinomycetota bacterium | reverse complement strand
CCATGACAATGATGCAATAAGGACTACACCTAGCGAGAGAGATGTAATAATTCGAATTGCACGGGATGATTTCACATCCGTAGGGTACTTGGACCAATGCATGGAGGGGTAATGGCGACACATACTCCTGAGTTATTTGGCTCACCACTCCCATCTATTAGCGTGATTCTTCCTGTTCTCAATGAAGAAGCTCATATCGAGAGTGCAATCAACTCAATTCTTTCTCAGGATTATTTAGGGCGCTTTGAAGTCATTCTTGCAATCGGTCCTTCACATGATCGCACTCTCGAAATCGCACAGGAGTTATCACGAAAAGATCCGCGAGTTGTATTAGTAGATAGCCCATCAGGACGCACTGCAGCAGGATTAAATCTCGCTCTTGCAAAATCTGAAAGTCCTGTTGTAGTCCGAGTGGATGGCCATGCACATATTCCAAATAATTATTTAAGCCTTGTGATTGAAATTCTCTCCAAGACTGGCGCAGTCAATGTCGGTGGAGTCATGGCTGCAGTTGGCACAACTCCATTTGAGTCAGCAGTGGCAGGCGCGATGCGCAGCCCTTTAGGAGTAGGGGCCTCACGTTTTCACACCGGAGGTGAAGCAGGAGAAGTCGATACCGTCTATCTCGGAGCATTTAGACGAGAAGCACTTCTCGCTATAGGAGGTTTCGATGAACGTTTCACTCGCGCGCAAGACTGGGAACTTAATTTTCGTCTTCGCGAAAATGGTGGCATCGTTTACTTTGATCCGAGATTACATGTCACATATCGTCCACGTTCTTCCGTGCGCGCATTAGCGAAACAATATTTTGAATACGGTCGATGGCGAAGAGTTGTCTCTCGCCGGCACAGCGGAACCATTAATCTTCGATATCTCGCGCCACCTTTTGCTCTTGTGGGATTCACTCTCTCGCTTATCGCGGGATTTTTTAACCCATTACTTTTTATTCCAGCAGCGATTTACATTCTCTTTGTCCTTGGCGCATCGGTCGCTATTGCCAGCTCAATTCGCGAATATTTCCTACTTTTAGCGGTAATTCCGACAATGCATTTCGCTTGGGGGGCAGGATTTATCTCTTCTCCAAAGACTCTCGTTCCTACATCAGATTGAGTTTGATTCCACTGCGGTAACCTTTCGCACGTGGAGAAACCTGTAGTTGTTTATCAGCCTTTTAAAGCAGGCTTGCCTCCCATGCGCGAGTACATGCGCTCCCTTTGGAAGCGACGCACATTTATCGCCGAATTTTCTCGCTCAGAATTGCGCGAACAGAACTACGGCTCGGTCTTCGGTCAGCTCTGGTTGATTCTCAACCCACTGCTTCTTTCTGCAGTCTATTTTCTTCTTATTTATGTGATCGGTGGAAGCAGCGATGCGACTCGCTTCGGCCACCTCACAGCAAGTCTCTTTCTCTTCTATCTCATTTCTAACAGCCTTACTGGTGGCGTTAAGGCAATTACTTCTGGTCAAAGGCTGATCCTCAACACATCTTTTCCTCGAGTTATGTTGCCGATTTCTGCAACAGTTATCGCTCTCTTTAAATTTATTCCCACACTTTTTGTCTTCGCAATAATCCATCTCATCATCGGCTTGCCATATTCCTGGCAGATGTTATGGGCGCTTCCGATCTTATTAATCTCATTGATTATGGCGCTTGGTATGGCAATCCTAATTTCATGCATTAACGTCTATTTCAGAGATATCTCGAGCATGCTTCCTTATCTCACCCGAAGCTTGCTTTACTTATCTCCGATTCTCTACGAAGCAACCAATGTTTCCGATCGCATTAAGACGCTAGAAGTAGCTAACCCGCTCTTCTTTCTCCTCGATTCTTGGTCGCGAGTTGTTGTTCATGCAGCGGCACCATCAATGATGGGCCTTCTCCATGCATCTATCTGGGCGCTATCGATTTTCATCATTGGAACATACGCATTTATTTCGAGGGAGCGTGATTTCGCTGTCCGACTATAACCACGCGCATTCCCCGCACAGCGTTGCGGTCTCAGTCCAAGATCTTGGACTTACATACAAGACTTCTATCGATAAGAAGCCAACCTTAAAAGCACGCATAAAATCTTTGGGGCGCGGAATGAAACACACTCGAATTGTTGAAGCACTTCGAGATGTATCTATCGATGTTCACTACGGAACAGTTCTTGGAATTATTGGCTCAAATGGCGCTGGTAAGTCTTCGCTCATGCGAGTTATTTCAGGAATTGTTCCCCCAACTCAAGGCCGCGTAGAAGTCTATGGAAGCGTCAGCACACTTCTAGCGCTAGGAGTTGGATTTAACCCATCAATGACGGGCCGAGACAACGTATACCTAGGCGGTTTAGCTGCTGGAATGTCTCGCGAAGAAATTGATGCCAACTTTGACGGAATCGCTGATTTCTCTGAATTAGGAGAAGCAATCGATGCCCCAATGCGCACTTATTCATCTGGAATGTATGCGCGCCTTGCTTTCTCCGTTGCGGCAGTAGTCGAACCAGATATTTTGATCATTGACGAGGCTCTTAGTACGGGAGATGCAAAATTTAAAGAAAAGAGCCTCAATCGCATTAAAGAATTAAGAACAGCAGATCGTGCGCTCATTCTTGTTAGCCACGCCCTAGCCACAATTGAAGATATCTGCAATGAAGTCGTTTGGCTTAATAAAGGCAAGTTGATGATGCGAGGAAATCCAGCTGAAGTCATCGCTGCCTACCGTGAATTTGTAAATGCAAGAAAGAGCGCATCGTCAGATGAGGACGTTTAAAACTTTCCTTGCTTTTCTACTTCTAATTACAAACACACCCACAGCACATGCAGAAGCTCCGACTAGTTTTTCATTCTCTGGTTCTGGATATGGACATGGCGTTGGCATGAGCCAAATGGGCGCCAGAGAACGAGCAAAAGCTGGAGAGAGCGCAACTGCAATTCTCAATTACTATTACAAAGATGTCGTGATCGCGCCTATCGTGGATACCCAGACAATCAGAGTCAACATCGGTCATGCACTCCGCACTCTTTCGATTGTCTCTGCAACACCTGAGTCTCTGATTCAAATATTTCCGGGCGAAATAGTCGGCCCCACTGAAATAGCCCCAATTCTTTCTCTGCCATCGAGACAGAAAGCAATTTTTAGAGTTGATGGAAATAACATCACATTTAATTCACTGTCAGGCAAGATATTCACTGTGAGATGGAGCGGACCTAATTCCGTTGTTAATTTCTCGCAGCCTGGAAACTCAGATAAGTATCGTTATGGTCAGATTCAACTCAAAGTAGTGAAAGGTGCGATCGAAGCCACTAACTCGCTTAGCCTCCATGATGAGTATTTGTGGGGGATAAGTGAAATGTCCTCCGCATGGCCAGCTGCCGCACTTGAAGCACAAGTGATTGCATCTCGCTCCTACGCAATGTCGAAGTTAGGGGCACTTAAACCGTCATGTGATTGTCATGTTTACTCCCACATATCGGATCAGAATTTTGTAGGTTACTCAAAAGAGAGTGAACCAAAAATCGGTCCACTCTGGAAATCTGCAGTTGTGCGAACAAATATTGATAGCTCAACGAGTCTTGCAATTCTCTCTAAAGGAAAACCTATACAGGCTTACTACTTCTCTTCATCGGGAGGCGCGACACAATCGACGCTCGATGCTTGGGGGCAAGCCACGTCCTATACACAATCTGTTCCTGATCCCGCTGGTCTTGATCCAAAGTTAAATCCTCGTTTTGCACAGTGGAAAGCAAGTGCCACTCAAGAAGTAGTCGCCAAAGCTTTTCTTCTTTCAGATGTTGTTTCGCTCGAAATAGTTTCGCGCAATTCTGCTGGCGCAGTTACCTATATCAAGGCTACGAGTGGCAGTGGATCTACCAAATCTTTACGTGGTGACACCTTTAGAAGTCGAGCAAAGATTCCTTCGCCTTATTTCCAACTGTCACAGTGAAGTACTGAGTTAATTTGCGTGGAGTACTGAGTTAAGCCCGCCCCATGTTCCGGTGCGGAGCACAACTTCTAGTCCACCGGTGAGTGAATTGCGACGGAATAAAAGGTTATGCGCACCAGACAGAGTTCCTGCCTTAACAACTTCGCCATCTGGGAGAGTGACTTTGGCGGCTGCAGTGATGTAAGTACCAGCCTCGATTACACAATTGTCGCCGAGAGAAATACCAAGCCCTGAGTTTGCGCCGAGGAGACACTTTTCTCCAACGGAGATTACTTCTTTTCCGCCACCGCTCAGAGTCCCCATAATGGATGCTCCGCCGCCAACATCGGAACCATCACCAACTACTACTCCAGCAGAGATTCGCCCTTCAACCATAGAGGTTCCAAGAGTTCCGGCATTAAAGTTGATAAATCCTTCATGCATCACAGTCGTTCCAGAAGCTAGGTGTGCACCTAAGCGAACTCGATCTGCATCGGCGATTCGAACTCCGGAAGGAACAACGTAATCCACCATTCGTGGGAATTTATCAATTGCAATGACGGTCACGTGACCGTACTTGGCTTTGAGTTTCGCACGAGTTGTTTCGAATCCTTCTAGTGCACAGGGACCTGCTGAAGTCCACACTACATTTGCCAAGAGACCAAAGATGCCATCAAGAGATTGTCCATGTGGTTGAACGAGTCGATGTGAAAGAAGGTGGAGACGCAAGTATGCATCTTTTGCATCTGCTGGAGGCTTTTGAAGATCAATCTCGATCGAAACTAATTCACGAGTAATGCCTCGCACATCATCATTTCCTACTAAATCGGTGAGTGTTGATGAAGGAGTTCCAGTCAAAGGTCCTAGAGCAGGAGCTGGATACCAGACATCGAGGACTGTCGTGCCGGCAACTGTTGCGATTCCATGACCATGAGCTAAAGAAGACATGTTCTAAGCCTAACCCCTATTCTGTCTCTCATGCGCATCGCAGTATTTTGTTCGTCATCGCCAACTATCGATAGCAAATTTATCGATCTCGCATTTGATTTGGGTGTGGAAATCGCATCGCGAGGTTCCGAACTTGTTTCAGGTGGAGGCCACATCTCAGCCATGGGAGCCATTGCTCAAGGCGCCCGGAGCAAAGGTGGACGGACTATCGGAATCATTCCGCAGAAGTTGGTTGATATCGAGTTTGCCGATCATGAAAGCGACGAACTCATTGTCGTGGATTCTATGCGAACTCGAAAAGCAAAAATTGAAGATCTCTCCGATGCATTTATTACTTTACCTGGCGGATTAGGAACACTTGAAGAACTTTTTGAAATTTGGGTGGGTAGATACCTCAATTTTCACAGTAAGCCAGTGATAATTCTTGACCCACATGGAGTTTACGAACCTTTACATTCTCTAGTCGAACATCTTGAGCGAGAGAAATTTGTTAAGCCTGGTATGCGCGAACTAATACATTGGACCACAACTCCTCAAGAAGCCGTAGATATCGCACATGGCAAGTAACACATTGGCAATTAGCCTAACCATTCCTGCTGATGTAGAAAGTGTTTGGCAACGAATTGGTGATTGGGAATCCCAAGGCGAATGGATGTTGCAGACAAAAGTCTGGGTGACATCCGATAAAAAAGAGGGTATCGGAACATCAATCGCTGCATTTACTGGCCCCTTGTATTTTCTTTACCCACGTTTTAGAAAAATCGGCCTTCTCGATTTGATGGTTGTCACGAATTGGCAACCTCCACATCGCTGTGATGTCGAACATGTAGGGAAAATTCTTAAAGGAACTGGTTCTTTTCAATTAAAGAGCGTAAGCAGTAATGAGACTCGCTTTGACTGGTCAGAAACTATCGAATCACCTCGATGGATCTTCTTACTCGCTCGACCTTTTTTCCACCTTGGCGTACGCCTATCTCTGGCGCGCTTTGCCCGATCTTTTACCTAAGTCACCTTTTTCTTTCTTTGTATCGCTATTCAAGCGAGTAATCTCTATACCTATGAGCGCCTCTAGCAATCCCCAAACCTTGGCTGAGGTGCTCGCATCGCTTCCCGAAGAAGAGCGAATAATCCTGACTCTGTACTACCTGCGCTCTCAATCTGCGTCAGAGATAGCAGCCTTGTTATCCGTCCCTGATCGCGCAGTTGTTGCCGTGATTCAGTCGGGAAAGGCCCGTCTTAAGGGGCAATTGGGGCTGTAACCACTCCGATTTCACCCATGGCTCATTGTGCGAGATACTTAGCCCCTCATATTTTTAATAAAGATTTGAGCCCCGCCGAAAGACCAAACAAGGAGTCCTCACCATGGCAGCTATGAAACCTCGTACTGGTGATGGGCCGATGGAAGTGACAAAGGAAGCGCGATCACTCGTTATGCGTATTCCACTCGAAGGTGGCGGACGCCTCGTTGTCGAGCTTAACCCACAGGAAGCCAATAACCTCAGCGCCGCTCTTGAAGCAGCTGTAGCTCTCATCAAAAAGTAGAGCGGATAAAAAAATTCTTCACAGTGTTGCACCTGAAGTCGAGGCACTCGTCAGCGCTGACGTAATTGCAATTGGTTTTACCAAGAAGAATGATGAAACTCTCGAGATTGTTGGAAATTCTCGTCTTATCTCGAGCCTTGAAAAATATTTTGAAATCAGCTTGGTTGATGAGTTAACTTTCTTTACTCCTTCTGCCAAAGCTGGTGAGCTCTATGAAATTCCAGTTCTCCATGAAGGATCAACCGTAGATCGAATCTATCTCGTTGCAGTTGGAGATGGATCACTTCCATCACTTCGTGCAGCAGGAGCTTCTCTCGGCAGAAAAGTACGCGGCAAGGCAGTCGAGCTCGTCTCGACTCTCGCAGAATCTCGCTCAGAAATACGTGCTCACGGAGTTTCAACGCTACTAGGTGCGTATCAATGGAATCTAAAAACTGGAAAACCTTCAGAAATTCCTACCATTGCACTTGCAACAAAAGATGAGGCAGCAGTAGCCGAGGCGAGTGTTTTTGCACGTGCTCTCTACACAGCTCGCGACCTTATCCATACTCCTTCAAATATTAAGAATCCGCTGTGGATGGCTGAAGAGGCAAAGAAGATTGCTAATGAAAAAGGTTTAGCAATTTCTGTTCTCTCTGGAAAATCACTTGCGAAATTTGGTGGCCTGCGGGCTGTTGGAAATTCTTCCCCGAACCCAGGTCCACGTTTTATAGAACTGACATATATCCCAAAAGGTAAAAGTCGCTCCTCATCAGCCCTGCCGCATATCGTTATCGTAGGAAAAGGAATTACCTTTGATACTGGTGGCGTATCACTCAAACGCCCATATGAATTTATGACGGCAATGAAGAGTGATATGGCTGGCGCAGCTGCTGCCCTTGCAATTATTAGCGCACTACCTGAGTTGCAACCGCAGGTAAAAGTCACCGTTCTGATGATGTGTGCAGAAAATGCTCTCTCTGGTACTTCGCAGCGTCCTTCAGATGTCATCACACAATATGGCGGGACTACTGTTGAAATCATCAACACCGATGCCGAAGGAAGACTTGTCTTGGCAGATGGACTTGCCTATGCAGTTGAAAATCTAGATCCAGATTACTTATTTGATATTGCAACTCTCACAGGTTCAGCAACGCTAGGTCTTGGTCGTCAATATGCCGCGCTCTACACTCGAGATGAAAAGTTGGCGAAAGAACTGGTCGCCATCGGCGAATCTTCAGGCGACCGCGTATGGCATATGCCGCTCGTAGATGATTACCAAGATTCGCTAGAAAGCGATGTTGCAGATCTTAATCACGCCGCCGATAAGGGTGATTACTCCGCAGGTTCTGTCACTGCTGCCCTCTACCTCGAACATTTTGTTGGAGATTCGCGTTGGGTGCATCTCGATATCGCTGGAACAGGTCGCAGTGAAAGTGATTCTGGCGAAAACGTGAAGGGCGGAACCGGTTTTGGCGTGCGATTCTTCCTCGATTGGATAGTGTCTATCTCGTGAAAACCGATCCGCACTCATTTGCAGAAGCCTTCATTTCTGAGGATGCGGTCAAAGTCGCAGCTCGCGCACGAGGACTTGAACTTGGAACAGTAGATACTTCAACCGGCACAGGTGCATATCTTCGCCACCTGGCACATCTACTCAATGCACAATCTGTCGTTGAGATCGGAACCGGATCGGGAGTTGGTTCTCTCTGGATTCTAGAAGGAATGATTGCAAGCGGAACTCTCACTTCGATTGATGACGAACTCGAACATACATCTATCGCGAAGATGGCGATGGCAGATGCAGACATACCTCAATCTCGGTACCGATTCATCACAAACCCAGTCATGGATGTCATGACAAAGTTAACTGATCGCGCTTATGACCTTGTTGTATATCGCCACAATCCAGAAGATCTGAGTTTTGCAATTTCTGAGGCTCATCGAATTCTCCGTAGCGGAGGAGTTTTTGTCGTTGATAACTTCTTCGGCGGATCCAAGGTGCAAGATCCAGCACAGCGTGACCCAAAGACAATTGCATTGCGCGAGGCAGGCAAGTCAATTAAGGCCGATTCTGAATCCTGGATCTCTTCGCTGATTCCAACAGGCGATGGATTATTGCTTGCTACAAAGTTATAGAAGAATATAAATATGAGCTTACATATAGGTGGACCTTGGTGGGATGCACCCAGCGCTTCTGGGCTCAATAGAAAGATCACTCTTCGCTCTGCAACTATCTTTGCACTGGTTGTTGGAGTTATTGCAGGAGCGATAGGAGCATCATCTTCAGGATCACTCTTCGGACATTCAGTTCGCTTGGTAAAATCAACCTCAGCAATTGAAAGACCTGTGGGTTCTGTAGCAGAAATCGCTCAGCGCGTACTTCCTTCAGTCGTATCAATCGAAGCACAATCAGCTACTGGTGGTGCCACCGGTTCTGGATTTGTAATCGACAGCAGCGGTTATATTCTGACTAATAACCATGTCATCGCATCATCGGTTGCAAGCGGTGGCAATATCACTGTACGTCTCAATGATGGTTCCTCCTTTGATGCAAAAGTTGTCGGACGCGATAGTTCCTATGATTTAGCCGTACTCAAAATTGTTGGTGCATCTCTCAAAGCTCTTCAATTTGGCGACAGCGACAAAGTCGCGGTGGGCGACTCAGTGATTGCCATTGGTTCACCACTTGGATTAACGGGCACAGTCACTCTGGGAATTATTAGCGCCAAGAATCGAGCTGTTACAGCTGGTGAATCTGAATCTGAAAATTCATTTATTAATGCACTCCAAACCGATGCTGCAATTAACCCTGGCAATTCAGGTGGACCACTTGTCGATGCGACAGGATCTGTAATCGGTGTTAATTCCGCTATCGCTTCATTGGGCACAAGTTTTAGCACTCAAACAGGTTCAATCGGCTTGGGGTTTGCAATTCCAATTAATCAAGCTCGAAAGACAGCAAACCAACTTATTAAGAATGGCAAAGCTACATATCCCGTTATTGGAATCTCTGTTGATATGAATTACTCCGGAGACGGTGCTCTCATTGCTAAGACCCCTACCGCTATTGCTGCAGGAGGGCCAGCTGCAAAGGCAGGCATGAAATCAGGAGACATCATCACTGCCATTAATGGACGACCTATTACTTCGCCAGAGGAACTCATAGTGGCAATTCGAGCCCAAAATGTCGGCGACTCAATTGTTGTCGCTTATAAGCGCGGGTCGCAGAGTAGAGAAGCCACACTCATTCTTGCGGCTTCCAAGTAGAGAAGTAAAGTTAAGCCACTATGTTCTTTGATTTTGGTGCAGGCGAGATTATCGGTCTGGCAGTTCTGGCTCTCATTTTGATCGGCCCAGAGAGACTTCCAAATTTTGCAGTCGATGCAGCCAAATTCGTCAAAAAGATTCGCGACTTGGCCACGCGGGCAACCGAAGAACTCAAAGAGAATTTAGGACCCGGGTTTGAAGATTTGAAACCCACCGACCTACACCCTAAAACTTTTATACAAAAGCAAATCACAAATGCTTTGAAAGAAGATGATGTCTCTCAAACTTCTCGCAAAGTCATGATTGATCCTGATTTGCTATGACAACAAAAGATTTAATCCATCAAGCTCTCTCGCGAGTGAATGATCCAGAACTTCATCGCTCACTTCCAGAGCTAGGAATGGTCAAATCAGTCGAACTCGATGGATCTACTGCAAAATTAGAAATTCTCCTCACTATCTCTGGTTGTCCGATGCGCGATCGACTTCAGAAAGATATTGATGAGGCAGTTCTAGCCGTAGATGGTGTAAATCTCGTCCAGATTGTTTTTGGCGTCATGGATGAAGAGCAACGCGCTAATATCAAGAAGTTACTGCGCAATGGCCGCGAGAGTTTTATCTCTTTTGCTCAAAAAGATTCGCTGACTCGCGTTATTGGAGTTGCTTCGGGAAAGGGCGGAGTCGGTAAATCTTCACTCACCGCCAACCTCGCTGTTGCATCGGCAAATAAGGGATTGCGAGTTGGAATCCTTGATGCAGATGTGTATGGACATTCGATTCCTCGTCTCATGGGCTTGATAGGCCAACGTCCGACTGCGATCGATCAGATGTTTATTCCCCTCGAATCTTTCGGGGTCAAGACAGTTTCGATGGAGATGTTTAAGCCAGAGCGCGCTGATGCCATTGCTTATCGTGGACCGCTCTTACATCGCGTTCTCGAACAACTTCTCTCTGATGCATATTGGGGAGATTTAGATCTTCTCTATATCGATCTGCCTCCTGGCACCGGAGATCTGGCTATCTCACTTGGTCAGCTGGTTCCATCATCTGAAGTAGTAGTAGTTACTACTCCTCAGGTTGCAGCCGCCGAAGTGGCAGAACGTGCAGGACGCATTGCACACCAAATTCATCAACGGGTTATCGGCGTTATTGAAAATATGTCTGCCTATCCGTGTCACAAGTGCGGTGAACTCACATCTCTATTTGGCGAAGGTGGGGGAGAAGAAACCTCGCGACGCCTCTCACAACTCATTGGTGGCGATGTACCGCTCTTAGGAAAGATTCCTTTTAGCCCACAACTGCGTGAGGGTGGGGATTCAGGAGCTCCAGTAGTGATCTCTGCACCAGAAAGTCCAAGTGCTCAAGCGATTGAATCTATTGTTTCGAAGTTGATTGTGCGTGAGAAGTCGCTACTTGGCGTCAGACTCGGGCTTGCGTAGTTCGCCGACAATCTCTTTTACGACATCACCAAGTTCGTTACGCAGATAATCGCGAGTGGCAACATCACCCAAAGCGATTCTTAGACTTGCAAGTTCTCGAGTGAGGTACTCGGTATCTGCGATGCTTCGAGCGTTCTGCGCACGATCTTCATTGAGAGCAATGCGATCGCGATCGGCCTGACGATTTTGAGCAAGCAGAATAAGTGGCGCAGCATAAGAAGCTTGTAGAGAGAGAATCAGAGTCAAGAAGATAAAGGGATATTCATCGAATCGTAAATTCTGCGGAGCCAATGTATTCCACATTACCCAACCAAATACAAAAGCGGTCATGTAGACCAAGAAGCGAGCGGTTCCTAAAAAGCGTGCGAAGCGCTCTGATAGGCGACCAAAAGTTTCTGGATCGATATTGGTGCGAAGAGAGCGGCGAGTTTCACGTGGAGTATCTAAACCAAAGTTACGTGCCATCATCACACCTCCTCAGTGAAATTTGTATCAATGCTTTCGAGCGCTGCAGTTGTTGCAGCTGAATCTCTATGGTCATGGCGCCAGTTTGTTGGCAGCAAGTGGTCGAGTACGTCATCAACAGTAACCGCTCCCAAAAGTCGGTCGTTTGCATCTATGACCGGTAGCGAGAGCAAGTTATAGCTAGCTAAGTATGACGAAACAGCATGAAGTGATGCATCGGGATTTACGCCCTGCGTATTTGTATCCACGATTGAACCCAACAAAGTTGCTGGAGGTTCTCGTAAGAGGCGCTGGTAATGAACCATGCCGATAAAGCGACCGGTAGGTGTTTCAAGTGGCTGACGCGCAATAAATACCTGAGATGCAAGTGCCGGCGATATTTCGCTTTGACGTACTGCAGCTAACGCATCTGCGACTGTGTAGTCAGCAGACATGACGATAGGTTCAGTCGTCATCATTCCACCGGCTGAATAATCTTCATACGTCATCAATCGGAGAACATCCTCAGCATCTTCTGGATCCATGAGTTCAATTAACTCCTGGGCACGCTCTTCGCCGATTTCACGGAGAAGGTCTGCCGCATCATCAGGATCCATCTCTTCAAGGACGTCGGCAGCTCTCTCGCCTTCAAGTTCTGCAAGGAGAGCTACTCGCTCTGTTTCATCCATCTCTTCAAGCACATCGGCGAGACGTTCGTCATCGAGAGCACGAGCAACTTCAACGCGGCGCTTAGGAGCTAGGTCCTGAATCACCGCTGCCAAGTCTGCTGCTCGTAAATTGCTGAGCGTGGAAAGTAAGTTGGAGACTCCTTGGTTTGATTCGTGCTGGGCAAAACCAGTTGTCTCTTCCCAAGTAACGGTTGAAGTTGCGCCTTTACGACGCAGACCGCGACCTTTGCGCATAATGTGAACGCGCGTAATGAGCCAATCACCTGTTCGATTTAATTCCATCGCCATATCTTCAACAAGAACATTCTCATTTGTTTCGACAAGCATGATTGTTCTGTCGAGAAGATCGCCAAGCACCAATATTTCACCTGCACGAGTTTCGAAGCGACGCATATTGAGAAGACCAGTGATAACGACTGCGCCTGCTTCAATGGAAGTCACACGAGTAATGGGAACAAAGACTCGACGACGCATTGGAACTTCAACAACTAAACCCAAGATACGTGGCGGCTGATTATTAGAACGCAGGGTCGCGACAGCATCGCGCACCTTGCCGACTGGATCTCCATTAGGGTCAAAGACTGCAGTTCCTGCAAGACGGGCGAGAAATATGCGATTGATGTTATTTCCGCTCATGGGATAAGAGTAACCGTTGAGCTATCGACTAGGTTTGCCTTATGACACCGCCGAGCAAGAGTGCGATTAGCGATCATTCCGCGCTGCCAGCACGACCGGACCTCATTCGACTGATTATTGGAATTTTTGGGATTGGATCATCGGGTCCGCTTATTGCCCTCAGCACCATGCCGGTTCCGACCCTGATTTTCTGGCGTAATTTGGGAGGGGCTCTGATGACATTGCCTTTCGCGCTTCGCCATAAGGCAGATCGCGCAGGTGTAAAACTAGCGATGATTGCAGGATTTATTCTCGCCATTCACTTTATTGGCTTCTTTCTAGCTATGCGCATGACGAGTGTGACAGCAGGAACAGCGATTGTTGCAACACAACCAATTTTCGCAGCATTCTTCGTCAAGTTAACCGGTGGGCACATTCCATCCAAAGCATGGTTTGGTATGTTGATTAGTTTTATTGGTGTCGTTGTCGTGACCGGTGTAGATCTCACACTTGATCGCCGAGCATTTATTGGAGATATCGCGGCGCTCATTTCTGGCGCTCTCGCAGCTGCATACATGTTGATTGGCTCAAAAGCGCAACAGACTTTGGCATCAACGTCATATACGACAATCTGTTATTTCACGTGTGCGGCGACTGCTCTGCCCATCACTCTTCTCTTCGGGTATGAGGTAATCGCATTTGCTGCACGTGAGTGGTGGTTACTCCTTGGGCTGATAGTCGGCGCCCAAATTCTTGGTCACACAATGTTTAACTTCACTTTGAAGAGAGTATCTCCCGCTGTTGTCTCAATGATTGTCTTCTTTGAAGTTCCAGTCGCAGCTTTGATCGCACTTATATTTCATATAGGCAAGGAACCCACTTTTACAATTATTCCTGGAGTCGCACTCATCCTTTTGGGATGCGTGCTCGTCGTGAAGCGCACTCGTCCAGAGAACGTGATGACCGAAGAATGATTGATCTACATACTCATACAACGTGCAGCGACGGTACAGATTCTCCATTTGCTCTCGTAAAAAAGGCGCTAGCAGCAGGTATCACAACATTGGCTATTACAGATCACGATACGACATCGGGATGGGAAGAAGCTGTTTCTGCTATCCAAACTCAAATTCAGCTTGTGTTAGGTGCAGAAATTTCGTGTCTCACTACAGATGGAATTAGCGTTCATATGTTAGGCCTCCTCTTTGATGGCGATAATGCAGAGATTCAGCAGATGCTTGCAGATTCACGCGATACACGAATTCCTCGCATGAAAAAGATGATTGAACTCATGAATTCCGATGGCTTCGATATCACTATCGAAGATGTCTATAGAGCAACTCCAGAAGGTGCAACAGTAGGCCGCCCACATTTGGCAGATGCGTTAGTTGCTAAAGGGATTGTTTCTCATCGTGACGAGGCATTTAGTCACCTTCTCAATAATGATTCAAAATACTATGTAACTCATATGGCTCCAACACCAGCTGATGCAATTACTACGATCCGAAAAGCTGGGGGAGTAGCTGTAATCGCACATCCATTTGCATCCCGACGTGGTCAAACTATTACTGCAGCAACTTTTTCTGATTTGGTCGTTGCAGGACTCAATGGAATTGAAGTCCATCATCGCGACCAAAATGCCGAAGAACAAGCAACCCTTACCGACATTGCTCGCGAACTAAACCTTGTTATTACAGGTGCAAGTGATTATCACGGCACGGGAAAGCTCAATGGGTTAGCGGAAAACACAACTCATCAGGCACAATGGGAACTTCTGGAGTCGATGGCAGATGCACGAAGGGTCGTAAAGATATGAATTCGCAGAGCATTAATTCACTTGGGGCTGTTACTTTCGCAATGCAAGCTTTCGTCACCCTCTTTGTAATTATGGATCCACCAGGAGCTACTCCTATTTTCCTTGGCTTAGTTGGCGAAAAAACACCTCGCGAACGAGTACGACTAGCCTGGCAGGCAGCAGGAGTTTCATTCTTTGTGATCGCTAGCTTTGCAGTCTTCGGTCAGTTCATTTTGGATTACATGAACGTCTCCATTGAAGCACTTCAAGCCGCTGGTGGTCTTCTACTTCTGTATGTCTCTCTCCAGCTGCTGACAGGTACTTCTAAAGGGGGTGCAGAGAAAGAGAGCTCAAATATCGGAATGGTTCCGCTTGGCACACCTTTGCTAGCAGGCCCAGGTGCGATTGTTGCAACGATGATTTATGTACAGAAAGCAGATACAACAGCTCAGATTGTTGGGCTCGCTATCGCAATTCTTGCAGTGCACATCATTATTGGAATTGTTCTGTCAGCTTCGACAAAGATTGTTCACCTTATTAAAGATGCGGGAGTCACACTTCTTGCAAGCATCGCAGGTTTGCTATTGGCAGCAATTGCTGTGCAGATGTTGGCAAATGCGATTAAAACTTTTATCGCTAGTTAGAGATACGTTTTGTGCGAGTGCGTTCGCGCTTCACTCGAGTTGCTGCAGGTTTAGATCCGTCAGCTGAATGAGTAGAAGTTGTCTTTTCAACCTTGGCCTTTACTTCTTTAGTCACACGACCGTTAGAACCTTTGGGAATGTTGAGCATTTCATAGAGGTGATCTGAAGAAGAGTAGGTCTCAATAGGTTCAGGCAGGCCGAGTTCGAGGGCGGTATCAATCATCTTCCAGCGTGCTAATTCATCCCAGTCTACGAAGGTGACTGCGATTCCATGTGCCCCAGCACGAGCTGTTCGACCAATACGATGGACGTAAGTTTTTTCATCTTCTGGGCATTGATAGTTGATAACGTGAGTAATTCCATCGATATCGATACCGCGGGCTGCCACGTCTGTTGCAATTAAGACATCAGATTTCCCTGCTTTGAAATCGTTGAGCGCTTTTTCGCGCGCCGATTGACCGAGATCGCCATGAATTGATGCAGCGCGGAATCCACGTTCGATGAGTTCGTCAGAAGTCTTTTGGGCAGTTCGTTTTGTACGGCAGAAAACAATCGTTGGACCCCGTCCATCTGCTTGCAAGATTCGGGCAAGCATTTCGATTTTATCCATTGCATGTGCGCGAACAACGTGCTGTTCGATGCGAGTAACAACTGCACCTTCATCTTCGCTATCTTGAGTGCGAATATGGATTGGTTGGTTCATAAATTTGCGAGCTAGAGCGATGATGTCTCCAGGCATAGTGGCCGAGAAGAGCATTGTTTGCTCTCGAGCTGGAGTGCTTGTGAAGATTTTCTCAACATCGGGAAGAAAACCGAGATCGAGCATTTCATCAGCCTCGTCGAGTACGACTCGTGAGACAAATTTAAGTGTTATCTGTCCTTGTCGATAGAGATCAAGAAGTCGACCGGGAGTTCCTACGACAATTTCAACGCCTTTTTGAAGTGCTTCGATCTGAGGTTCAAACGCTCGCCCACCGTAGACAGCTAGTGTGCGAATGCCGCGATGAGTTGAGAGCTCTTCAATATCTTTTGTTACTTGAACACAGAGCTCGCGTGTTGGAACAACAATGAGCGCTTGTGGCTTTCCTTGATTTGGAATGTGAGCCCACTCTGAATCGAGAGGAGCAATCACGCGTTCGATGACAGGAATTCCAAATGCAAGAGTCTTTCCAGTACCGGTCTTCGCTTGCCCGATGACATCGCCATCTGCGAGGGCGATGGGCATGACCATCTCTTGAATGGGGAAAGGCGATGTAAAGCCGCGCTCATTAAGAGCGGCGATAGTTTCCTTGCGAAGAGGAAAGTCTGCGAAAGTCAGACTCACTTACACAACGCCGAAACCGACGCGACGTTCAGTTGGTTCGCCGATTTCGACGTAACCAATCTTGTCTGAAGGCACGATAATTTCGTGGCCTTGTACATCTTGGAGTGAAAGGGGAGTTTGAGCAGTGAGAGCCGCGGTTACTGCGCTCTTAATCTCTGCCGGAGTTGAAGGGCAATCGAAGGAGAGTTCGCTACCTACATTTGTAATAGAGATGCGTACCTTTGCGGCCTTATCTGATTTCTTTGAACTCATACCTACATCTTATTCGCTAAGAGTCAGTACGGGGAAATCCAGAAATGCCGCGCCACATAAGGTTCTCAACGAGCTCCATCGCTTGTTGACGTGTGAGTTTGCTATCACGCTCAAGCCAATGGCGTGCAGTGACTTGGACATAACCGATGAGGCCAACACCCAACATCATCGCAGCCTCGCGAGGAAGACCCGTGTCATTGGAAATCACTCCAGAAACTGCAGCAGCGCAGTCGTACGTCATTCGATTGAGGCGTTCGCGTACTTGCGGTTCGACATTCATATCGCTTTCAAAGAGCAATCTGAAAGCTTCGCCGTCATTCTCAATAAAGTTGAAGTAAGCCTCGATAGTGACATGGACGCGTTGTTCATTATCGGGAGTTGAAGATATAGCTTTTTGAATTTCGTAAACCAAAGTGTCGATATGGAGATCGAGAACCGCGAGATAAAGCTCTAGCTTCGATGGAAAGTGCTGATACAGAACCGGCTTACTGACATTGGCGCGATCGGCGATTTCATCCATAGCAGCCGAGTGATAACCAGCAGCGGTGAAAACTTCGAGTGCGGCAGTGAGCAAGATTGCTCGACGTTCATCGCGTGGGAGTCTAGATTTATCTGAACGCGAATTGTTTGCAGATGCGGATTCTGTAGTCATTGCGCGCATCGTACTGAATTCGCCACCAAAGGCACAGTACGGCAGAATTGTCGTCATGAAGATTCCTCCACTGGTCACGCCTGGCCCTGCTCTTACAGTTGATGAGGTGCGTCGATATAGCCGCCACTTAATCATTCCTGATGTAGCAATGGCCGGTCAGCAACGCCTGATGAATGCAAAAGTTCTCTGTGTTGGAGCAGGTGGACTTGGATCGCCGGCGCTCATGTATCTGGCAGCTGCTGGTGTCGGCACTCTCGGAATCGTCGAATTCGACACCGTTGACGAATCAAATCTACAGAGACAGATCATTCACGGGCAGTCAGATATTGGTAAGAGCAAAGCTCTAAGCGCACAAGAGAAGATTGCAGAAATCAATCCCAATGTAAATGTGATTCTTCATGAAACTCGCCTTGATAATTCAAACGTCATGGAAATCTTCTCTCAGTACGATCTGATTGTCGATGGTACAGATAACTTCGCAACGCGTTACTTAGTGAACGATGCATGCGTGTTACTGAAGAAACCTTATGTGTGGGGTTCAATCTATCGATTTGATGGACAGGCCAGTGTTTTCTGGGCTGAATATGGCCCTTGCTATCGCTGCCTATATCCAGAACCACCACCTCCAGGAATGGTTCCAAGTTGCGCCGAAGGTGGAGTTCTTGGCGTTCTCTGTGCATCTATCGGATCAATTCAAACTACCGAAGCAATCAAAGTACTTACTGGAGTCGGCGAACCACTCGTGGGATCACTCATGGTGTACGACGCTCTTGAGATGGTCTTCCGCAAAATCAAAGTACGTAAAGATCCAAAGTGCCCTCTCTGCAGTGAAAATCCAACACAGACTGCGCTCTTGCCAGATTATGAAGCATTCTGCGGAGTGCTTTCTGATGCGGCTCAAGAAGCGAGCACTGGTTCAACAATCACAGTTCAAGAACTGAAGTCAAAGATTGATAATAAAGATGAGTACTACCTGATCGATGTTCGCGAACCAAGTGAATATGAGATCGTAAATATTCCAACTGCTCATCTCATTCCAAAACAAGGTTTTATCGATGGAACTGTTCTCTCATCACTTCCGCAAGATAAGCCCATTATTCTTCATTGCAAGAGTGGTGTGCGATCAGCAGAGTGTCTAGCCATCCTAAAAAGCGCCGGTTTTGCGGATGCCTCACATGTTTCAGGTGGAGTCCTCGCATGGGCAAAGCAAATTGATACTTCACTTCCGGTCTACTAATGCGGGCTAGTTATAAGGGTTTTCGACTGCTATTAGTTCATGCTCATCCTGATGATGAGACGATTAATAATGGAAGCACTATGGCTCTCTATGCAGCTCTGGGTGCACAGGTAACTCTTGTTACATGTACTCGTGGAGAAGAAGGCGACGTTCTCGTCAATGAACTATCTCATTTAGCTGCAAACCAAAGTGATCAGCTAGGTCAACATCGAATCACTGAGTTGGCCGAAGCAATGAAAGTCCTGGGAGTTTCAGATCACCGCTTTCTCGCTGAAGGTAAGAAAATTTATCGAGATAGCGGAATGATGGGAACAGACCCCAATAATCGGCCAGATGCTTTTTGGCAGGCTGATATTGATGAAGCGGCTTCCTACCTCATAGAGGTAATTGATGAAATAAGACCTCATGTTCTAATTACCTACGATGAATTCGGGGGCTATGGCCACCCCGATCACATCAATGCACATCGTGTCGCAATGAAAGCATCCGAAAAATCTAAATGGCAGGTACCGAAGATCTATTGGAATGTCATGCCTAAATCTGTCATTCAAGAAGGCATTGATGCGATGAAGAAGATCGGCTCAGATTTTATGGGAGTGGAGAAAGCCGAAGACCTCCCATTTGCGAAAGATGATTCTTTTGTACACGCGATGATCGATGGAAATGCGTATGTTGAGAAGAAGATGGATGCCATGCGTGCACATGCGACGCAGATAGAAGTTGATGGTCCATTCTTTGCCCTCTCCAACAATCTCGGATTACAAGTGTGGGGAAATGAGTACTACACAAGGGTCAGGGGAGAAGGAGCGGCGCCGTTCGATTCACAAGGGTATGAAAGTGATTTATTTGCGGGGTTAGAGCCAACATCGTGAAATTTATTTCCTCACTGATTGCCGGTGCGGCAATAGCAATTTCTGCAACTCTCATCCATCAAACTCTGCCTCCAGTCGGAGCGCTCATTGGAATTTTCGCAACGTATTGGGGTATTTGGTATCTAGGGCGATTCTTTGGCAAACGTCGATATAAGTTTTATGCCCTTATTGCATGGTTCTTTGTCATTGCACGCGCAGGGTCGTTTGGCGTAGGAAATGAGCTATTAATTCAAGGCGATAACCCTGGAACTGCGCTCCTTACATTGGGTTTCTTTGCCGGACTTCTTGCAATTGCGCGTCGCCCCTAAATTATTTCCAGCTCCAACTTTGTCCGGATGCACTATCTGCAACTTCTATTCCAGCCTCGAGTAATTCATTACGTAATCTGTCGCTGAGTTGCCAATCCTTGTTTTGACGTGCCTTTGCACGAGCATCGAGAAGTTCTTGCGACTCAGCACTCAATGCACGTTCTTCAATTGCCGAGCCGAGATCCAGTCCAAGCACTTGATCTGCAAAGAGGAAGTAAGCGCGCTTATCAAGTGCACCAATAGTCGGATCTTTCTCAATTGCACGAAGCCGAATCATTGCGCGCGGAGTATCTAGATCGTTTGTGCAGGCATCGCTTATCTCTTGATCAAATTTAACTATGTGGCTATTTCCTGCAGACCGTACAAGCTCTCGCCAGCGCTTCAGAGTTGTGTGCGCAGCTTCTAGCGCCGCCCATGTCAGATCTATCTGGGATCGATAACGATTTTCCATGAGTGCGAATCGAAGAGCGAGAGGGTGTAAGCCGCGATCAATAATGTCTTGCAGAAGAATTACATTGCCTGCACTTTTTGACATCTTTCTGCCCTCGAAGAGGAGATGCTCACCATGAATCCAGGTTTCTACGGTCTCGCGATTAGTGAGTGAATTTGATTGAGCGCGCTCATTTTCATGATGAGGAAAGCGAAGATCAATTCCTCCAATATGAATATCAACGTGTCCTTCGAGTAGTTCGAGTGACATGGCGCTGCATTCAATATGCCATCCTGGAAAGCCTGGACCCCACGGTGAATCCCAGATCATCTGAGTGCGCGCGCCAGCTAACTTCCAAAGCGCCCAATCTGCATGGAATCGCTTTCCACCTTCATCGGTAAATTCATATCTATGGCCAGGTTTTAGCGATTCGAGTTTATTGCCGCTGATAGCGCCGTAATCAGGAAAAGATTGCGCATCAAAGTACACAGAACCATCTGACCCAATGTAGGCACGTCCTAGTTCAACTAGTTTTTCAATTGAAGCAATCATGCGGGGCATCTTCTCCGATGCGCGAGGATACGAGTCCGCACTTTGGATATTGAGTCGAGCCAAATCTTGAAGGAATAGCGCTTCAAATTTACGTGCAATATCAAATGGATCGCTCGCCATTTTTTTAGACTCAGCAATTAATTTATCTTCTGCAGCAAAGTCATCATTCATATGTCCGACATCAGTAATGTTTTGAATCAACCGAACCTGTATGCCTGCAAGTTGCACAGTCCGTGAGATGAGGTCAGCTAGAAGAAAAGTTCGAAGGTTTCCTACATGAGCATCTCGATACACAGTGGGTCCACAGCAATAAATATGAACGACCCCATTCGTATCAGATATCTCTTTTACTGCGCGAGACTTGGTGTCATAGAAGGCAGGTCGAGAGAAAGCGACATCTCTGCGATTGAAAACTGGAATGACTCGGAATGCAACGACATCACCAATATTGAAGATTTGCTTTTCACCATTGCGGTCGAGCAACTCTGTCTCACTCTGTAGAACGCCAACGATGTCTCGGAAGCCGCCATCTGAATCTCGAAGTCGAACCGTGGCTCTCAAGCCTCGGGCCTGCTCTATCTGAGTGCGCAAACTCATTGAACTCGAAGTGGCCATATGGCTACGATATTCGCACATCAGCGCTTGCGCAGGGTTAGAATTACCGTCAACCGCTCGAGACTTTCCGGAGGACCTTCGTGACTTATGTAATCGCAGAACCATGTGTGGACGTTAAAGATAAGTCTTGTCGCGAAGAGTGCCCAGTGGATTGCATCTATGACGGCACCCGCATGCTCTATATCCAACCTGACGAATGTGTCGACTGCGGCGCATGCGAACCCGTCTGTCCTGTCGAAGCGATTTATTACGAAGATGATGTTCCAGGTCAGTGGCAGAACTACAAGAAGATCAATACAGAATTCTTTATCGAACTCGGTTCACCTGGGGGAGCATCAAAGGTCGGAGAAACTAATACCGACCACGCAGATGTGACTGCTCTTGCGCCAAAAACTTCCTGATTTTCCCTGGGATGCTTTAGCGCCTTATGGTGCTATCGCTCGTAAACACCCTGCCGGTGCTATCGACCTGTCAGTGGGCACGCCGGTCGATGCGACGCCAGAATTCATTCAATCTGCACTTCAAGAATCATCTAACGCTCCAGGGTATCCAGTTACCGCAGGGACACCCGAACTTCGCGAAGCGCTCACTGAATGGGCTAAAAAGTATTTAGGGGCGACAGGAAATTTTGGAGTTCTCCCACTTATTGGTTCTAAAGAGTTTGTCGCTTGGTTGCCAACTCTTATCCAAGCTAAGAGCGTGCTCTTTCCAGAAGTTGCGTATCCAACATATCTAGTAGGGACGCTTCTTGCCGAAGCTGAACCAAAGGCAGTCTCTCTCGATGCGCAGAACTGGCCACAGGCAGATATGGCATGGGTGAATTCGCCATCAAATCCCACCGGGCGCGTGCATAGCGAATCAGAATTTCGCAGCGCAATCAGTTGGGCTCGAGAAAATAATTCGGTAGTTGTTTCCGATGAGTGTTATCTCGAATTCGGGGATTCGGTAACACCTACTTCCATCCTCAAGTACACACAAGGTAACAACACAAATATTCTTGCCGTTCACTCTTTATCAAAGCGATCATCCATGGCTGGCTATCGTGCAGCATTTGTCATCGGCGATAGCGAATTAATTGCACAAATTCTTGAAGTTCGTAAGCATGCTGGAATGATTGTTCCGCTTCCTGTGCAGAAGGCGATGGTTGCCGCACTTGCAGATGAAAAACATGTAATAGAACAACGTGCGCGCTATAACGCACGTCGCGCAACCCTTGCCCCAGCTCTGGGTGCGGCAGGATTTACTATCGATCATTCAGATGCCGGACTTTATTTATGGGCAACACGCAAAGAGGATTGCTGGGAATCGGTTGCCTGGCTTGCAGAACGAGGAGTTATTGCAACTCCCGGAATTTTTTATGGAGAACTAGGTTCGCACCATATTCGAATAGCAATGACCGCCACAGATCAGCAGATAGCTGAAGCTGCGTCACGTATCGCTGGAGATCAGTAATGGCCGTTGGAATATTGCTCGTAGGGGGATTTGGGACTCGTCTTAAACCGCTCACCGAAGAATCACCTAAGCCGATGTTGCCGGTGGCTGGTTTGCCAGTTACGGAACATCAAATTCTTGCAGCAAAGAAAGCTGGAATTCATACTCTTGTGCTTGCTACTTCTTATCTTGCGGAAGTTTTCACTCCTTACTTTGGCGATGGCTCTAAGTGGGGAATCAAAATTCTTTACGCGGTAGAAAAAGAACCGCTTGGTACTGGTGGAGCTATTCGTAATGCCGCAGAATTATTGAGCCGAGACGAGCCAATCGTTATTTTCAATGGTGATGTACTAAGTAGACATTCCATTGCAAATCAAATTTCA
Source organism: Actinomycetota bacterium (assembly GCA_039795495.1). Classification (GTDB taxonomy): domain Bacteria; phylum Actinomycetota; class Actinomycetes; order Nanopelagicales; family Nanopelagicaceae; genus Planktophila. Next base: position 8,686 of record JBDKLT010000014.1, on the reverse strand, counting down.
TTCCACCTGCAACATGATGCAGATGTGACTCTGCATCTGATTGATGTTGAAGATGCGCGAGCTTTTGGATGCGTGCCAACAGATTCCGAAGGTCGTGTACTTGCCTTCCTTGAAAAGATGGAAAACCCAGTAACCAATTCCATCAATGCAGGATGTTATGTTTTCAATCCACGAGTTATCGATCAGATTCCACTTGGAAGAGTTGTCAGCGTCGAACGTGAAACTTTTCCTGCACTCGTTGCTGCGGGACGTCCAGTATTTGGTTATAAAGAGCAGTCATATTGGCTAGATGTGGGTACACCCGCCGCACTCTTTAAAGGTTCACGCGATTTAGTTGGCGGTCAATTCCATGCAATGCCTGGTTCCACAATTGCTTCGGATGCAGTGATCACGGGCGGTTCATCCATTGGGGCGCGCACCACGATTGCCAGCGGAGCACGCATCGATGATTGCATCATTGGCGACGATGTCTCTATCGGCGAAGGCGCCCACCTGACTCGTTCCTTCATAGCTCATGGCACAGAAGTGCCCGCCGGCGTTGAAAAGAGCGAGCGCTACCTATCTTCACGCCTAGATCTACCGATTTCCCTCTGAAAATAACCCTGAATCTGTAAAAAAACCTCGCTCGAGGGGTTGACGGGTAGGGATTACACGGGTGTAATTCACTCCTAGAGCGCGCTCTTCATACTGAAATGCGCCCTAACGATTTGAGGAGTCTCACGAGCATGCCGATCCGCCCAGAAGGTACTTCGACTGGCAAGCCATCAGCCCCCACTGCTGGACCAACAATTCAATTAGCTAATGGAGAGAACATCGAACTCTCATGGCAAGAGCGCTCCCTCTGCGCCCAGACAGATCCAGAGGCATTCTTTCCGGAGAAAGGTGGCTCAACTCGCGAAGCAAAGCGCGTCTGCCTTTCATGCGATGTTCGTCAGGAATGTCTTGAATATGCACTCGCACATGACGAGCGTTTTGGAATTTGGGGTGGCCTCTCTGAACGTGAGCGCCGCCGCCTCAAGCGTCGCCCTGCGTAAGCGCGCTTCATTATTCGCGCGCTCAAACGATAAGTTTTACTTATGACAACGCGGCGCGTCTCTGCACTTCTCGTTGTGCACGATGGCGCTACCTGGCTTCCTGAAGTCGTTGCATCACTGACCGCTCAAAGTCAGAGCGCTGACCAGATACTTGCCATCGATACCGGATCTACAGATGGCTCTGCAAAACTTCTCAAAGGCGCTCGCATCCCTGTTGCAACTCTTGAACGCACAACTGGATTCGGCGCAGCGATTCAATATGGCGTCGATCATCTGCCAGCACCTATCGAAGGAGCAGAAGAATGGTTATGGATTCTGCATGATGATTGTGTTTTAGAACCCCGCGCACTTGAATCTCTATTGGCTGCACTTGCTGAAAAACCAAGTGCAGTGATGGCAGGACCTAAATTACTTGGATGGCATAACCGCACGCATCTTCTGGAAGTGGGAATTAGCCTAGCCACCAACGGTGCGCGATGGACTGGGCTAGAACCATCTGAATATGACCAAGGTCAGCACGATGGAGTTCATGAAGTTCTCTCTGTCAGCACTGCAGGCGCACTGATTAGGCGTGATGTTTTTGAAGAACTCGGCGGCTTCGATCAAAATTTAGAACTCTTCCGAGATGATGTTGATTTTGGATGGAGAGTTCGCGCAGCTGGACATTCTGTCATTGTTGTGACAGATGCGATCGGTTATCACGCACAAGCTTCTGCTAACGAACGTCGAGCCGTAGATGTAAAAGGCGCGCCACTGCACAGACCACTTCTTCTCGATCGACGCAATGCTGCCTATGTCTTACTTGCAAATTCACCATGGTGGACCTTGCCGTGGTTGGCGCTTCAGCTTTTGGCAGGTGCAATATTTCGCTCTATTGGTTATCTCTTTGCAAAGTTGCCTGGTTATGCCAGCGATGAAATATTGGCGATTGCCTCACTGCTTATTCACCCGGCTGAATTACTGGAAGCTCGCGCAAGACGTCGCAAGAGTCGATATATCTCCAGTCGAGTCGTGAAAACTTTTATTCCTTCTCGATTCACCCAAATACGCAGCTCATTCTCACGCACAATTGATGCACTTCGAACAAAATTGATTCCAGACAATTCAGGAGATCAATTACCGGTCGCAAGCAATCTCACTATTAATGAAGATGAAGATCTGCTCGTTCCGATTACTCATAAGCCTTGGAGGCTAGTTTTCGCGCGCCCACTGGTGGCCGCTTCTGCATTCTTGCTTCTGATCTCGTTATTTTGGGCTCGACATAGATTTGGCTCCATTTCGGGTGGAGCGCTCCCCGAATCCCCTCATCGCTGGGATGAACTCTTCAAGCTCTATGTTGCGAGCTGGCATGACATAGCGATGGGAAGCGGGTTATCAACACCGCCATGGGTTCTTATCTTGACAGCTGCATCTCTCGTTACTTTAGGAAATATCAAACTCTTAATCGCGCTCATATTCTTTCTATCTCCGTTCATCTTCCTACTCACATCTCATCGACTCTTTAGGCGATATACAGATAATGAATGGCTTGCTGCCGGTGCATCGCTGATGTATGCGCTATCACCAGTTTCGATTGCCTCAATTAATGCCGGACGCCTAGGAGTGCTGGTGTTTCTAGCCTTGCTTCCAGTTTTCGTTTCAGAACTTCGCAATTGGATTGAAATTGAATCTCGAAGTTGGAGAAGTGTTTTTGCATACTCTCTCTTCATTTGGTTGCTCTTTGCATTTAACCCATCAGTGTTGCTCATCATGTTTGGTGCAGTGGCATTCACGCTGTATCGAGATTTCTTGACTACTGGACGCGATCGTAAGAATCGAATCTTTATTCAACGGGTAACACGTCGCATAACTCTTATTGCTCTGCCGCTTTTGTTGTCGGCGCCTTCAAGTTTCTCTTTTATTCTCAATCCAGATCGACTCATTTCGGAGATTGGTTTCACAATTCCCGGGGGTGGACCAAATCTTGCCTTCTTTGCAAATCCAGGTGGACCCGGTTCTTTGCCCTGGTGGTGCATAAGCCCTGTTGCCGTAATTCTCTTTGTTACATATTTCTCAACTACTGCAGCGCGCAAATTCGCTTCGCTCGGTCTTGTTTTTCTCCTTACTGGAACCCTTGTAAGTGCATTTGTTGTGTCAGATAACGCTTCAGCAGCGCAAACCCGAGCCAATGCCGCGACATTTATTTCTGTGGCAACTTTGCTCTCTATTACCTCTGCTGTGGTTATGTTCGACAAGATTCGAGCGCGACTCCAACAATCTCATATCAATTACCGACATATCTCGGTTGCAGGGATTCTCTTGATAACTACTATTTATGCCCTCACATCAATTTTCTGGTTAGTGACAGCAGGATCTAACTCTCCCGTCCACACAAATTCTCGTGAAATCCTGCCCGCATTTCTTGCGATTGAAAAAGATGCAAAGACTGTAGTTCTCCGTTCATATCGCCATCAAAATGTGACCACTCTTTCTTATTACATTTCACGAGGTTCATCAATTATTCTTGGCGAACCGGATGTAGCTCCACGAGACCTACCTGTCATTAAGAGCGCAATTGAAGGACTCGTTGATAACACCGGAGTTACTTCTAGCAAAGTCTTCTCTGAATACGGAATCAAATATGTATTCCTAAAGGCGCCAGTGAGCCAGGAAGTTGTGCAAACGATTGATGGTTTAGGCGGCTTTAACCGAACTTCGGCAACTAATGCTGGAATTGTTTGGAAAGTTTTGAAAGATACAGGCCGGCTTAAGTTTGTTGACTACGCTGGAAAAGAGATGACTCTTCCTTTTAAAGGCGTGCGTACTTATGTTCCAGCACCAGGCACGATTACTTTGACAGAAAGTTTCAGTAATCGGTGGCAGATAATGCAGAATGGGTACAAATTGGCAAAGATTGAAAATGCCAATGGGTTACCTTCTTTTGAAGTCACCACTGGTGGACATATCTCTGTGATTCACGATGGAACTGTACGTCGTGCTTGGATCTCATTCTTTATCATCGTGTTGGTAACCGCCGTGGTACTTGCGCTTCCCGCTGGACGTCGTAGACGCGAAATTGAAGATTCGGTGATTGCATGAAAAATCAACGTTTATTCATACTTGCGGGTGCCACTGCATTAGTAATTCTTTTAAGTAACGTACTCAATGCAACAGTTTCGACAAGCAGATTTAATGAGTCATACCCAGCAACTGTATGTCCTCCTAATACAACTGGGCTTTCGACTGCTATCTCACTAACCTCTCCCAAGACTGAAGTGCGTAAAACTGGAACAAGCTCCATGAAGACATCACCAGTTGGATTCCGCCGATATGCGATTGCGGCTCAGTCAGCAGTTATTGAATCAGGTCCAGTTACACCAATTGTTTGGCAAGTGCGCAAGGGAGTATGGGCTGGAGCCGTTCCTTGTCTTGCGCCTATTTCTTCACAGTGGTTTGTAGGAGCAACGGCTGATATCACTACAAAGGGATCTCTCAATATTGTTAATAGTGGACTCGGTAGAGCTCTTGTCGAAATAGCGATCTATACAGAAAAAGGCGCTCTCACGCCTCGTTCAATCTCCATGAAACCAAACTCCTATCAGTCCATTCCGCTCGCATCCCTTGCTCCTGGTTCAAAGGAGATTGCGATTCATCTCCTACCTCGATCAGGTCGCGTCAATGGATTTGTTGTGGATGAACGTGGGAAAGGCCTGCAGGCTCTTGGAGGAGATCTCGTTAATTCAACTTCAGCGCCAGTTAAGAATTTGGTTATTCCTGCCATTCCCCAGCAGACCGGAAAAAAATCTGCAACGCCTCACACTTTGCGTCTTCTCGTACCCGGCGATGTTGATGCACGTATTTCAGCTGAAATTAAATCTACGGATGGAACCTTTTCTCCCGTGAGCATTAACGGTCGAGTTATTCCACATACCAAAGTCATTGAAATTCCTCTCGAAGTAACAATGGCTTCGGGCAAATTTGCCCTACATATCTCATCGGATCAACCGATATTGGGCTCTGTATTCTCGCGAACTCTTTCACAAGGCAAGAGAGATTTTGTGTGGAGTACCGCTGCTACCCAGCTCACGGAATTCACTTTGGCGACTACTGGGTTAGCTCCAACGTTGGTATTTACTGGGGGGGAGATAAAGGTAAACCTCTCCTTGACCTACACCAATGGTTCAACAAAGAAGCAGAGCGTGGAAGCCGAGGACATTGCAACATTTGTAGTTCCTGATTCTGTGCGCTCGGTTACCTTTACAAAGATTTCGTCAAAAACTACAGGCGCCGCATTGATTTCTTCTAAGAGTGGATATGGATATATCCCACTCAATCCAGGAAGCATCCTTACAAAATCGTCCGTACCGGCATCAAATATTCGAGTGCTCAATCCATAAATTTCTAAGCGCTTCCCAGTAATCTTGATGACATGAGTCCTCAACTTCGGTCTGGTCGCGCATGTTCGCGCGTCAACTGTCGTTCCGTCGCCTCTATGACTTTGACATATATCTATGCAGAGTCGACAGCAGTTCTTGGGCCGCTCGCAACTTTCTCTGAACCACATTCTTATGATTTATGTGAGAGACACTCTGCGCGCCTCACAGTTCCAAATGGCTGGGAAATAATCCGGCAGGCAACAGATGAAAGCGCCGCAGGACCTAGTGATGATGACTTAATGGCGATAGCTGATGCAGTGAGAGAAGTAGCTCAAACTCCAGTTGAATCTGCAGAGCACAATAATGAGATTTCTTCTCATAGCAATGTAGGTCGACGCGGCCACCTACGCGCAGTTCCTTCCTAATTTCTTAAACTGAAGCAATCTCTTCTACGATACCGATATGAGCGGATCAATCTTCAAGGCATATGACATTCGTGGACTCGTTGATAAGGAACTCACAACGGAGTTTGCATTTGCAACTGGCGTTGCGGTGGCTCGCTTCCTTGAGCAAGAACGTGAACCAGGCACGGTTGTCATCGGTGAAGATATGCGCCCATCCTCTCCCACACTCGCATCTGCCTTCTCAGCGGGAGTAACGTCACAAGGCCTTGATGTCATTCGAATCGGCCTTGCTTCGACTGACATGTTGTATTTCGCTTCAGGCAAGTTAAATCTGCCAGGTGCAATGTTTACCGCAAGCCACAATCCAGCTGCATATAACGGAATCAAGCTATGTCTTAGTGGAGCACGTCCTATTGGTAAAGAATCTGGATTGCTCACGATTGAAAACTTCGTCAAAGAGGGCACTCCGATGGCTATGCGCAATGTCGGTGTAGAAAAAGAACAAAATATGGTTGATGAGTACGTTGACCATCTCTTTACATTGGTAGACCTCTCCTCGATTCGCCCTCTCAAGATTGTGATTGATGCCGGAAACGGGATGGGTGGCTATACAGCTCCTGCGGTCTTTAAACATCTCAATGCAGAAGTGGTCGAGATGTATTTCGAGCTCGATGGAACTTTTCCCAACCATGAAGCTAATCCAATCGAACCATCAAATCTTGTAGATTTGCAGAAAGCAGTTAAGAAACATAGCGCTGATATCGGACTTGCATTTGATGGTGACGCGGATCGATGCTTCTTAGTTGATGAAAACGGAGATCTCGTAAATCCATCGGCACTCACTTCATTGATAGCAACTCGTGAACTTGCGAAGTATCCAGGCTCAAACATTATTTATAACCTAATTTCTTCACGTGCAGTGCGCGAAGTGGTCGTAGAAAATGGTGGAACAGCGATCCGTTCTCGTGTCGGACATTCTTACATTAAGAAATTGATGGCAGAAACAGGGGCAGTCTTTGGTGGAGAACACTCTGGTCACTTCTACTTCCGCGATTTCTGGAAAGCAGATTCAGGGATGCTCGCTGCGCTTCATGCAATTTCCGCTCTCGGAAATTCAGAACTTTCGCTCTCCCAATTGCTCAAGCCATTTAATCGTTATGTTTCAAGCGGTGAAATTAACTCAACCGTTGCGGATGCAAAATCTGCAATGGATCAGATTGAATCAATATATGGAGTTAGAGATGGAGTCGCAGTCGATCACCTCGATGGATTAACTATCGACGGCGACGATTGGTGGTTCAACCTTCGAGCATCGAATACCGAACCACTCCTTCGACTTAACGTTGAGGCTTCAACGGAGGCACGCATGCAACAGGTTCGAGATGATGTACTTAACACGGTACGTGGCTAGCCCTTTTTAACGATTAGCTGCCAATTCCACTAATCTATATCCATAGCCGACTAGCACAGTAGAGCCCTACGCCGAAGGTCAAGCGAACAAACAGCCGTTTATCTAGGGAGATATATCTAAATGACACCTGTCACAACTATTCCAAAGCATGACATTAAAGATGCATCACTTGCTGCTGAAGGTCGCAAGCGCATCGAATGGGCCGAACGCAATATGCCTGTGCTTGCACAAATCCGCGAGCGTTTCGAAAAGTCTCAACCATTCGCTGGTGTTCGAATTGCTGCGTGCATGCACGTCACAACCGAAACAGCAAACTTGATGCGCGTTCTCAAAGCAGGGGGAGCCGAGATTGCTCTCTGCGCATCTAACCCACTTTCAACACAAGATGACACTGCCGCAGCGCTTGTTCACGAATACGGAATCTCTGTATTTGCTCGCAATGCTGTCGATCGCGATGGTTACTACGCGCATATCAATGCAGCGCTCGATATCCAACCTCACCAAGTTTTCGATGATGGCTGCGACCTCGTCAATACTCTACACACAACACGTAAAGAGTTACTTCCAAATATCTCAGGTGGATGTGAAGAAACAACAACAGGTGTAATCCGTCTCAACCAGATGGCTAAAGATGGTGCTCTTACATTTCCAATGATCGCGGTTAATGACACCGATACAAAGCACATGTTCGACAACCGCTACGGAACCGGACAGTCAACTCTCGATGCTGTTTTCCGTGCAACAAACTTCCTGCTTGCTGGTCGAATTGTTGTCGTTGCAGGATTTGGTTATTGCGGTAAGGGTGTTGCTGAACGTGCCAAGGGTCTTGGTGCTGATGTCATCGTTACTGAAATCGATCCCACAAAGGCGCTCGATGCGATGATGCAAGGCTTCCGCGTGATGCCAATGGTGGATGCAGCTAAGGTGGGAGATGTCTTTATTACTGTCACAGGTAACCGCGATGTACTTCGAGATGAACACTTTGCAGTGATGAAGGATGGAGCCATCATGGCCAACTCTGGCCACTTCGATATCGAAATCGACGTTGCTTGGCTTGAGCAGAACTCTGTAAAGAAGAACGAAAAGATGCGCCATCAGACAGATGAATACGTTATGAAAGATGGTCGCCGCCTTCTCCTTCTCGCCGAAGGTCGCCTAGTAAACCTTGGAGCCGCTGAAGGACACCCTGCATCAGTAATGGATATGTCATTCTCTGATCAGGCTCTTACAGCTGAATACCTTGTTAAGGAAGCAAAGAATCTTCCAGCTGGCGTTCACGAAGTTCCTTCATATATCGATAAGGAAGTTGCTTCACTCAAACTCATTTCTATGGGTGGTCGCATCGACACACTCACACCAGCTCAAGATATGTACCTCAACTCTTGGGAGCACGGTTCATAAATGACTCTGGTTATGGTCGTCGATGACGATCAAGACCTTGCAGAAATGCTTGGAATTGTTCTCACAAGTTCAGGCTTTGAT
>JBDKLT010000013.1:0-14910 GCA_039795495.1 Actinomycetota bacterium | reverse complement strand
GTGTCGCCATTACCCCTCCATGCATTGGTCCAAGTACCCTACGGATGTGAAATCATCCCGTGCAATTCGAATTATTACATCTCTCTCGCTAGGTGTAGTCCTTATTGCATCATTGTCATGGCTTGGTTTAGGTCGAGTAAGCGGTGAGATTTCTCGAATCGATGTATTTGGCTCTCTCAAAGATCGTCCAGAAAAGACATCTCGTGCGCTCAACTATTTAGTAGTTGGCTCAGATACTCGCGAAGGACTCACGAAAGCTCAGATTAAAGAATTGCGAGTTGGAAGCACTGCAGTTGCTGCCGGTGGACGTTCAGACACAATGCTCTTGGTTCACATATCTAAATCTCGAGACGCCGCATATATCGTCTCAATTCCACGCGATACATTGGTAACTATTCCCGCACATCGAAGCCAAGACAATACTCGCGACATTCCAGCACGCCCCGGAAAAATTAATGCTTCTTTCGCATTTGGTGGAGCTCCGCTGCTCATCCAAACAATTGAAGAAAAGACCAACTTAAAGATTGACCATTACGTAGAAGTCAGCTTTGCTGGATTTACCGGCGTTGTCGATGCGCTGGGCGGAATTCAAGTCTGCTCCAAGGTGGCAATCAACGATCCCAAGAGCCACTTGGTAATGAGCGCCGGTACACATGTTCTCAATGGAATTGAAGCTTTGAAATATGTTCGCACTCGAGATTTTGATGGACGCGGCGATATTGGTCGTATGGAAAGACAGCAGCAATTTGTGAGCGCAGTTCTGCGAAAAGCCACCAGTAGTGGAGTGCTGCTCAATCCAATCAAGTTAGCCAAGTTTTATAACGCAACGATTTCAACTGTAAAGATGGATTCTTCTGTCGACAAAAATGATATTCTGACTCTAGCCAAGCAGATGCGCAACCTTTCTTCAGGAAATGTCCGAACATTGACCGTCCCACTCTCTGACCCCAACGGAAGTTATCCAGGGGTAGGTTCTGTGGTCATCTGGGATCAAGTTCTCGCGACAGATCTCTGGACACGTATTCGCAACGATGAAGCTCTCGTTGAGACCATCAAGCCATCGGCTTCTGCATCGGCATCAGCAAAAGCGACGGTGATTGATAAATTTAAGAGTAAAACAGCCGCTGATAATCCCTGCGCTCCTGCGAAATAAGTCTTAAATTTCCACGATTCATTTGACCCTGCAATAGACTCCCTCGCATGACTCTGAAACTTTCAGTAATTGGTTGCGGCTACCTTGGGGCAACACATGCGGCATGCATGTCCTCTCTCGGCTTTGAAGTAGTTGGTATCGATACAGATCAAAACAAGGTAGATCTCCTCTCTAAGGGCGAGCTTCCTTTCTACGAACCTGGCCTCGACACGCTTCTTGCTGCTGAGATGAAAACTGGTCGACTCTCATTTACTACTGATTTTTCTGCCGTCGCTGACGCAGATGTTCACTTCATCTGCGTAGGTACTCCGCAGAGCAAAGATGGTTTAGCTGCAGATCTCACCTATGTGAAGTCCTCTGTTGCGGCAATCGCGCCTCACCTTAAAGAAGGCGCACTCGTCGTTGGTAAGTCAACAGTTCCAGTTGGTACTGCACAATTGCTACGCGATCAATTGGCAACATCTGCTCCACAAGCAGATCTAGCGTGGAACCCTGAATTCTTGCGCGAGGGATTTGCAGTCGAAGATACTCTGACTCCAAACCGCCTCGTAGTGGGCGTTGCGAATGATCGTGCGGAAGAAATTCTTAAAGAGGTTTACAAGCCCGTAATTGATCTTGGCACTCCATGGATTCGTGCAGACCTGCCGACTGCTGAACTCGTAAAAGTTGCAGCCAACTCATTCCTTGCAACGAAAATTTCATTTATTAATGCGATGGCAGAAGTCTGTGAAGCCGCTGGTGGAGATGTCACCGTTCTCGCAAAGGCAATCGGTTACGATCCACGTATTGGAAATCGCTTCCTTCAAGCAGGTATTGGATTCGGCGGAGGCTGTCTTCCTAAAGATATTCGCGCATTTATGGCTCGCGCTCAAGAACTTGGAGCTGATCAAGCGCTCGAATTTCTTCGTGAAATTGATGCGATTAACCTTCGCGCACGTCAACGTGTCATCGATGTAGTTCGCGCAGATCTCTCTGAAGATCTCACTCAGTACAAAATCGCTGTCCTCGGTGCAACCTTCAAGCCCGACAGCGACGACGTACGCGACTCCCCAGCTCTAGATATCGCCGCTCAATTGCAGGCAGCAGGTGCACAGGTTGTTGTTCACGATCCAAAGGGAATTGAACCTGCGCGTAAGCGTTTCCCTAATCTTGATTACCAAGAAAAGGTCGTTGATGCAGTTAAGGGCGCAGATGCAATTTTGCACTTAACCGAGTGGAAGGAATATCGCGAACTTGATCCATCGGTAATTGGTCAGCTCGTGAAATCAAAGTTTCTTATCGACGGGCGCAATATGCTCGACCGTAATGTATGGCGCGCGGCTGGTTGGCGCGTTCATGCCTTAGGAAGAACTGATTAGAAACCAGTTTTAGAACTGCGACGGGCGCTCAATTGGGCACCCTTTGCTTTTGCTTCTTCAGAAAGTTGAGAAAGTTGAGATTCAATCTTTGCTGAGACAGCAGAATCAGCTGAACCGATGATGCGAGCTGCAAGGATGCCTGCATTCTTCGCGTTATCAATTCCTACAGTTGCAACGGGAACTCCACCTGGCATTTGAACTATCGAAAGAAGCGAATCCATTCCATCTAAATTCTTGAGTGAGACGGGAACACCAATAACTGGAAGCGTTGTGAGAGAAGCAACCATTCCAGGAAGGTGAGCTGCTCCCCCTGCGCCAGCAATAATTACTTTGTAACCTTTTGCTGCAGCGCTCTTTGCAAATTCAACCATCTCTTCAGGCATGCGATGAGCCGAGACAACATCTGCGGAATAAGTAATTCCAAATGAATCGAGAGCCTTTGCCGCTTCTTCCATGACTGGCCAATCAGAGTCTGAGCCCATGATGATTGCTACATCTTTAACGTCACTCATCGATAGCTCCACTCATATAGTCGCGTGCATGGTGCACATCAGAGGTTAATTGTAGAAGGTCTGAACCAACTGCCGTTACATGGCCAATCTTGCGTCCGGCACGGACCTCTTTCTTATAGTGATGGAACTTTAGATCTGGGTTTCGAGCCATTAAGTGGAGATACGGGCGGTACATATCCGTCTTATCCCCACCCAAAATATTTCCCATGACTGCGAATTCGCTTGTCATTGAGGGGTCGCCGAGCGGAAGATCAAGAATTGCGCGTAAGTGCTGTTCAAACTGACTGGTGCGCGAACCGTCAATTGTCCAGTGGCCAGAATTATGAGGGCGCATGGCAAGTTCATTGATGAACAAATCATTACCTTTGACAAACATTTCAACAGCCATAACGCCAACAACTCCAACTTCATTTGCAATATCAAGTGCAAGTTGTTGGGCTCGCTCTGCAATTTCAGGAGAAATACTCTGCGCAGGAGAGATTGTGAGTGTGCAGATTCCGTCTTCTTGTACTGTCTCAGTTGGTGCCCATGAAGTTGCTTGACCATGTGGAGATCTTGCAACCATCACTGCAATTTCAGAGTCAAAATCAATAAGTTCTTCGATGAGCAATCTTGGCGAATTCTGAAGTAGATCGCTGAGTTCGTTACTTGAATCTACCTTCCAAACTCCACGCCCGTCATAACCGCCCGAAATAGATTTTGCGATAACAGGGAAATGACTCACTTGATCACTCGATGTGACAACTTTCCACACAGGCGACGGAAAAGCTTTAAGTTTTTCACGCATTTCAACTTTATCCTGTGAGTAGATGAATGCAGATGAAGATGGATAGACCTTTACTCCAGTAGCTTCAAGCCCCTTGATGACAGAGAGCGGGATTAATTCATGTTCAAAGGTGATGAGATCGCATTGTGATGCAAACTTTTTAAGTGATTCTAGATCAGTGTAATCTCCCACAACATGGCGAGTTATCTGTGCACCTGAATCTTCTGGGCTCTGAGCAAAGAGCAACAAGTCGACTCCCAGGGCAGTTGCCGGCGCCACCATCATGCGGGCAAGCTGCCCGGCACCAATGACTCCAACTCGAGGGAATTTATTGCTCACTGGGTTATCGTAGATGAACGATGTCTCCCACTGAAATGCGGTTTCCATCTTCAAGAATTAACTCTCCTACAGGCGAAACACCGATCGCTAATCCAGTTTGAGAGCTTCCATCTGGATGTAGGGCTCGTACTTGCTGACCAATAGTGGCAGATCTTTCGCAATAGAGATGGCGAAGGTCCTCGCCTTGTTGCCATCGTGTCAGTAATTCCTCAAATGTATTGAGGAAAGTAGCGAGAATAAGATTGCGATCTAATTGTGGAAAGTTTTCAAGAGCAAGTGATGTCGCGTGTTCAACTGGCAATTCAGATTTCGACATTCCAACATTGATTCCAACTCCAATGATGACTCCTGAACCTTGGACTTGAGCGATGATGCCTCCGACTTTTTTATCCCCGAAACAAATATCATTCGGCCATTTCAAAGTCGGCCCACTCGCTGGATCTAAAGTTGTAAGGGCATAAATTGAGGCAAGTCCTGTGAGTAGAGTCAGAAATGACCAATCTGAGGTTTCTCGCTTAGGTTCAATGAAGAAAGAGAACATCAGCGCCGAATATTGCGGAGCTTCAAAACTTCTATCCAGTCTTCCGCGACCTGCACTTTGAAATTCTGTGGCTAACACTTCGCCACTACGAATTTTTTTCTCCGCGAGTAAAGTGGAAATATCTTCTTGTGTTGAACCCGTGACTTCAACCACGCTTACTCGCCAGTACTGCGAGATTTTTTCTGAGATAGCCGAACTATCGAGCGGAGGTCTTGGCACATTTGTACTCACGACTAGTACCTTATGTTCATGAGCCCTGATCTGCACACTACCGCGGGAAAAATCGAAGACCTTCGCGAAAGAATTGATGAAGCTATCCATGCTGGTTCCGCTCGAGCAGTAGATAAGCAGCATGCGAAGGGAAAAGGCACCGCTCGCGAACGTATTGAGATGCTCGTTGATCCAGATTCCTTCACTGAAATCGATGAGTTTGCTCGTCACCGCGCCCAGAACTTTGGGATGGAGAAGAACCGTCCTTATGGAGATGGTGTGGTTATTGGGACCGCAACTGTTGATGGTCGCCCGATTGCACTCTATTCACAAGACTTCACCGTCTTCGGTGGATCTCTCGGAGAAGTACATGCAGAGAAGATTGTAAAGATTGCAGAGTTTGCACTTAAGTCAGGAATTCCTCTGATTGGAATCAATGACTCGGGTGGTGCTCGAATTCAAGAAGGTGTCGCTTCGCTCAATGGCTATGGAAAAATTTTCCGCCTTAACACACGTTCATCAGGAGTCATTCCTCAGATTTCGCTAATCTTAGGTCCATGTGCAGGCGGTTCTGCATATTCACCTGCGTTAACGGACTTCACTGTCATGGTGAAAGACACATCAAATATGTTTATCACCGGACCAGATGTCATCAAAACTGTAACCGGTGAAGATGTCGGAATGGAAGAACTCGGTGGTGCATTCACTCACAATACAAAATCTGGAAATGCTCACTACATGGCAGATTCAGAAGCTGACGCTATTGATTATGTAAAAGCTCTTCTCTCTTATCTTCCTTCAAATAATATGGATGGTTCTCCAGTCCTTCCCCCAACTGAAACTCTCGATAAGTCAGCTTCAGATACCTCGCTCAATACTCTTATTCCAGATAGCCCTAACCAGCCATACGATATGAAATCTCTGATTCAAGCTCTCGTCGATGAAGGCGAGTTCCTAGAGGTTCACGCACTCTATGCACCAAATATCGTCGTTGGATTTGCTCGCATCGAGGGCCAATCAATTGGAATCATCGCGAACCAGCCTTCACAGTTGGCCGGAACGCTCGATATCAACTCATCTGAAAAGGCAGCACGTTTCCTACGTTTCTGCGATGCATTTAATATCCCAATCCTTACTCTCGTTGATGTCCCAGGATTTATGCCTGGAACCGAACAAGAATGGAACGGCATCATTCGACGTGGAGCGAAGTTGCTTTATGCATATGCTGAAGCATCAGTTCCGCTCGTTACTCTGATTACTCGCAAAGCCTATGGTGGAGCCTTCATTGTGATGGGATCTAAGTACCTTGGCAGCGATATCAACTTTGCATGGCCAAGTGCTGAAATTGCTGTCATGGGTGCTCAAGGCGCAGTCAACATCCTCTACCGTAAAGATTTAGCTGAAGCTAAAGACCAGGATGCGAAGCGCGCCGAACTCATCACTGAGTACACTGAAAAGTTTTCTAATCCATACCTTGCAGCTGAACGTGGAACTATCGATAGCGTTATCGAGCCAGAGGATTCACGTCAGTACATCACAAAGGCATTCCGTACTTTGAAGACAAAGCGCGACACACTGCCTGCGCGTAAACATGGAAATATCCCTCTCTAACGATGAAGTTTTCAGTGACAGCAGGACATCCGACTCCTGAAGAGCTCGTTGCTCTGCAGGCAGTCTTGGCAAACCATAAATCCGTTGATATCAAACCTGTTATCAAGCGAAGTGTCTTTGCTATGCCACAGTTGCGACAACCACTTCCCCATCAGATAACTTTCGGCGCACGAAAGCACCAGTAATGCCGCGAATTGTTCTTGCATCACAATCAAAATCTCGACGTCGATTGCTTGAAGATGCAGGTTTAAAACCCACCATCATCGTCAGTAATGTTGATGAAGAGACCGATTTCTTCAACGCAATGTCTCCTGCGGACATGGTGATAGCCCTTGCGATCTCTAAAGCTCACACTGTGCGAGAAATGGTTGACTACCCGGCAATCATTATTGGATGTGACTCTACTTTTGATGTCGATGGTGTTTCATTTGGGAAACCAGGAACACCAGAAATTGCCACTGCTCGCGCAAAAGAAATCAGCGGTCGTACGGGTCTACTTCATACCGGCCATTGCATCATCGATACTGAAAAAGGAATCGAGATAGCAGATAGAGTCACCACTAAGGTGACATTTACCGATATGACCGATGAAGAGATTGCTGATTATGTGGCATCCGAGGAGCCACTCCATGTAGCGGGCGGATTCACTCTCGATGGCTTCGGCAGCCCCTTTATTCCAGTTATTGAGGGTGATTACACCAATGTAGTGGGAATCTCGATGCCATTTCTCCGTAGCGCAATGAAGCAACTTGGATATTCTTGGCCTCAAGTTAAGGAGATGTCATGAAGCGCGTTCTGATTGCAAACCGAGGAGAAATCGCTCTTCGCGTTATCCGTGCATGTAAAGATCATGGTCTCGAGTCTGTTGCGATGTACTCTGAAGAAGATCGCGATTCACTACACGCAAAGAGCGCAGACTTTTCATACTCACTTAATGGAACTGTCGCAAAAGATACTTACTTAAACATTCCTAAAATTATCGCACTTGCAAAAGAAGCTGGCGCAGATGCAGTGCATCCTGGATATGGTTTTCTCTCCGAAAATGCAGACTTTGCTCAAGCGGTCATTGATGCAGGGCTGACTTGGATTGGCCCACCCCCTGCTGCAATTAGCGCGCTCGGAGATAAGGTCTCAGCACGTCGCATCGCATCTGCGGCAGGCGCTCCACTTGTTGCTGGCACGAAGGATCCAGTCTCTGGCCATGAAGAAGTTCTTGCATTTGCTAAGGAACATGGTCTTCCCGTCGCAATCAAGGCAGCATTCGGCGGTGGCGGTCGCGGACTCAAAGTCGCTCGCACCATGGAAGAAATTCCAGAGCTCTACGCATCTGCAGTCCGCGAGGCGGTAGCAGGTTTTGGTCGCGGCGAATGTTTTGTTGAGAGATATCTCGATAAACCTCGACATGTCGAAACTCAGGTACTGGTCGACAAGCACGGTCATGCTGTTGTTGTCTCTACTCGTGACTGCTCGCTACAACGTCGCCATCAAAAGCTTGTAGAGGAAGCTCCTGCTCCATTTTTAACTGATGCTCAGAACGAAGAGCTCTATCGTTCAAGTAAAGCAATCATGAAAGAGGCGGGATATATCGGAGCAGGTACCTGCGAATTCCTCATCGGACTCGATGGGACAATCTCATTCCTTGAAGTCAACACGCGCCTTCAAGTTGAACACCCTGTCTCAGAAGAAGTCACTGGAATCGACTTGGTTCGCGAGCAATTTAGAATCGCGATGGGTGAAAGTCTTGGCTTTGATGATCCAGTTATTCGTGGACATTCCATTGAATTCCGCATCAATGGCGAAGATCCGGGTCGCTCATTCCTACCTGCTCCTGGCCGCATCACAGCATGGAATCTTCCCACCGGTCCCGGTGTTCGCGTCGATGCAGGCTTCCGCAATGGAGATGTCATAGGTGGAAACTTCGATTCCTTGCTCGCTAAATTAATTGTAACTGGTGCAACTCGTAAAGAGGCTATTCAACGCGCACGTCGCGCACTTGAAGAGTTTGAAGTTGGTGGTCTTGCAACCGCCCTCCCATTCCACCGCGCAATTCTTGAAGATCCCTCTTACACAGAAGATTTCAAGGTCTACACCAGTTATATCGAAAATGAATTTAAAAATGAGATTCCTGCATTTGAATCAGGTGCTGCTGAAATCCAGACCCGGGTTGCAGCAGAAAAGCTTGTTGCAGAAGTCAATGGAAAGAGATTTGAGATTCTCGTTCATGCACCAGAGCCCGTCGTAAAGCGCCATCGTGCGAAGCAATCATCAGGTGGAGGATCTTCCGGAACTGGTCTTGCTAGTCCAATGCAGGGAACCGTTGTAAAGATTGCGGTTGAAGAGGGTCAGCATGTTGAAGCGGGCGAACTCATCATCGTTCTCGAAGCGATGAAGATGGAGCAGCCACTCAATGCTCATAAGAGCGGTGTGATAAAGAACTTAAAGGCAGTAATTGGCGAAACGGTTGCTAGCGGAACAGTTCTCTGTGACATTATTGAGGCATGACCTCAACTGAGCTTCTCTACTCTGATCCACTAGCTGCAGCAACGAAGGCTGCTGAAGAAATTGCATCACGAACAGGTATCGCCTCACACGATATCGCCCTCGTCATGGGTTCTGGTTGGGTCACTGCTGCAGATGCGCTCGGAACTCCCATCTTTGAATGCGATGCGCACGAGTTCACCGGATTCTCTGCTCCAGCAGTTGAAGGTCACTCCGGAAAAGTTCGTTCGTATGAATTACTAGAGAATGGAAAGAAAGTTCGCGCCCTCGTCTTTCTTGGCCGCACACATCTCTACGAAGGCAAAGGTATGGAGCCTGTCGTTCATGGCGTTCGCACGGCAGTCAAAGCTGGATGCAAAGTCGTTGTTCTCACCAATGCATGTGGCGGCATCAACACTTCATACAAAGTCGGACAGCCCGTGCTGATTCGCGATCACATTTCATTGACAGCGGCCTCACCATTATCTGGTGCAACTTTCGTTGATCTCACCGATCTCTATAGCAAGAGAATTCGTGAAATCGTGAAGCACGAAGATTCGTCACTTGCCGAGGGTGTCTATGTTCATTGGCGTGGACCAACCTATGAGACTCCTGCAGAGATCATGATGATGCGCACCATGGGTGCTGATCTTGTGGGAATGTCTACCGTTCCTGAGGCGATTGCAGCTCATGCACTTGGTGCCGAAGTACTTGGAATTTCTCTAGTCACCAACGCCGCAGCTGGTGTTACTGGCGAAAAGTTAAATCACGAAGAAGTTATCGCAGCAGGTAAGGCAGCTGCTGAACGTATGGGTACGCTTCTTAAAAACACTATTCCTAAACTCGTCTAGCTCCATTAGCCTTGCCGCTATGAATACCGCATTGCGCGCCGAAGTAGAAGCATGGATAGCTGACGATCCCGATCTTTCTACTGCATCTCAGCTTCAATCACTTTTAGATAGCGGGGATGAAGAGACCCTCAAGAAATATTTCAATGGATTTCTTCAATTTGGTACTGCAGGGCTTCGCGGACCAATAGGTCCAGGACCATCATGCATGAATCGCGCAGTTGTAGGTCGTGCTGCAGCAGGAATCGCTGCATATATGAAGAAACGTGGGATGACGAAGGTTGTTGTTGGGCGCGATGCGCGTTATGGTTCAGAAGATTACACATTTGAAACTGCAGAGATCATGAGTGGTGCAGGAATGGATGTTTACATTCTTCCTCGCCCACTTCCAACTCCAGTTCTCGCCTTTGCGACTTCTTATCTTGCTTGCGATATCGGAATCATGGTTACTGCAAGCCATAACCCACCTCAAGATAATGGCTACAAGGTCTATATCGGTCCTGAAGCAGATGGAATCAACTATGCAGCATCGCAGATCATCAATCCGACCGATGGTTTCATCGCTGCAGATATAGATGCAGTGACTTCCCTCAAATCTCAACCACGCGGCAGTAAGTGGACCGTCCTGGGCGAAGAAGTTCTCAATGAATATGTCGCACGCACTAGCGCTCTTGCTCCACGACCTGGAGATCTCAAAGTTGTCTACACCGCGATGCATGGAGTTGGAACAGAAACAGTCAAACTTGTCTTCAACAAAGCAGGATTCAACTCCCTCATCACAGTTGATGAACAGTGCACTCCTGATCCGGATTTCCCTACAGTTGCATTTCCTAATCCAGAAGAACCCGGTGCGATCGATTTGGCGCTTGCGAAGGCACGCGACTTCGGCGCTGAATTGGTAATCGCAAACGATCCTGATGCCGACCGCTGCGCGGCAGCTATAAATGACCCTCGCACCGGATGGCGCATGTTGCGTGGTGACGAGCTGGGTGTGGTCCTTGGTGAATGGATCGCTCGTTCGAAACCTACTGGAACATTTGGAAATTCAATCGTTTCATCCTCGGCTCTGCGCAAGATTAGCGCTCACTACGGGATTGATTTCAAAGAAGTACTTACTGGCTTTAAATGGCTTGCAAAGATTGAAGATTTAGCTTTTGGATATGAAGAAGCCATTGGATACGCAGTTGATTCAGAGACTGTCAACGATAAAGATGGTGTATCTGCCGCAATATTCTTGGCGCAGGTTGCGATGGATCTTAAACGTGATGGCCTAACAATCTCAGATCTTCTCAATGAAGTATGGGGACGCCATGGATTCCACGGAACTGAACAAATTTCTATACGAGTTTCAGATATGTCTGCAATCACTCGTCTCCTTGCAGGTCTTCGTAGCAACCCACCGCGCGAAATCGCTGGCCGTGCTGTTGAATCAATTGATGATTTAGCGGCACCAAAAGATGGATTACCGCCTACCGATGGCCTTCGAATCTGGCTTGCAGGAGGAATTCGAATTATTGTCAGACCATCAGGTACTGAAGCGAAGATGAAGTGCTATATCGAAGTTATTACTAAAGATTCCGATGAGTCAGAGGCTGTTCTCAACGAATTGCGCGATCCACTCAAAAAATTCTTAAGTAATTAGGCTTCGTAACGTTCGACAAATTCATCGAGCATTGCAGCTGTACCGCTTGCTCCGCTTCGCTTAACGCCTGCATCCATAAAACTTAAGAGCATATCGAGAGATTTAACTCCGCCTGCGCTCTTGACCTCAACCTTTGATGAGACTGATGCGCGCATGAGCTTCACATCTTCGAGAATTGCACCAGTGGGCGCAAAACCTGTTGAAGTCTTTACATAATCTGCGCCAGCAGCTTCGCAAAGCTGGCACGCTTTCACGATCTCTTCTTTTGTTAAATAGGCATTTTCAAGAATTACTTTGACTTGATTTCCAGCCGCCGCTGCCACTACTGCTGCAATCTCTTCACGGACCTCGTCATACATCCCAGACTTCATCCACCCGATATTGATGACCACATCGATTTCGGTTGCACCATCGGCCACCACTTGCTTAGTTTCAAAGACCTTGGTGGCTGTTGCGGAATTTCCATGTGGGAAGCCAACAACAGTGCCCACATGTACATCACTTCCGCGCAATATATCGGCACAGAAGGCGACATCTGCTGGCTTGCAACAGACAGAAGCGACATCGTATTTGAGAGCGACGAGACAGCCATCGTGAACTTCTGCTCGGGACATATCTGGGCGCAGGAGCGCATGATCAATTGTCTTTGCTACTTGGCGCAGCGTGTACCGTGGATGAGCCATCTCTTACTCCTCTGAAATTCGTGCATAGGCAGGCTTAACAATTTCTTCAATAATGGCAAGGCGTTCTTCAAAAGGTATAAAAGCGCTCTTGAGGGCATTGACTGTGACTCGTTGCAAATCTTGGAAAGTCCAATCGCATTGGTTGACCATCTCGGTCATCTCACGAGACATGGATGTAGCTGACATCAATCGATTATCGGTATTGATGGTCACACGAAAACGAAGCTTCGCCAATTTTGCTAGTGGGTGGTGGGCAAATGAATCTGCAACACCTGTTTGGATATTTGAAGAAGGACAGAGTTCGAGTGGAATACGTCGATCACGCACATACGATGAGAGCCGTCCGAGACGTGCCGGCGCATGGTTAAAATCAATATCGTCGATAATTCGAACTCCATGACCTAAACGTTCTGCACCACAGAGTTGAATCGCTTCCCAAATGGAAGGGAGTCCATAGGCCTCTCCTGCGTGAATTGTGAAATGTGCATTCTCGCGACGAAGGTATTCAAAGGTTTCGAGTTGATCGCTAGGAGGGAATCCATCTTCGGGCCCTGCAATATCGAAGCCGACAACCCCTTTATCGCGGTATTTAACGGCAAGTTCTGCAACTTCTTGTGAGCGATTGTTCTGACGCATACCGCAGAGCAGAGATGTAACTCGTATCGAATTGCCTTCACTCTTAGCCTCCGCTTCTCCCTCGCGGAATCCATCAAGAATTGCTTCGATAGCTTGTGAGAGTGTTAAGCCTTTTTTAGTTACGAGTTCTGGTGCCATGCGAACTTCAGCATAGACAACTCCATCTCGGGCAAGATCTACAGCACATTCTCGGGCTACGCGGACAATATCTTCTCTTCGCTGCATCACAGCTACGGTATGAGCAAAGGTTTCAAGGTATCGAACTAACGATCCTGAATCGCAAGAACTTCTAAACCATTCGGCAAGTTCTACTGCGTCATAGGTAGGTAGTTCATGGCCAATCTCATTAGCGATATCGATAATTGTCTGCGGGCGTAAGCCACCATCGAGGTGATCGTGCAGCAATGCTTTGGGGAGACGTTTGATCTGATCAGCAGAGGGTTTCTTTGTTAAATTGCTCATCCTTCGATTCTCTCAATCACCAGAGGTAAACGATTAACTGTACCGTTCTCAACGATGTCGACAGCGCCATCTAATATTTGAATTGCTCGTTCGAACCGTTGTGGTTCATCGGTGTGAAGCGTCATCAATGGTGAACCCACTGCAATGTAATCGCCAGGCTTTGCATGAAGTTCGATTCCAGCACCTGCCTGAACTTTTTCGCCTTGCTTGGAACGTCCAGCACCAAGTCTCCATGCACTGACGCCGACTTTCATGGCATCCATGGTGGTGATGATGCCGCTATTAGCTGCAGTAATAATGTGTTGTTCCTTTGCAACTGGGAGTGCTGCATCGGGATCTCCACCTTGTGCGCTAATCATTCGACGCCAATGATCCATTGCGCTTCCATCTTTGAGGGCATCTGCCGGATCTTTACCCACAATTCCGGCAGCATCAATCATTTCGCGCGCTAAAAGAATCGTTAGCTCAACTACATCTGACGGGCCACCGCCAGCTAATACTTCAACTGATTCGCGGACTTCAAGAGCATTGCCAGCAGTGAGTCCTAGAGGAACATCCATAGCAGTTACGAGCGCACGAGTCTTTACACCTGCATCAATACCGAGTTGAACCATTGTTCGCGCAAGTTCTGACGCTTTTGCAGGATCTGACATGAAAGCACCACTGCCAGTCTTCACATCAAGCACGAGAGCAGATGTACCTTCAGCAATCTTCTTACTCATAATTGACGACGCGATGAGTGGGATAGCTTCTACAGTTGCTGTCACATCACGAAGTGCATAGAGCTTCTTATCCGCAGGCGCCAAACCCGCTCCTGCTGCGCAGATTACTGCGCCTGTATCTTGAAGAACCTTAAGCATCTCTTCATTGGTGAGCGAAGCACGCCATCCTGGAATGGATTCGAGTTTGTCTAGCGTTCCTCCCGTATGCCCAAGTCCACGTCCCGACAATTGAGGAACTGCTCCCCCGCATGCTGCAACAAGTGGTGCAAGTGGCAAAGTAATTTTGTCACCAACTCCACCCGTGGAGTGCTTATCGGCAGTTTTGCGAGAGAGTGAAGACCAATTCATTCGTTCGCCACTATTGATCATTGCATTGGTCCAACGAGATATTTCGCGTGAATTCATTCCGTTGAGCAAGATAGCCATCAAGAGCGCAGACATTTGTTCGTCGGCTACGACCCCTCGAGTGTAGGCATCAACAACCCAATCAATTTGAGGATCAGATAGTTCATTGCGATCACGCTTTGCTGCAATGATTTCGACAGCTGCAAATGGTTCAATCATGACAATCGGGTTTGCATTTCATCTGGGCCAAATGCCCAAGGAAGAAGATCTCCTAAAGGTTTAATTCCTTCATTTGTATCCATTTGAAGTTGAGACCCACCATGTTCGTGCAATAACTGTCTGCAACGACCACATGGCATGAGCGGATTCCCGGCAATATCTACACAAGCAAAAGCCACAAGCCTTCCGCCACCTGATGCAATGAGAGATGAAACTAAACCGCATTCGGCGCAGAGAGTGAGGCCATAACTAGCATTTTCGACATTGCAACCGCTAATAATGCGACCATCATCTACGAGCGCAGCGACACCCACGGGAAACTTTGAGTAAGGCGCATAGGCCTTTTTCATTGCAGCAGTAGCTTCGCTACGAAGGAGATCCCAAT
>JBDKLT010000012.1:0-14356 GCA_039795495.1 Actinomycetota bacterium | reverse complement strand
CTCTCGACCCTCAGGTTTCTCCTAGCGATGACCTCTTCCGCCACTACAACGGCAAGTGGATTCGCGAATATGAAATGCCTGCAGACCGCGCAAGCGATGGCATCTTCCGCAAGTTACATGACGAAGCTGAAGAGCATGTTCGCCAGATTATTGAGACCGCGACCGGCGCTGGTGAGGCCCAGAAAATCGGCGACCTCTACAAATCATTTATGGATACAGATGCCATCAAAGCTCGCGGCATCACTCCACTTGTTGAAGACCTTGCAGCGATCAAGGCGATTACCAACCACTCTGAATTTATCTCAGTCATGGCTCGACTTGAGATGCGTGGAATTTCAGGAATCTTTGGAGCGGCTATCTATCCCGATTCGATGGATTCCAACACAAATATTCTCTACCTCGGTCAAAGTGGTCTATCGCTACCTGACGAGTCTTACTACCGCGAAGATCAATTTGCCTCTATCCGTACCGCTTTTCTAGACCATGTTGCCAAGATGTGTTCTCTGGTCGGCATCCCAGATGGGCCGGTCATGGCAGCAAAAATTCTCGAACTCGAAACTGAGATTGCGACCCACCACTGGGATCAGGTCAAAGATCGCGATGCAACTCTGACCTATAACAAGCACTCTCGTGCAGAGCTAGAAACCCTTGCCCCACACTTCTTATTCGATTTATGGGCTACCAATGCCAAAGTGCCAGCCAAGGCATTCGATTCAGTGATTGTCTGCGAACCTTCGTACTTCTCATCTGTCTCTGCAATGCTCGCCAACTTTGATCAGCAGATCGATGCATGGAAGGCCTGGTTGGCCTACAACCTCATCACTGCGAGCGCAGCATTTCTCACCGACGATATCGTCCAACAGAACTTCGAGTTCTATGCCAAGACTCTCTCTGGCACACCTCAAATTCGCGATCGCTGGAAGCGCGGCGTCTCCTTTACCCAAGGAGCTCTCGGCGAAGCAATCGGCAAGGTCTATGTCGAGAAACATTTCCCTTCCCGAGCCAAAGAAGAGATGAAGGTTCTCGTCGATTACCTTCTCGAGGCATATCGCCAGAGCATCCTCGAACTTCCTTGGATGTCTGATGCGACGAAACAGAAGGCTCTCGAAAAACTTGGAAAGTTCACTCCCAAGATTGGCTACCCCGATAAGTGGCGCGATTATTCGACTCTCGAAATTTCAGCAGATGACTTAATCGGCAACCTTTGGCGTATCGCAGAATTCGATCATGCCTATGCCATCGCAAAGATCGGCGCACCTGTCGATCGCGATGAGTGGCATATGACCCCGCAGACGGTAAATGCCTATTACAACCCGCTCGCCAATGAGATCGTATTTCCTGCTGCAATCTTGCAGCCACCTTTCTTTGATCTCGATGCAGATATCGCAGCAAATTACGGTGGCATCGGAGCCACTATCGGCCACGAAATCGGCCACGGCTTTGATGACCAAGGTTCTAAATATGATGGCGACGGAAATATGGTCGATTGGTGGACCGATGAAGATCGTAGAAAATTCGAAGAGCTCACCAGTGTTCTCGTTGCACAGTTCGATGCGCTCTCACCTGAAAGCACGCCAGATATCCACGTCAACGGTGCATTTACCCTCGGAGAAAATATCGGCGACCTCGGTGGACTTGCTATCGCTTATAAGGCCTGGAAATTAGCGCTCAACGGCGCCGAGAGCCCTGTGATCGACGGTCTCACAGGCGATCAACGCTTCTTCCTCTCCTATGCGCACTCATGGCGTAATAAGAACCGCCCTGAAGAAGTGCGACGACGTATCGCTATCGACCCACACTCCCCCGATGAATTCCGATGCAATCAAATCGTTCGAAATGTTCAAGAGTTCTACGATGCATTTGGAGTCACTGAAAAAGATAAGCTCTGGCTGGCGCCACAAGACCGAGTTCGTATTTGGTAAAGGTAAGATTTCGTCCATGAAAAAACTTTCTCGTAAGCAATGGATCATCATCGCTGTCATCGTCCTCATCGGCGGAGCAATCCTTCGCTCAGTGACAAATGGCGGCTCTGACCTTCCTGCAGATAAGACGACTTTGGTCACCGAAGAAGCGCCAGTTGCCACAATCGGTTTTGACTCACCTCTCGACCTTGGTGGCGGAGTATTCGTTACCGTCTCTGCACCTTCACGATTTACACCAACACAGTTCATGACAAATATCGATCAGAAGCCAAAGTCTTCCAACGAATTTAATGTCATCATCAAGAACGGTGGAAAGACTCCGCTCGACTTCACTACAGTCTCATTGCAGGCAGCCTCTGGCGCAAATGTCTGCTTCGACGTTCTTGGCGACCTCGATATCAACGGCGCTCCAACTGAACCTCTTAAGGCAGGCGCAGAAGTCAGTTATAAGTACGGTGTTGGATGCCAAGCAGCAGTGGGCGACCCACTTACTTTGTCAGTTCGCATCGGCGAATCAACTGTTCAAGTAGATGGAAAAATCGCGTAACTATTAACTTAACAGTAAAAAACCCCGGCCATATGGTCGGGGTTTTTTATTAATCTTCTGGATGATGACACGCAATTCGATGTGATGGCTTTGTACCGATCTGCTTCAATTGCGGAACTTCAGTGCGGCACTTATCTGTCGCTTTCCAGCAGCGAGTATTAAAGACGCACCCCGCAGGAGGATTTACTGGGCTTGGTAGATCTCCCTGCAGAATAATGCGTTCACGTTGGCGCCCCTTGATTGGGTCAGCAACAGGAACTGCAGATAAGAGAGCCTTTGTATATGGATGGCGAGGATGGGTAAAGAGATCAACTTTTTCGGCTTCTTCCATGACCTTACCGAGATACATCACGATGACTCGATCTGAAATATGTTGAACAACTGATAGATCGTGAGCCACAAAGATGTAAGCCATGTTGAACTCTTGCTGCAAATCTTCCAGAAGGTTTACCACCTGTGCCTGAATCGAAACGTCGAGAGCAGATACTGGCTCATCTGCCACTATCAGCTTTGGCTTCAGCGCGATTGCGCGAGCTACGCCGATGCGCTGGCGCTGTCCACCAGAAAATTCGTGTGGATAGCGGTTGATATGTTCTGGATTAAGGCCAACGCGGGCCATCAGGCGACGAACCTCGGCCTCAACTCCACCTTCTGGAGTAATTCCCTGAATATCAAAGGCGGCACCGATCAAAGTTCCTACTGTGTGGCGCGGATTGAGCGAAGCAAATGGATCTTGGAAGATCATCTGCATCTGCGAACGAAGAGGCTTCATCTTCTTAGGTGAAAGATGAGTGATGTCCTGGCCATCAAAGGTGATCTTTCCACCAGTTGGTTCGTAGAGCTTCAAGATTGTGCGGCCAGCAGTGGTCTTACCGCAACCAGACTCTCCTACCAAGCCAACTGTTTCACCTGGATAAATTTCAAGGTCGATGCCATCGACAGCTTTGACCATTCCCTTAACTTTGGAAAATGCTCCACCAGTAGTTGTCGGGAAGTACTTTTGAAGTCCTTCAATCTTAAGTACTGGCTTATCCATTAGCGGCCACCAATTTCTGCTCGAGCTTTAACGAGTTCTGATTCAGGCAGATGGCAACGTGATAAATGCTGTGAACCTTTCTCATTAAGAGTTGGCGTGGTTGTTGCGCAGAGATTGTTGGGGACACGGTCCGCAAAGGAGCAACGCGCGCGGAATGAACAACCTACAGGCAGATTAATCAGTGATGGAGGCTGACCAGGGATAGCAACAAGCCGCTTCGCATCGAGTTCGCCAATCTTTGGAATCGAATTGAGAAGGCCGATTGAATAAGGATGGTCTGGACGATAGTAAATATCTTCAGCCCCACCGCTTTCTACAATCTTTCCTGCATACATAACGTTAACTCGATCTGCAACTTCGGCGACAACACCGAGGTCGTGGGTAATGAGAATCAAAGCGGTATTAAATTCTTTCTGCATATCGCGGATAAGTTTAAGAATCTGCGATTGAACGGTGACGTCGAGCGCAGTTGTAGGTTCGTCGGCGATAAGGAGAGATGGGTTATTGATAAGCGCCATCGCAATCATCACGCGCTGACGCATACCACCTGAAAATTGATGAGGGAATTCATCAACGCGCTTAGTTGCCGCAGGGATTCCGACGAGATCGAGCATCTCGATGGCGCGCTTCTTGCCATCTTCCTTACTGCCTTCGTTATAGAGCGCCCAAGCCTCAATAAGTTGGTTGCCGATTGAGTAATAAGGGTGAAGCGCCGACATTGGATCTTGGAAGATCATCGACATCTCTTTACCGCGAAGCTTGCGAACAACTTCTTCATCGGCAGAGATGACATCGACAGGGCCAGATTCAAGGTTGAGAAAAGCTTGTCCAGTGATCTGTGTGCGCTTACGATCATGCAGACCCATCACGGCAAGTGATGTCACAGATTTACCTGAACCTGATTCACCTACGACTGCAAGGGTTTCACCACGAGCCACAGTAAATGAGATGTCATTCGATGCCTGGACAAGGCCATCTTCGGTAGGAAATGCAACATTAAGGTTCTTAACCTCAAGGAATGGCTTCTTGGTCATGATGCAACTCGCACTCGTGGATCGATGTAGGCATACAAGATATCCACCAGCAAGTTTGCAACGATGACGAAAGTTGCAGCCAAGATGGTTGTTGCCAAAATAGTTGGAAGATCATAATCATTTAATACTGCACGGATTGAGAGACGGCCAAGTCCTGGCAGATTGAAAATACCTTCGGTGATAATTGCTCCGCCAAGGAGCCCGGCGAAATCAAGTCCCGCCAAAGTAATAATCGGAGCTAGTGCTGCGCGAAGTGTGTGTTTACGCAAGATATCTTTCTCTGCCAAACCTTTTGCGCGAGCGGTGCGAATGTAATCTTCAGATGATGTTTCGATGACATTTGAACGAGTAAAACGTGTGTATCCAGCAGCATAGAGCAGCGCTAAAACAATCCACGGGAAGACGAATGTTCTAAACCAAGCAACAGGATCTTCAAGAGGAGAAACCCATCTACCCATTTCGAGGGGGTTGATGAGATTAAATTTCAGTGCGACGAAGAGAAGAATTAAAATTCCGGTAATAAAGGTAGGCAGAGAGGTGCCGACTAATACGAAGGCGGTTGCAGCTCGGTCCTGCCATTGATTCTTTTTGCGGGCAGCCCAAATTCCAAGGCTTACACCAACAGAGAGCCAGAGAATGAAGGCTCCGACTGCGAGCGAGAGCGTGACTGGAAATGCTTCACCAACAAGCTTGGTGACGCACTCGTGGCGGTTAAATGAATATCCGAAAGCAGGAGCTGGGCAATGAAATGCGGCGGCCCCATCACCGTAATCGCGTCCGACAAAAAGCCCTTTAACAAAACGGCCATATTGCACATGCACTGGAACATCGAGTCCGAGACGGTGGCGGTTTCCTTCAATTACCGTAGGTGAACACGCCTTGCCGCAAGTGAGAGCCGCAGGGTCCATCGGAAGAACTGCGAAGATACCAAAGACAGACATGCTCACGAGAGTGATGACCAAGAGGGTCGCACTCAATCGACGAGCTAGGTACTTCAACATCTTCTACTCCTTAACTTTCTTCTTTTTGATTTCGTGAAGTTGCGGGTGGCCTAATTGCTTAAACCACCCGCAACTCTTACGAATTGCTAACTACTGATGTGAATCAGTAGTTAGTTCTTGACGTACAACTGGCCGAAGCCGAAGGTGCCTTGTGGCTCCCAGTAGTAAACGCCGCCAACCTTTGAGCCCCAGACATCTTGTGTCTTAGAGAACACTGGTCGGATGATCCAGTACTGATCCATAACTGTCTGAGCAAGTTCTTGCCAGAGCTTTGCTTGCTTAGCGCGGTTAGTTTCGTTCAGAGCTGCGTCTGACTTCTTCTTAAACGCTGGGTAAGCAGGATCGTTCCAGTTCTGTGACAATGCAAATCCATGCCCCTTAATAAAGAGCTCTGGAATAACTGTTGATGCATTTGCCCAGTCAGCACCCCAACCAACAGATGAAATGTCATTCTGCTTGTCGTTGTCCTGAACTGTTGAATAGTAAGTACCACCAGGGATGAAGTTGAACTTAATATTGATTCCAGCTGCCTTAAGGGCATCTGTAATCAAGACTGAAGCCTTCTGGTTTGTAGCTGACTGTGAAATATCCCAGACGATTCCCTTATCTGCAGATGTCGCACGTGCATAGGCATCAGGACATGAAGTCTTAGCCTTATCCATGAGTGAAGCTGCATATGTTGGGTTACCGGTGATCTTCCAGTTTGGATCGTGGATGTTTCCGGTTGTCTTCTTGTAGTCAAGACCAAGAACTGGCTTGATTGGGTTATCTCCTGGGTCGCCATAGAAGTCACGTCCACCTGAGAGGTCGATAAGAGCCTGTGTGTCGATTGCAAAGAAGACAGCCTTACGGATATCCAAGCAATCCATCTTGCCCTTACGTACGTTCATAGCCGCGTAGCGAACATATGGATCGTAAACGTTGAAACGCTGGTTCTTCTTTGTTGGATCTGCGAAGAAGGTACGTGTATTTGCTGGCTGTAGAGCATCGAGTGACACTGTGTTAGGGATCTGATCTTCAAGCATGATCTGATCGCGAACATCTTCAGCTAGACCAAAACGTACAACAACGTTATCTGGGTATGGAGTACGGACTGGGTCAGAAGACTTCTTCCAAGCTGTGTTTCGCTCGAGCTCGAGCTGGTCACCAATCTTGTAAGAAGTGATCTTGTATGGACCGTTTGAGAATGGACGAAGGTCGTACTTGTCGCCTGTGTCCTTTG
The DNA here is from genome assembly GCA_039795495.1 of Actinomycetota bacterium. Lineage (GTDB taxonomy): Bacteria > Actinomycetota > Actinomycetes > Nanopelagicales > Nanopelagicaceae > Planktophila. The sequence continues at coordinate 7,594 of JBDKLT010000012.1, read as the reverse complement.
AAGCCTTAACTGGTGCACCTGCTGGGTAAGTAAGTGCGTAGTTGAAGTCTGCAAATGAGCGGTTCAAGTTGAAAGTAATTGTGTTACCTGAACATGTCACAGCCTTATCGAAAAGCTGCTGGCCAGTCTTCTTGTATGGACCCTTGTACTGTGAAGTTCCGTCTTTAGCCAATGGAATATCAAGTGAGTTCACAAGATATGTAGGACCATCTGTGATGACATCAGTTGCGAATGGACGTGAAACGCCATACTTAACGTCAGCACATGTAACAGGTGAACCGTCTTCCCATGTGATTCCTGATCGAAGTGTGAACTTCCATGTCTTAGCTGCGTTTGATGGAACACCAGTGTTTGTTGCAAGGTCTGCAACGAGTGATGATCCAGCGGCACCTGCGACAGGCTTGTATGAAACAAGGTTACGGAATAAGAATGAGTTCAAGAACGCAATGTCGCGACCAGTGTAAACACGGGCTGGATCAATGTGATCGAACTGTTCTGCATGTGTAATGAAGTAGAGAGTTCCGCCAGTTACTGGCTTCTCTGCTGCATTTGCACTTGTGCCAGCAGCAACCGTTACTCCAACAGCGAGCGCAATCGCAGCTGTTGAGGCAAGGATGCGTCGGCTAGTTTTCAAACCGGACATGTGTCCTCCTTGTAGAAGCGGTTCTAGTTCACGGGTCGTGAACTAGAGGTGAAACTTCATTAAGAGAAACTCGCGAGATATCTCTTCATTGAAGTTTCGATTCCGTATTGCTACGGAAATCTTTGTGCAGCTATCGCCCTGCCTTGGGATCGAGCGCATCGCGAATTGCGTCTCCCAGGAGGTTGAGAGAAAGAACGATAAGAATCAAAATCACTGAAGGGATAAGAAGATAGGCAGGGTCATCGCGCCAATACCCGACTGCATCAGAAAGTACGAGACCGAAAGTCGATGCTGGAGCTTGAACCCCAACACCCAAAAATGAATAAGTAGCTTCCGCGGCGATATATCCCGGAAGAGAGAGCGATGCAAAAACAATTGCTGTTGGCCAGAGATTTGGAAGCAACTCTTTGATGATAATTCTCCAGCTAGAAGCGCCCATTGCCTGTGCTGCCATGACAAAATCGCGTTCGCGAAGAGACATTGCTTGAGAGCGAATAAGTCGATAGAAGCCTGTCCATCCGAAAAAAACAAGGAAAACTACGAGCACAAAGATTCGAGCAGCATTTCCCTTTGCTATTCCGATCGCTTCAACGCGCTGCACAAGGGGAAGTGATAGCGCAATAATCATGAAAGTTCCGGGGAATGAGAGAAGGAAATCTGCGAAGCGACCAACTGTTGAATCGACACGTCCTTTGAAATATCCAGTAGCGATTCCAATCAACATTCCGATTGAGATTGCAGCAGTCGTTGAAATAAAAGCGACGAGAAATGAGAGCTGTGAACCGTAGAGCAGAAGTGCAAAGACATCGCGGCCAACACCTGGTTCCAGACCAAGTGGGTGGTCCCAAGATATTCCGCCCCATGGTCCAACTGGCATCGCAAATTCGTTGAGGACACCGTCATAAATTGTTGTGTTATCTACACCGAATGCACGAGTGATAAGTGGCGCGAAGGCTGAAGCGAGCAAGAAGAATGATGTTGCAATGGCTGCATAGACGCCTACTTTGTTCCGCTTAAATCGCATCCATGCGATCTGACGAGGGGTGCGCTGAACAATCTCGCGTGACTCGTCGTCGAGTACAACCTCAGCCAATTAATAGACCTCTTTATCTATCTTCGCGTAATTAGCGCTTCCACGGATTACCCGTGAGTAGTGAAAGGTATTCCTATCTGAGGGAAAAAGAAACCCCAAAAGTCCGAATTAGACCTATTTCACCCCTTCAGGGCGGCCCGTTGCATCGCTCGGAAGATGGGAATTGAGAGGAAGCAGCCGATAAACATGACAAGCACCCAAGCGGTAGCTAAATCGGCGCCCAACATCAGCCCCGTGATGGCTGGACCGAGAACACCCGAGACGCTCCACTGCAGACTCATCCATGCATTGGCGCGGCCGCGGATATGTTCGGGTGAAAGTTCATTGGCAAGAGTTGGAATTGTTGGAGCTTGAACCATTTCACCAATGGCAAAGATAAATTGACTCAAGGCAAGTGCAACCCCAGATGCAAAGAGGGGAATATATGGAGCAACTCCCACAAAGATCCATGAGATTGCCCATATGAAACCAATTGAAATCAGAGCAACGTAGTGAGAATATTTTTCAAGAATCTTCATTACTAAAGGTTGGAAAATAACAATAGTTATTGTGTTAACTCCAAAGATAATACCGAGCCACTTTGGTGAAAGTCCCAAGAATTGTGTTGCAAAGACGGGGATTCCTGCCTGAATTGTTCCGTATCCAAATGTAAAGAGAATAATTCCACCGATGCCTAGCAGCATCAGCGGAGTAATTGAGAAGAGATCTCTGTAGCTACCTGTCTGAGGTTCATCTTCTTTTGCAATATACGCGTTCACATGTTCACCTCGAAGCGAGAGAACAATCAAGAGATAGATCAAGAATGTTGCAGCATCTGCCCAATACATAATCTGGAATGAAAGTAAGTCACCACCCTGAATGATGAGTGAGGATAGAAGCCCGCCTAATCCAAGTCCTAGATTGAGCAACATAAAATTAAATGCAAAAATCTTTGGACGATCTTTTTCGGGTGTTACACGAGTCAAAATAACACCCTGACTTGGCCAAATTGCTTGTCCTGAAATGTTTATTGCCGTAATTGCAAGAATTGCATGAAAATGTGTCTCAACCTGCGAAAGCGAAAAGGCCGCCACAGAGTTAAGCAAAAGCCCGCCAATCATTACCTTTTTGGGGCCGATCCGATCTACCAGAGCTCCCATCGGAGTGCTCGCAATGATGCTGACAATTGAGCCATAGGCCAAGAGCAACCCGCCAAAGGTATTTGTAAAGCCACGCATATCGTGGAGATAGACCAAGAGCAACGAAAGCGTCATGCCTCCCCCAATTGCATTGAGGCAGATGCCAATCACAATCTTGCGTGAATTGGTATTGAGCAGGGATGTGAAATCCTTGAAGAGCATTTCGGCAGTCTATTACTCTGACACAATATGCATCATGGTTTCATCTGATTCAGGCAAAGGATTCTCATATGAGATTGCCCATGCTCCTGAATCTGGATTAGCGCGTGCAGGTGTCATCACAACTCCTCATGGCACGATTCAAACTCCAGCTTTTATTCCAGTTGGCACTAAGGCAACGGTAAAGACCGTTCTTCCAGAAGCGATGGAAGATTTGGGTGCGCAAGCTCTTCTTGCCAATGCTTATCACCTCTATCTCCAACCTGGTCCTAGCGTTCTTGATGAAGCAGGCGGGCTTGGATCATTTATGAATTGGGATAAACCAACTTTTACCGATAGCGGTGGTTTTCAAGTTCTCTCACTCGGAGTTGGTTTTAAAAAAGTTCTCGCAATGGATGCGCAGACATTTCGTTCTGATCAAGTTATCGCAAAGAATAAAGAGCGCCTTGCTCATGTCGATGATGAAGGTGTGACATTTAAGAGCCACCTCGATGGATCAATGCACCGATTTACCTCTGAAGTGTCGATGCAGATTCAACATCAACTAGGTGCTGACATCATCTTTGCATTCGACGAATGCACCACTCTTCATAACACTCGTCGCTATCAAGAATTGGCGCTATCGCGTACTTACGATTGGGCTATTCGCTGCCTCGATGAACATAAGAGACTCACAGATTCGCGCGCGGGCAAGCCATATCAAGCGCTTTTTGGCGTAATCCAGGGCGCTCAATATGAAGACCTTCGCAAGAAAGCCGCCACTGATCTAGGTTCGATGAGTTCATCTGGAATTGAATTCGATGGCTTTGGAATTGGCGGAGCCCTCGACAAAGATTCACTGGGCACGATTGTCAGTTGGGTGAATACAACTCTTCCTGAAAATAAGCCTAAGCATCTCCTTGGAATCGGAGCGCCTGAAGATCTCTTTGTGGGCGTGGAAAATGGCGTCGACACCTTCGACTGCGTACTCGCTTCACGTATTGCACGTACCAGCTCTGTCTACACAATGACAGGAAGATTTAACGTCTCTAACGCTCCTTTTGTTCGCGACTTCAATCCAATCGATGATGAATGCGATTGCTACACCTGTAAGAATTACACACGTGCATATCTCTGTCATTTATTCCGCGGTAAAGAGATGCTCGCAGGCACACTTGCAACTATTCATAATGAGCGTTTCATTGTTCGGTTAGTTGATCAGATGCGCCAAGCAATCATCGACGGTCGCTTTGCGGATATGAAGGCTGAATTTATGGGCCGGTATTCACACAAGTCGGGACAAGCTCGCGATTAATTAAAGATGTTGATCTTTTAACTTCTCAGCTTCATTACCGACAGGTGCCCATCCGCCAGGAACTAGATCCTGAGCTTCAGCAGGACCCCATGTTCCACCTTCGTATGCGATGACTGGATTTGGATTCTTGAGTAGATCTTCGAGGATCTGCCATGAATGCAATACAGCATCGATACGAGTGAATCGGAAGTGATCACCCAGCATCGCAGCGCGAAGCAGACGTTCGTACGGTCCTTGGCGATCGCCAAATTCAGCGACGAATTCAACTGAGAGATCCACAGTTTCAGTGACCAACTTGGTTCCTGGCTTCTTTGCCTGAAGAGAAATGTCTACGCCATCTTTTGCGCCTAATCGGAATCGGACTTGATTTGCCTCGCCTTTTCCGAATAGTGCGCGTGGAGGTTGCTTGAACTCAACAATTACTTCAAGCACAGTCTCGGGCATCTTCTTGCCTGTACGCAGATAGATAGGAACGCCTGCCCAACGCCAGTTATCGATAAATAACTTCATTGCAACGAAAGTTTCGGTATCAGAATTTTCAGCTACGCCGTCTTCATCGAGAAAGCCTTCAAATTGTCCTCGTATAACGTCGTTCTTATTGATGTCACGGATAGCTGAGAGAACTTTGATCTTCTCATTCTGCATCGCCTCAGAACCCATGTCGATTGGCGGTTCCATCGTGAGCATTGTGAGAACCTGCAAAATGTGATTCTGCAAGACGTCACGAGTTGCACCTACGCCGTCATAGAACTTACCGCGGCCATCGATTCCAAAATTCTCAGCCATAGTGATCTGTATATTTGAAACATAATTTCGGTTCCAGACGGGTTCGAAGAGAGTGTTGGCAAAGCGGAATACCAAGAGATCTTCTACTGCTTCTTTTCCAAGGTAGTGATCGATGCGGTAGATCTGCTCCTCAGGAAGAAGCTTCTTGAGCTCTGCATCAAGTGCCTTTGCACTCTCTAAGTCGCGACCAAATGGCTTCTCTACAACCACACGTGCGCGACGAGTGATGCCAACAGCGGCAAGTGCTTCGGTAATGCGAGCGAAATATTCAGGGGCGATTGCCAAATAGATAACGGGTAATTTGTAATCTTTAATCGCTTCGGCAAGAGCTACAAATGTCTGGGGATCTTCGTAATCGCCAACGATGAGCTGCATTTCTCCAAGCAACTTCGAAAGCGCTGCTTCATTGAGATCAGGCTTACGTGCGCGAACTGCCTTATCTACATTCTCTTTGAAGACATCTTGGGTCCACTTAGATGAAGCAACACCAAATATATTGACATCAAGTTCGCCGAGATCTTCAAGATCGTAGAGAGCGGGAAATAACTTCTTCTTCGCCAGATCGCCTGTTGCGCCAAAGAGAACTAGTGCATCAGCCTTCATTACTTAGCCTGCCCTGATTGTGGCTTCTCATTATGGCCACCAAACTTGTAACGCATTGCGCTGAGGACTCGATTAGCAAATTCATCGTTATTGCGAGAAGCAAAACGAGAGTAGAGAGATGCGCTCAAGACGTGGGCAGGAATACCGGCTTCAATAGCTGCCTGGACTGTCCAGCGACCTTCTCCACTATCGCTCACCTGAGTTGAATATTCGGTGAGCTCTTCAGATTCAACGAGAGCCTGCGCTGTGAGATCGAGTAGCCATGATGCAACCACACTTCCACGGCGCCAGACTTCTGTGATCGCCGGAATATCGAGGTCATATGCAGGAGTCATCTCGTCTGCAGCTTCAAATATTGCGAGGCCTTCAGCAAAGGCTGCCATCATTCCGTATTCAATTCCATTGTGAATCATCTTGACGAAGTGACCAGATCCGACAGGACCGCAGTGCAAGTATCCATATTCAGCTTGTTGTGGCTCACCTGTGCGTCCTGGTGTGCGCGCTGCTGATTCAACTCCTGGGCAGAGGGCCTTGAAAATTGGATCAAGTGATTTCACGACGGCAGCATCTCCACCAATCATGAGTGAATAACCACGTTCGAGACCGTAGACACCACCAGATGTTCCGACATCAACAAAGTTAATTCCCTTTGTCTTGAGAATTTCTGCATTCTTAAGATCATTCTTGTAATAGCTATTTCCGCCATCGATGATGGTGTCGCCTGGTGATAGATGTTCAGCCATCGCAGCGATTGTTGAATCGGTAACTGATGCTGGCACCATGATCCAGACAGTGCGGGGCGCTGTAAGTTGGGCAGCGAGGTTAGCCATATCAGTTGCGCCAAGTGCGCCTTCAGAAGCGAGTGCTTTCACGGCATCAGGACTGACGTCATAGACAGCTGAAGTGATGTTGTGACGTGCAAGGCGTCGGACGATATTTGCGCCCATACGACCGAGGCCGACCATTCCGAAATTGGTTGTTGTCATGAAGATGCCTATTCACTTAAGAAAACGCTCAACGTTGAGGTGGCTAGTCTATATCGGGTCAAGGAGAACCTCTGCACCGCCTAAAAATAAGGGTTATTCTGCGAAAAATGCTTCAGTATCAACGATAAGTCGAGTGTGATGGCTTCCTCGAACATAACTTGCCGGAATTGAAAGATCGCCTTCAATAATTTTTGTCACTGCATCTGCTTTGCTTTCGCCTGCTGCAACCATCCAAACTTCTTGAGCAGAGTTAATAAATGACATCGTGAATGAAACACGTACGGGAGGCGGCTTAGGCGAATCTGTGATTGCAAAAATTCGTCTTGAATCATCGATATCTGCAATTCCTGGAAATAGCGAAGCGACATGTCCATCTGGACCTAAACCGAGAATGTTGAGATCGATATCAATATCTTCGAGTGCTAAATCGTAATCGCTCACCGCTTCAGTGATATCACCGGCAACATCAGAAGCAAGTGCTTCATGAATAACAATCTTTGAATTTGTCACTGTATTGTGAAATGGAAATGCATTTCTCTCGATGCTATCTGCAGGCACGAATCTTTCATCGCTCCACCAGATATGAAGACCCGAAAATCCATCAGGTTCGGCGTTAAATTCATTCACTAACGCTTCAGAGATTTGCACACCTAGAGTGCCCCCAGTTAGAACCAAATGAAATACCTTTTTGAGCTTGAGGCCTTTCTCAATCGCTGCAAGAATCTGCACGGTGACTTCTTCTGAGAGTTCAGCGGCATCGGCGTACAAAGTAAGGTCGAGTTCATCATCCATACCTTCAATGATTTGGTCGAATTCATCGCTCTGGCTCATGCTCAAAGAATAAAGTGCGCT
>JBDKLT010000011.1:0-5409 GCA_039795495.1 Actinomycetota bacterium | reverse complement strand
ACAGCAGTTTCGATGTAGTCTCAAAAATCGACCGTATGGAGCTTGATAACGCTATAAATCAGGCAGTTCGCGAGATCGATACACGATTCGACTTTAAAAATACTGGGGCCAAAGTTGAACTTTCGGGTGACAAATTGGCTATCGAAGCTGATACCGAAGAACGCGCCAAGGCAACCCTCGATGTCGTGAAAGATAAATTGATTAAGCGCGGAGTATCTCTTAAGCACCTCGATGCAGGCGAGCCACAACTTTCCGGAAAGATTTACAAGATTGCTTCAACATTTAAAGAAGGAATCTCAACAGAGAATGCAAAGAAGATTGCCAAGTTCCTCCGCGATGAAGGTCCAAAATCAATCAAGACCCAAATTCAGGGTGACGAACTCCGCGTGACCTCAAAGAGTCGCGATGATCTTCAAACCGCTATCGAGCAAATCAAGAACGGTAAATTTGATTTCGCTGTTCAGTTTGTAAATTACCGCTAAGTGGCACAGAACCGGAGCGAATACTCGCTCGGCCTCATATTCGGGGTAAGTGCCTATGTAATGTGGGGACTCTTTCCTCTCTATTGGCCACTTTTGGAACCGGCAAATCCATGGGAAATTGTTTCGCACCGCGCGGTATGGACTCTCGTTTTCTGTGCAGCAGTTCTAGCTATTACTAAGAAACTGCATTCAACAATCGCCATCTTGAAAAAACCAAAGATGGTTCTTGGGCTCTTTGCCACAACAATTCTGATTTCAATTAACTGGATTACATATATCTGGGCTACAAATAATGGCCACGTCGTTGAAGCAGCCCTTGGTTACTACATCAATCCACTCATCATCATCGCCTTTGGAGTCATACTTCTGCGCGAAAAGATGCGTCCATTGCAATGGGCCGCTGTGGGAATCGCAGCGCTTGGGGCTGCCATTCTCACCTTTGATTACGGCCGACTTCCATGGGTTGCGCTCTCTCTTGCGCTCTCGTGGGGAACTTATGGTCTTATCAAGAAGAAACTTGATCTAGGTGCGCTTGATGGCTTAGCTATTGAAACCCTTATCTCACTTATCCCCTACGGTTTCTATCTTCTCTATCTTGGCAACAATGGAACAGGGCAATTTGGCCAGAAGCCGATTCTCACTATTCTCTTACTCAGTGCCGGAGCAATCACTGCAATCCCATTGCTCCTTTTTAATGGTTCAACTACGAGATTGCCCTATAGCACCATCGGACTTTTGCAATACATCACGCCAACTATTCAGTTCTCTATCGGAGTCTGGTTGCGTCATGAAGATATGCCACTTGCACGTTGGATCGGTTTTATCGTGATTTGGTGCGCACTTGCCGCACTTGCTACCGATCTCGTGAGATCAAGCAGAGCGGTCGACAATCGCATCGCATAGCGAAAATAGGGCGCCAGTAATGTCGTTGACAGGCAGAGGCCCCAAAGCCGTTCTGGCATCTTTTGCAATCTGCTGAAGTTGATCGCGAGATTGTGTAAGAGCATCGTGATTGCGAAGTTCTTTCAAAACTTGTTGTACAACTACTTCATCCTTGATGGGAGATTTGAGTAACTCAATCAATTCACGATCTGTAGGGTTACTTGACTTCATTACATTGAGAGTGACCAAAGTTGGTACACCTTCACGCAAGTCTGTACCTGGTGTCTTTCCGGATTGATGAGATTCGCTTGCAATATCTATGACGTCATCAGCTAATTGAAAAGCGATACCGATCTTTTCTCCGAAGACCGTCAAAGTTTCTTTAATCTCTGAAGGTGCCCCTGAAACCATTGCTCCGAAACGGGCACTTGCTGCAATCAGCGAACCTGTCTTATCTGCGACAACCTGAAGATAGTGGTGGAGTGGGTCTTCACCGTTACGTGGGCCCTGTGTCTCCATAATCTGGCCGATTACAAGGCGCTCAAAAGTAGATGCCTGAAGGCGCACAGCCTCTGGTCCAATATCTGCAAGAAGCGCTGAAACCTTCGCAAAGAGATAGTCACCGGTCAGAATTGCGACTGTGTTGCCCCAGCGGTTATTAGCGCTCTCAACTCCTCGTCGAAGTGAAGCTTCATCCATCACATCATCGTGATAGAGAGTTGCAACGTGGGTAAGTTCGCAGACGACAGCAGATTCGATGATTCCAAATTTATCTTTATCGCCGTAGTGGGAAGCAAGCAGTGTAAGAAGAGGACGCAATCGCTTTCCCCCAGCTGCAACTAAATGGCGTGAAGTCTCTTCGACAAGCGGGTAATCGCCCTGAATATGACTGAGCAGAAGATTTTCAACCTTAGACATTCCGACAGCGAGTTCTGCTTCTAACTCAGGTGCAAGCCCCGGAATACCTAGTGTGGACATTAGCGAATGAAGAACGCAGTGGTTTCAATAAAATTGATAAGCGGCGCAGGGAATACGCCGAGAATCAAAGTAAGCGCTGATGTCACAGCAATTGTGGTTGCGGTCAAAGCAGATGGAATAACCACGCTTGTGCCATCTTCTACCGGATCTTTAAAGAACATCAGAACAATGACTCGGATATAGAAGAAGGCTGCAATTGCAGATGAAAGAACACCAGCGATCAAAATAACAGAGCTACCTGATTGGTATGCAGCCGAGAAGATTGAGAATTTTCCAATGAAACCAGAAGTTAATGGGATTCCAGCAAAAGCGAGGAGGAAGAAGGCGAAAACTGATGCAACAAGCGGAGAACGCTTTCCAAGTCCGCTCCATCGATTGAGATCTGTAATTTCACCAGTTGAATCGCGTACCAAAGTGACCACTGCAAAGGCGCCAACTGTGGCAATTCCGTATGCGAAGAGGTAGAAAATTGAAGAGTCGAGTCCTTGCTTGCTGAGCGCAATTACACCTGCAAGCAAGAAGCCCGCATGGGCGATTGAGGAGTATGCAAGCATGCGCTTTACATCGCGCTGAGTAATGGCAACAACGGAGCCGAAGACCATTGTGACAACTGCAATGAGAATCAGCGCCGGGCGCCACTGCCATTCAGCATTCGCGAATGAAACGTAGAAGATGCGAAGGATTGCACCGAAAGCTGCGACCTTCGTTGCAGCTGCCATAAAGCCAGTCACTGCTGTTGGTGCACCTTGATAAACATCTGGTGACCATGCATGGAAAGGAACTGCACCAACTTTAAAGAGAAGACCAACCGAGATGAAAGCGATACCGAGGAGAAGGAATACATCATTTCCAGATCCACCAATCACACTTGCCTGGATTCCAGCAAATGTCACTGAGCCTGAATAACCGTAGAGGTAAGCAACTCCAAAGAGGAAGAATGCAGATGAGAATGCACCGAGAAGGAAGTACTTGAGAGCTGACTCTTGCGACATCAATCGACGTCGACGTGAAAGTCCTGCCATGAGATAGAGAGGAAGTGAGAGCATCTCAAGTGCAACAAAGAGTGTGATGAGATCTGAGGAGAGCGGAAAGAGCATCATGCCGGCAACAGCAAAGAGTGTGAGTGGATACACCTCGGTGACGCGCAGATCGAGCTGGAGAGATTCGCGTTCTTCAGCTGAACCTGGGACTGCAGCAGCTAGCGCTGTGAAGTTCTCTTGATCTGCAATAAGAAAGATTGAAAGGAGCGCAATAATCAGAATCGAAGCTTGCAGCAAAACTCCTGCACCATCGAATGCGACCGAACCCATGGCTGCATCGACCGATGCTTGGGTGCGAACTCGCATGAGAGCAGCAAATGATGCAACCAATGAAGCGATAGTGATGAATAGCTGTGAAGTATGGCGAGAAGCGCGTGGAGCAAATGCTTCGATAAGAACGCCAATAAGCGCACCTGCAAGGACGATAAGAATCGGCGCCAGCTGGGCGTAATTAAGTACTGGGGCTGTAAAAGACATTTACTTGCCTGCGCTCTCTGAAGGAAGTGGATCAGTAAAACCTTGTGTCTCAATAACATGCGCAGATGCTGGGTTGATGACATCAAGTAGTGGTGCTGGATAGAAACCAAGAGCAATGATTACAGCTAGAACAGGAGCAATTGCAATCTTTTCAAGCACGTTGAGGTCTGGAAGATTCTCATTTCCAGGAGTGGTTGGTCCATGGAGCGCTTTCTGAACTGGAATCAGTATGTAGAGCGCTGCAAGAACGATTCCAAATGTTGCAATGACTGCAGCAACTGGATAACGAGTAAATGTTCCAACCAAAACTAAGAATTCACTCACGAAGCTAGATAGTCCTGGTAGTGCAAGTGAAGACATTCCTGCAATAAAGAATGACCAAGCCATCACTGGTGTTACTCGCTGGAGGCCACCAAAGTCGGCAATAGTTGATGAACCACGTCGTGAAATCATCCACCCTGCAACAAGGAAGAGCGCTGCAGTTGAGAAGCCGTGATTAAACATATACAAAGTTGCACCACTATGGCCTTGTGTAGTCATAGCGAAGATTCCCATGGTGATAAATCCGAAGTGAGATATAGATGTATATGCAATGAGGCGCTTAATATCGCGCGCGCCAATAGCTAGGAATGCTCCGTAGATAATTGAAATGACCGCAAGAACTAAGATAACTGGCGTAAAAGTCTTGGATGCATCTGGGAAGAGCGCAAGACAGAAACGGATCATTCCGAATGTTCCGACCTTATCGAGAACTCCAAGAAGCAGCACCGATGTTCCGGGAGTTGCAGAAGCCGCTGCATCTGGTAGCCAGGTGTGTAGCGGCCAGACCGGAGCCTTAATTGCAAAGGCGATAAAGAAACCTAGGAAGAGTAGGTTCTGAGTTGTTGAGCTCATGTGAGTGTGCATCTCAGAGAGTCGTGCGATATCAAATGTATGGCCACCGTTATTTCCTGAAATGACGTAGAGACCAATAATCGACGCAAGCATTAAGAGGCCACCGAAGAGGCTGTAGAGCAAGAACTTGACGGCCGCTGCAGCTCGATCCCCGCTCCCATATCCACCGATAAGGAAGTAGACCGGAATCAACATCGCTTCGAAGATGACATAGAAGAGGAATACATCTGTTGCCGCAAAGACCCCAATCATCATCGTTTCAAGAACGAGAATGAGGATGTAGAAGACTTTTGCTGACCAACGTCCGCCTTCGGATTCATTCCATGAAGCGAGCACAACGATGGGCGCAAGAAGTACTGCCATCAAAATCAAGACGAGGGCTAGGCCATCGACTCCAACTGCGTAATTGATTCCAAAGGATGGAATCCATTCAACAGATTGAACAAATTGCATTGATGTATTTGAAGAATCAAATTTAAACCAAGCCATCACCGCTGAAATTGCGACCAATAGTGTGGTTCCAAGAGCAGCTTGTTTGATACGGAGAACTTGATCTGTAGGAATCACAGCCACGAGGAGTGAACCAAGTAGCGGAAGTAGCATCATGCTTGTTAGCGCGTTCATTGAGTGACCACCCAGATTCCAGCGATCAAAGT
>JBDKLT010000010.1:0-6083 GCA_039795495.1 Actinomycetota bacterium | reverse complement strand
GGAGCTGCACCGAATGCAAGAGCTGCAGCCGCGAAGACTGCAACAAACTTAATTGTCTTTTTCAAGGGTTCCTCCAAGGAATTTGAGTGTTTCTGTATACGCGAGCCTAGTCGCGGGCGCTCAAAATAAACAAAAGGCGCAGGGGTAAGAATGAGTGTGGCAGGTAACAATTTGGAGAAAGTCTCAACTACAACTTTAAAGCTATGCGGGGATTTTCTCCGCTGTAGCGGCTGCAATATTGATCGAATCGCTATGGGCGAGAAGTTCTCTGGATCGAATTGTAAATTCGATTCCACCTCCATTAATTGCATATCGGCGGCCATAAATTCCAGCTTCAGAATCGAGAATATCTAGGTACTGCTTCTTCGCTACAGAAAGTGCAACTACATCGAAAATAGCCTTATCGACACGTTTTACAACAGAGGCAAGAAGTAATTTCTTAGTAGCCGAGGTTACGGTGATGTATTGATCTGGCTCAATATTGATAAGTCCTTGCACAGAATTCTTCTTCTTGGCGTTTCGAGCAACTATGACTTTAAAAACTTCAGAGTCAGAACCTTGTGTAGCAAGATAAATAATATCTGCGCCAGCATCAATGACTTGATTTGCAGCGACTGAATATGAACCTGAAATATATTTAACTATAGGAATAACTTTCTTCTTGCTTGCAAAGACTCCCGCTGAGAATCCATTCTTATAGATATCTGCTTGGTCAGAGTTAGCAATCATTGCCACTTTTCCAGTTTTACTGATCTGAGCCGCGCTAAACCCCGCAAGATATGCACCTTGAGTGTTAGCAAATATCACCGAAGTGACGTTGAGGGCCGCAACGCTTGCATCATTAATGATGGCAAATTGAGTATTAGGAAATTCAACAGCCAGTGCTTGAAGAGTTGGGGCATATCCCCCACCAATCGAAATGATGGGGTTGCAATTCTTACTAATCAGCGAACGAATTCGCTTTTCGCGATCGGTGCTCGTTCCATCTGTCACTACTGCTTCGAGGTTAAAGTTAAATTGCTTCTGGGCTTTCTCTAGGCCAGCAGCAGATGCGTCATTAAATGAACGATCTCCGCGTCCGCCGATGTCATAGGCAACGCCAACTGTGAGTTGGCCTGCTGCCTGAGCTGGCACTGAGATGAGCGAGGCGCTAACAATCAGCGCAGCAAAGAGGGCGCGTATTTTCATTAGAGAACTACACCCAGATTCTTGTAAGTATGTTCAATTGTTTGCTGAGCAACAGTGCGCGCTTTCTCGGAACCTTGATGCAAAATTTCAAGGAGGTGCTTCTCATCTTCAAGAAGTTCGAGTGCTTTGGCTCGAATTGGGCGAAGGTATTCGACAACAACTTCTGCAACAGCTGATTTGAAATCTCCGTAGCCTTTGCCTTCAAATTCAGTCTCAAGTTGAGCAATAGTGCGTCCGGAAAGCGCTGAATGGATTGTCAGCAGATTGCTGATTCCAGGCTTCTCGGTGACGTCATATCTCACCTCGCGGCCCGCATCGGTCGTAGCGCTCTTAATCTTCTTTGCATTGACCTCTGGTGTATCGAGGATTTCAATGAGACCAGAATTGGAATCTGAGGATTTACTCATCTTGGCAGTTGGTTCATGAAGATCGAAGATCTTTGCACCTTGCTTAAGAATGAAACCTGCAGGAATAACAAAAGTCTTGCCATAACGAGTGTTAAAACGCTCAGCCACATCACGAGTGAGTTCAATATGTTGGCGTTGGTCTTCGCCGACCGGCACGAGATCTGCTTGATAGAGCAAGATATCTGCAGCCATCAACATGGGATAGGTAAAAAGTCCTACACGTGTTGTATCGGTGCCTGACTTGGAAGACTTATCTTTAAATTGAGTCATGCGACTTGCTTCGCCAAAACCTGTAAGACACTCCATCACCCAACCGAGTTGATTATGTTGTGGAACTTGAGATTGAACAAAGAGAGTCGATTTTTCAGGAGAGATTCCGAGAGCAAGTAGCTGCGCCGCAGATGTCAGAGTTCGCTTTCGTAGAAGTTTGGGATCTGTTTCAACTGTCAGCGCATGAAGGTCGACGATGCAGTAGAAAGCATCATGTCCATCTTGCAGTTCGACCCATTGCTTGACGGCGCCAAGATAATTTCCGAGATGGAAAGAGTCGCTCGTTGGTTGTATGCCAGAGAGGACTCGCTTCATGGGCGTAATTCTCGCACGCCTTAGTAGTTACGAGAGATCAATAAACGGCCAGCGCGCTTTCCTTCCATAGAAAGTACTGTGATTCGTACTCCATTTACACCAACGATGTCGCCTTCTACAGGGATTCGACCGAGATAGTGCATGACAAATCCGCTCGCGGTTTCATATGGCCCATCAGGGAGTTCGATTCCGGTTTCTTCAGATAAATCTTCGAGCGATATCAGGCCATCAATTTCGAAATCTCCGGTGCGAGATTCCTGGGAAACTTCCGATTCATCGCTGTCGTACTCATCACGGATATCACCAATGAGCGTTTCAACAAGATCTTCGAGTGTGACGATTCCATCGGTTCCGCCGTATTCATCGAGCACAATTGCTAGGTGCTGGCGCTGGTTTCGCATCTCGGTCAATGCAGGCAAAATTCCCTTGGTGCCCGGTAAGTACATGATGTTTCGCGCAAGTTCTTGAATCTTTGCATTGGAATTTGCAAGCGAAGTATCGAGCAGATCGCGTACATGGATAAATCCAATGACTTCATCTGAAGATCCACGAACAACTGGATAACGTGAGTGCGCTTTCTCAATTGCGAGCGCCGTGGCTTTGCTGATGGTAAGAGAAGCATCCATAAAATCAACCTCGGTGCGCGGCACCATGACTTCGTGAACCTGACGTTCAGATGCATTGAAGACTTCTTCAACGATGTCTCGTTCTTCTTCAGTCAAAGCTGCGTGCCCTGCTACGAGGTCGAGGAGTTCTTCTTCGGAAATTTGTGCACGCTGTTCGCGAGGATCGATTCCAAATATGCGCACCACAAAATTTGTCGAATGCGACAACACCCAGACGATAGGGCGGAAGAGATAGGTGAGTACATGAACAATGCCAGCAGATGCGAGCGCGATCTTTTCGGTGCGATAAAGCGCAATTCTCTTAGGCACCAACTCACCAAAGACAAGTGAGAAGTACGCAATGAGAAGCGTGACGCCAATGAGCGATGTTGTGTTTGCAGTCTTTGACGCAAGACCTAGATCTTCAAGCCACGGAATTACATAGACCCCGAGTTTTTCTGCACCGAGGGCAGCTGAGAGAAAACCTGTGACGGTGACTCCAACCTGCAGCGCCGCGAGCAGGCGGTTGGGATTTTCGGCGACCTGGGCGACTCGAGCTCCACGCTTTCCGCGCAGGGCAATCTGCTTGATCTGAGATTCGCGAAGCGAAATGAGTGCGATTTCCGCAGCTACGAAGAAGGCTCCAAGAACGATGAGAGCAACGACGAGGGCGATCGCGGAGTAGATAGAACCCGGGGGGTGGCTTTCCATGATGTGAGAAGTCTAGCGAGGACTCTTCCTAAACGCTCCCCTCGTGACATACGCTTTCCCCCGCTGGTCACCCGACCAGCACCTTCATCCTCGGACCGTCGGGCACGTACCTGCCCGGATAAGGAAATGTAAAAATGGCATCAGTTATATTCGATAACGCATCACGTATCTATCCAGGCACCACAACTCCTGCAGTAGATAAGCTCAATCTCACCGTCGCAGATGGCGAGTTCCTTGTGCTTGTCGGACCATCAGGTTGCGGTAAGTCAACATCTCTTCGTATGTTGGCAGGACTCGAAGAAATCGACAGTGGTCGAATTCTTATTGGAGATCGCGATGTTACAAACGTTGCACCAAAAGATCGCGATATCGCGATGGTCTTCCAGTCATACGCTCTCTATCCACACATGACAGTGGCAGAGAACATGGGCTTTGCGCTCAAGATTGCAGGCGTTGATAAGGCCGAACGTGAAAAGCGAGTACGCGAAGCAGCAAAGTTGCTCGACCTCGAACCATATCTAGAGCGCAAGCCAAAGGCTCTTTCGGGTGGTCAGCGTCAGCGCGTTGCAATGGGTCGTGCAATTGTTCGCGAACCACAAGTCTTCTTAATGGACGAACCACTTTCTAACCTTGATGCGAAGTTGCGCGTTGCAACTCGTACACAGATTGCAGCGCTTCAGCGCCGTCTTGGAATCACAACTGTCTACGTAACACACGACCAGGTTGAAGCTATGACTATGGGCGATCGCGTTGCAGTTCTTAAGGATGGTCTCCTTCAGCAGGTTGATACACCTCGCAACCTTTACGACAAGCCAGCAAATGCATTCGTTGCAGGCTTTATCGGTTCTCCTGCGATGAACCTCCTTACCGCACCTGTTTCAGGCGGCAAAGCTCATATGGGCGATCTCGATATTGATGTTCCAGCATCAGCTGGTTCATCTGTCACAGTTGGTATCCGTCCAGAAGGTTGGGCACCTGCATCAAGCGGTTTCCACGTTCTCGTCGAAGTTGTTGAAGAACTCGGTTCTGATGCATTCGTCTACGGAAAGCCAGCAGATACAAATGTGAAGTTCACAAACTCATCTGATGAAGGCGCTCAAGTAATTGTTCGCTGGGATCCAAAGAATCCACCAAAGCCAGGCGAGACAATCACAGTATCTAACCTTGCAGGCGCAGTTCACTTGTTCGATTCAACAACAGGTGCACGCCTTAACTAAATCTAAGTAATAAAAAACCCGCCGCAGATAACTGCGGCGGGTTTTTTAATGAGATTTTTTCTTAAGCCATTTTGATTGCTTAGATTCGCAAGCGAATTAAGCCATTGCCTTCTTGAGGTTCTCATCAATCGATGACAAGAACTGCTGAGTTGTTTGATATGGCGCATCCTTCGAGATAAGAAGCGCAAGATCTTTTGTCATCTTGCCCTGTTCTACAGTCTGGATACATACCTGCTCGAGAGTCTTTGAGAACTTTGCGAGTTCAGCGTTGTTATCAAGCTTTGCGCGGTGTGCAAGACCTTGTGTCCACGCAAAGATTGATGCGATTGGGTTGGTTGAAGTCTCTTTACCTGCCTGGTGATCGCGGTAGTGGCGTGTCACTGTTCCGTGAGCTGCTTCTGATTCGCAGACTTTTCCATCTGGAGTCATAAGTACAGATGTCATCAAACCAAGTGAGCCGTAACCCTGTGCGACGGTATCTGATTGAACATCGCCGTCATAGTTTTTACATGCCCAGACATATCCACCTTCCATGCGAAGTGACATAGCAACCATGTCATCGATGAGGCGGTGTTCGTACCAGATGCCTGCAGCATCAAATTGAGATTTGAATTCTGCCTGGTAGATCTCTTCAAAGATATCTTTAAAGCGACCATCGTATGCCTTAAGAATTGTGTTCTTGGTAGAGAGGTAGACAGGGAACTTTCGGAGTAGACCGTAGTTCAGTGAAGCTCGTGCAAAGTCACGAATTGAATCATCAACGTTATACATCGCCATTGCAACACCTGAAGTCTTGAAATCGAAGACTTCAAGGTTCATCGCTTCTCCGCCACCTTCTGGGACATAAGAGAGAGTGAGCTTTCCTGGACCAGGTATTTTGATATCAGTTGCACGGTATTGATCACCGAATGCGTGACGGCCAATAACGATTGGCTTGGTCCAATGTGGGACGAGACGTGGAACATTGCTGATGATGATTGGTTCACGGAAGATAACTCCGCCCAAGATATTGCGAATAGTTCCGTTAGGAGACTTCCACATCTTCTTAAGACCAAACTCTTCAACACGTGCTTCGTCAGGAGTAATAGTTGCGCACTTGATTCCCACACCATGCTTCTGGATAGCTTTAGCTGAATCGATAGTGACTTGATCATCGGTCGCATCGCGATTTTCCATACCAAGGTCGTAATACTCAAGGTTGACGTCGAGGTAAGGCAGGATCAACTTATCTTTGATGAACTGCCACATGATGCGGGTCATTTCATCGCCGTCGAGCTCTACAACTGTGCCTTCTACTTTGATCTTTGACATTGTGATCTCCTGATTTCTTATCTCTTACAGAGCCTGTACGTCAGCTTGCTTTGCACGAA
>JBDKLT010000009.1:0-4794 GCA_039795495.1 Actinomycetota bacterium | reverse complement strand
GTTTTCTTTGGTGATGGGCCGTTCTCTGCTTCCCAGGCACGGCGTCCTGCAAGGAGTTCGAGGCCGCGCTCTAAAGTCATTGCTTCAAGGGTGTCTCCGCGACGAAGCGTTGCATTAGTTTCGCCATCGGTGACATACATGCCGAAGCGGCCATCTTTGATGATTACTTGTTTTTCAGAACCTGGATCCACACCGAGTTCTTTGAGTGGTGGCTTTGCAACACCGCGGCGACGTTCTTTTGGCTTTGAGTAAATCTCAAGAGCTTCATCGAGGTTGATGGAGAAGAGTTGATCTTCTGAGGTAAGTGTTCGTGAAT
Organism: Actinomycetota bacterium; assembly: GCA_039795495.1. Lineage (GTDB taxonomy): Bacteria > Actinomycetota > Actinomycetes > Nanopelagicales > Nanopelagicaceae > Planktophila. The sequence goes on along the minus strand of JBDKLT010000009.1, from coordinate 4,478 downwards.
CGGTGCCTGCCTTGAGATACGGACCGTAGCGACCGTTTTGTACGGTGATCTCTTCGCCAGCGCTATTGGTACCAAGGACGCGAGGCAGGGATAAAAGTTTGAGTGCATCATCGAGTGTGATGGTGTCGAGGTTCATTGTTGAGAGAAGGGACGCGGTCTTTGGTTTAGGTGCATCAGCTTTCTTGCGCTTCTTCTTGGGTGTGCCATCTTCTTTAAGTTCGACAGGTTCTTCAGGGAAGATCTCGGTGATGTATGGGCCGAAACGACCTGACTTTGCAACAACTTCGAGGCCGGTGCTTGGGTCGATACCGAGTTCGCGTTCGCCTGATGGGGCAGCTAATAATTCGATCGCTTTTTCGAGTGTGAGTTCGTCAGGTGCAAGGTTTTCGGGAATGTTTGCGAGCTTGCGATCTTGGCTTTCGATATTTTCTTGTAAGTAGGCACCGTAGCGACCTACGCGGATTTCGATAGTGTCAGATAAGTTCATTGTGTTTGTGGCGCGTGCATCGATAACGCCGAGGTCGAGTGCGAGTTCGTTAAGGCCTGGTTGTCCGTCATGGCCATAGTAGAAGTCGCGTAGCCAATCGACGCGGCCTGCTTCACCTGTTGCGATCTTGTCGAGATCTTCTTCCATCGATGCAGTGAAGTCGTAGTCGACGAGCTTGGTGAAGTGGGTTTCGAGCAAGCCTGTCACTGAAAATGCGAGGAAGGTAGGAACGAGTGCGCGGCCGCGCTTATAAACGTAACCGCGGTCTTGAATGGTTTGGATAATTGATGCAAATGTTGATGGGCGGCCAATACCGAGTTCTTCGAGTTTCTTAACGAGGGTTGGTTCGGTGTAGCGCGCAGGTGGTTTGGTGTCGTGGCCTTCGCATGAATACTCATCGACCTTTACAGATTGCCCCACTGTCATTGCAGGTAGGCGGCGGTCTTCTGACTCTTCATCTTTATTTTCATCCGTTGCTACATCGTCGTATGCCGCGAGGAATCCTGGAAATGTAATGACAGAACCGTTGGCGCGGAAGATTGTCTCTTTACCGTCTGCGGTCTTTGCGTCGAAGTCAACGCGCATCTGCATCTTCTTGGCATCGGCCATTTGAGAAGCAACAGTGCGCTTCCAGATGAGGTCATAAAGTGCGAATTCATCGCGAGAAAGTTCTGGTGCTAATTCGCCCGGAGTTTTAAATGTATCTCCTGCTGGGCGAATTGCTTCGTGTGCTTCTTGAGCATTCTTTGATTTTCCTTGATATAAACGTCCGGTTTCGTAGACATGGTCTTTGCCGTAGAGCGCAGTTGCTGCAGCACGTGCAGCTTTGATTGCTTGATCAGATAAGTTGATTGAGTCTGTACGCATATAGGTGATGTAACCGTTTTCGTACAGGCGCTGTGCAATACGCATCGTGATCTGTGCACCCCAACCTAGACGAGAACCTGCATCTTGTTGCATGGTGGAAGTTGTGAAGGGTGGCTTAGGACGTTCGGTGCGTGGAGACTCTTCCATCGACTTAACGGTGAGTGGAACGTTCTTGAGTGAGTTTGTTAAATCGTTTGCTTGTTTTTCATCGAGCAGTAAGATGTCTTTGAGTGACTTTTCCTTGACTGCGCCATCTGCTCCAAAGTCGCTGGTAGACGCTACTTTCTTGCCATCTACTGACAATAGGCGTGCAGTAAAGCCAAGGTCAGTTTTTGCGTTGAGATCCCACCATGAAGATGAGATAAAGGCCATGCGTTCGCGTTCTTTTTCAACAATAAGTCGAGTTGCAACAGATTGCACGCGCCCTGCAGAGATACGTGGCATAACTTTCTTCCATAAGACTGGTGAGAGTCTGTAGCCGTAGAGACGGTCTAGTACGCGACGAGTTTCTTGTGCATCGATGAGGTTGTAATCAAGGTCGCGAGTATTTTCTACAGCTGCCTTAATTGCTTCTTCGGTAATTTCATTGAAGACCATGCGCTTGATAGGGACTTTTGGTTGAAGAACTTCAACTAAGTGCCATGCGATTGCTTCGCCTTCGCGGTCTTCGTCAGTTGCTAGAAGGATTTCTTCAGCGTCCTTCATCAACTCCTTGAGTTCAGCAACTTTTGCCTTTTTGTCGGGGTTGATGACATATAGAGGTGCGAAATCATTTTCAATATCGACGCCTTCTTTAGACCAGGCAAGTTTCTTGACCTCTTTAGGAATATCAGCTGCACGCTGAGGCAAGTCGCGAATATGGCCGACGCTAGCCTCGACGATGAAGTCATCGCCGAGGTAGCCGCCAATTTTGCGTGCCTTTGCTGGTGACTCAACGATCACCAGCTTCTTGAGATCTTTAGCCATTAGTACCTGGGGGCTCAATGGTGACTAGGGAAGTGTTGCACTATTGATTACCGATTGATCCGTACGAATCAGTACTCGATAGTTGTCGACTGGCGACGGTTACGGATAAGAGCTCCGATAATCACCAGCGATGCAATTGCAGTTGTGAAGATGAGTTTCCATGACTGATCATTGAGTGAGAACTGAACGATTGCAGGTGTAATCAACAAACCAACGAGGTTCATCACCTTGATAAGTGGATTGATTGCAGGGCCTGCTGTGTCCTTAAATGGATCTCCGACGGTATCGCCAACAACAGTTGCCGCGTGGGCTTCTGTGCCCTTGCCGCCGTGGTGGCCATCTTCAACCATCTTCTTTGCGTTATCCCAAGCGCCGCCTGAGTTTGAAAGGAAGACGGCCATCAAAGTACCTGTGCCGATTGCACCTGCGAGGTAAGCACCGAGTGCACCAACGCCGAGACCGAAACCAACTGCGATTGGTGCCATAACTGCAAGCAGTCCTGGAGTTACGAGTTCACGTAGCGAGTCGCGAGTACAGATATCAACAACGCGGCCGTATTCAGGGCGCTCTGTGCCCTTCATGATTCCTGGGTGCTGATGGAATTGATTGCGAACTTCGATAACAACTGCGCCAGCTGCGCGAGATACAGCGTTGATTGCAAGACCTGAGAAAAGGAATACAACTGCTGCACCGATAATCAAACCAACAAGGTTACGTGGGTTAGCGATATCAAGAACGCCTTGGTATTGAAGTGCAACTGTTGTGCCTTCGCCGACTGCTTTAACGACAGCTTCCTTGATTGCATCTGTAAATGCACCGAAGAGCGCGGTTGCTGCAAGAACAGCGGTAGCGATTGCGATTCCCTTAGTGATTGCCTTAGTTGTATTACCAACTGCATCAAGTGAGGTAAGAATCTGTGCGCCTTCGCCCTTAACATCGCCTGACATTTCTGCGATGCCTTGTGCGTTATCTGAGATTGGACCAAATGTATCCATCGCAACGATAACGCCCACTGTTGTAAGAAGACCAGTACCAGCGAGTGCGATTGCAAAGAGTGACAAGACGATTGATCCGCCACCGAGCATAAATGCACCGAATACAGCAGCTGCGATAAGAAGTGCTGAGTAGACAGCAGATTCGAAACCAACTGAGATACCAGCCAGGATCACTGTTGCAGAACCTGTCTGTGATGAAGCGGCAACATCATTTACTGGGCGCTTGCCGGTTTCGGTAAAGAAGCCTGTAAGTACCTGAATTGACGCTGCGAGAACGATTCCGATAATTACCGCACCAAATGCGAGAACGCGAGGATTGATATTGCCTGCTTCTTCAAGAACTGTTGGTGAGTAATTTGTCAGCAAGTTGAACTTACCTGGAAGATAAGTAAATGTTGCAAGGCCTGTAAGACCAGCAGAGATAATTGCTGACATAAAGAATGAGCGATTGATTGCTGACATCGCTGACTTATCTGTTGAACGCAAGCGAGTTGCGAAGATACCGATAACAGCTGTGATGATTCCGATTGCAGGAACGATAAGTGGATAGATCAGACCTTCGTTACCGAAAGCTGCCTTACCCAAGATAAGTGCTGCAACGAGTGTTACTGCATATGACTCGAACAAGTCTGCAGCCATACCAGCGCAGTCACCGACGTTGTCGCCAACGTTATCTGCAATTGTTGCAGCGTTACGTGGGTCATCTTCAGGAATGTTCTTTTCAACTTTACCAACGAGGTCTGCTCCGACATCTGCAGCCTTTGTGAAGATACCGCCGCCGACGCGCATAAACATCGCGAGCATTGCAGCACCGAAACCGAAACCTTCGAGAACAACTGGTGCGTTTTCGTGGAAGATGATGACAACGAGCGCTGCACCAACAAGGCCGAGACCAACTGTTGTCATACCAACGACGCCACCTGTGCGGAATGCGATCTGTACAGCTTGTGTGCCGTTCTTCTGGCGAGCAGCTTCTGCAACGCGAACGTTTGCACGCACTGCAAGCCACATGCCGTTATAACCAACGATCGCAGAGAAGCCAGCGCCAAGGAGGAAGAAGATTGAGCGGCCGATGCGGATTGACATCGAATCTGCAGGGAGTGCGAAGAGTAGGAAGAAGACGATTCCTACGAAATATGAAAGTGTGCGGAATTGGCGAGCAA
>JBDKLT010000008.1:0-16531 GCA_039795495.1 Actinomycetota bacterium | reverse complement strand
AAGTAACAGATACCGGTTCTGCGATCTCAGTTCCTGTCGGTGATGTAACAAAGGGCCACGTCTTCAACACTCTCGGAGAATCGCTCGACGTTCCAACATCATCACTTGATATTAAAGAGCGCTGGTCAATCCACCGCAATGCACCTGACTTCGATCAGCTTGAGTCAAAGACAGAAATGTTTGAGACCGGTATCAAAGTTATCGACCTCCTTACACCATATGTAAAAGGTGGAAAGATCGGTCTCTTCGGTGGTGCAGGTGTTGGTAAGACTGTTCTTATCCAGGAAATGATCTACCGCGTAGCTGAAAACTTCGGTGGTGTATCAGTATTCGCAGGCGTTGGAGAACGTACTCGTGAAGGTAACGACTTGTTCCTCGAAATGACAGAAACTGGCGTTATCAATAAGACTGCATTGGTCTTCGGTCAGATGGATGAACCACCTGGAACTCGTCTTCGCGTTGCGCTCTCAGCTCTTACAATGGCTGAATACTTCCGCGATGTTCAGAAGCAGGACGTTCTCCTGTTCATCGATAACATCTTCCGTTTTACTCAGGCAGGTTCAGAAGTTTCAACACTTCTCGGACGTATGCCATCTGCTGTGGGCTATCAGCCAACACTTGCAGATGAAATGGGTCAGCTCCAGGAGCGTATTACTTCTACACGTGGTCACTCGATTACATCGATGCAGGCAATCTATGTTCCTGCAGATGACATCACCGACCCAGCTCCACACACAACATTCGCCCACTTGGATGCAACAACAGTGTTGTCTCGTCCAATTTCAGAACTCGGTATCTACCCAGCTGTAGATCCACTCGATTCTTCATCACGTATTCTCGATCCTCGCTACATCGGCGAGCACCACTTCCGTGTTGCTAACCGCATCAAGCAGATCTTGCAGCGTTACAAGGATCTTCAGGACATCATCGCAATTCTCGGTATCGACGAATTGTCAGAAGATGACCGCGTTCTCGTAGGTCGTGCACGTCGTATCCAGCGCTTCTTGTCACAGAACACATTCGTAGCAAAGGTCTTTACGGGTATCGACGGTTCATTCGTACCACTCAGCGAAACAATCGCAGCATTCGAAGCGCTTGCAGATGGAAAGTACGATCACATTCCAGAACAAGCATTCTTTATGTGTGGTGGCCTCGACGATGTCGAGCGCAAGGCCGCAGAACTAGCGAAGAACTAGTAAAGAAGAAGGTTAAGGAAAAAACATGGCTCTTAACGTCGCACTAGTATCGCCAACACAACAGGTCTGGTCTGGCGAGGCATCATTTGTCTCTGCTCGTACCACTGAAGGTGATCTTGGAGTTCTTCCAGGTCACGCACCTTTGTTTGGCGTACTAGTCGACGGAGCCGTCAGCATTAAAGGCACCGACGGAACAACTCAAGAATTTAGCGTACGCGGTGGATTCTTATCTGTCTCAAATAATCGCGTATCTATTCTCACCGAATCAGTCGACTAGTAACTCTCGCCTCGTTATAGTTTCTTATGGAAACTTTAAAGTGGGGCTTTATCGGCGCAGGTGGAATCGCTAAGCGCGCGCTATATCCAGCAATCTCAAAATCTTCAGTCGGCGAAATCTACGCAGTTGCATCGCGTGATTTATATAAAGCGCGCACTATTTCACCCAATGGAATTGTCTACGATAATTACGATGCACTTCTAGCTGATCCCAAAGTTGAAGCGGTTTATATATCGCTTCCCAACTCACTTCATATTCCACTCACTATTAAGGCGCTCAACGCCGGTAAACATGTTCTCTGTGAAAAGCCACTCGGTATGAATCCAGCTGAAGTTGAAGAAGCAACCGCGCTTGCTGCATCAAAAGGTTTACTCCTTGTCGAAGCTTCATGGAATAGATGGCATCCGCGCACTAAACGTATTCAAGAGATTATGAAATCTGGCGTACTTGGAAAGATCCATCGCATACGCACCGGATTTACCTTTGATGGCCTTGCCGATAGCGATATTCGCAATGTTCCTGAACTCGGCGGGGGAATGGTCTACGACCTCGGCCCATATGCCATCGCAGCTCCACTGTGGTTGATGGGGTTTCCACAATTTTCCAACTTAGAAGTTCTTGCTGTCGTAAATAAGCATGGAGTAGATGAAACCATTCGATCTAACTTTATGTTGGGCGATACCCGATGCGAGACAACGGTTTCGTGCAATATTCAATTCACTCACTGGCTCATAGTCGAAGGTCAAAATGGAACTCTGCGCACCGGAGGAAACGATGCCTTCTTCTCTCATAACCAACCAAGTTCGCTAGAACTCGAAATTGGCAGCAAAGTTACTATCGAAAACTTTAAGGCAGAAGATCCATATCAATTGATGGCAGATGCTTTTGCACGAAAAGTTCGCGGTGAAGATGTATGGGTGATGCCACTTTCAGAGTCACTACGATTTAGCCAGCTCTTTGATGCAATCCTTGCAAAGATTGCAAAGTAACTTACTCTGCTAAGTAAGGAAGACGTGGATCTGCTGGGTGCTTCAACCACTCTTGGCGGATCCACTCTTGCGATGGATCATCTGTAATATTCCACGAACGATCTGGGTCAGGTCCTGCCATGACATTCATAAAGTACAAGTCATACCCCGGAGTTGCCATTGCTGGTCCATGCCACCCATAAGGAACTAATGCAACATCGCCAGTTCGAACCTCTTCCAATAATTCGAATGGACGTTGGTCAGATGAGTGGCCACGGATGTAACCCATTGGATCTACATTCGTGTGCTGTGCCGAATGGCGAGCAAGAGCCGTTTCGAAGTAATAAATCTCTTCAAGATTGGATTCAACACCTGGGATGTAAGTGTCATGTTTGTGAGCAGGAGATCCCGACCAATTTCCTGAAGGCACAATCACTTCGACCACGATAAATCGATCTGCGATGAGTTCTTCAGGCACCCCAAAGTTATGTACTTGGCGGGTAGACGGGCCAGTTCCACGTATAAAAACAGGCACTCTGTCGCGTGGAATGAACTTTGGTGGATACTGTTTCGTAGCAGGAGCTTCAGCAACGATAAATCGACCAGAGCCTGTAATTGTTGCTGATGTATCGATAGAGAGATAGATCAAATCTGTTGGGCCGTGAAATACATCCTTGCGACCCTGAAGAGTGACAGTTGATGTCGCTTCGCCTTCGACGGTATAGGTAACAGTGATTGATTGACCATTCAGCGGCCAGATCAAACGCTCGCACTTATCTGCATCGATAGAGAATGAACTATGTTTTGCGAAGTTTCCAACGCGCATTCCTGTGTGCTGCCATCCTTCAAGAGTGTGATCCACTCGCACATCCCAACCATCGCGTGCGAGTGAACCGCTCTTAAAGAAGAATTGCATTGCAGTACTTAGTTCTGTGGGAAACCTAGGTTGATTCCACCATGGCTTGGATCGAGCCAGCGACTTGTGATCGCTTTGCCGCGTGTGAAGAAGTGAACTCCTTCAACTCCGTGAGCCTTAGTGTCACCGAAAAGTGAGTTCTTCCAACCGCCGAATGAGTAGTAGGCAACTGGTACTGGAATTGGAACGTTGATTCCAACCATTCCAACTTCAATTTCATTCTGGAAGCGACGAGCTGCTCCACCATCATTGGTGAAGATTGCAGTTCCATTTCCGAATGCACCTGAGTTAATGAGGTTTACACCTTCGTCATATGACTTTACACGAACGATGGAGAGAACTGGTCCGAAGATTTCTTCGGTATAGACCTTTGAAGTTGTTGGTACGTTATCGATAAGAGTTGGTCCAAGCCAGAAACCATTTGGCTCGCCATCGACCTTAATACCGCGACCATCGACAATAACTTTTGCGCCATCTTTTTCAGCAATCTCGATATAGCTTGCAACCTTGTCACGGTGTTCGCGAGTAACGAGTGGGCCCATATCGCAGCTGCGACGACCATCGCCGATTTTCAGCGTTTTCATGCGTGAAACTACCTTTTCGATGAGGGCATCAGCGACTGGTTCGACTGCAACAACAACTGAGATTGCCATGCAGCGTTCGCCCGCTGAACCAAAACCTGCATTGATAGCAGAGTCAGCAACGAGTTCGAGATCGGCATCAGGAAGTACGAGCATGTGATTCTTCGCTCCACCAAGTGCCTGTACGCGCTTGCCATGCTTTGAACCAGTTTCATATACATACTGCGCAATTGGAGTTGAACCTACAAATGAGATAGATGCGATATCTGGATGAGTGAGGAGACCATCCACTGATTCCTTATCGCCATTAAGAACGTTAAATACGCCATCAGGTAGACCTGCTTCCTTCCACAACTTCGCAATCCAGATTGCTGCTGTTGGATCTTTTTCAGATGGCTTGAGAACAACTGTGTTACCTGCTGCGATAGCGATAGGGAAGAACCACATCGGTACCATTGCGGGGAAGTTAAATGGGCTGATGATTCCAACCACGCCGAGCGGCTGGCGTGTTGAGTAAACATCTACACCTGTTGATGCATTTTCAGAGTAGAAACCTTTGAGAAGGTGAGGAATACCTGTAGCAAATTCAACAACTTCTTGGCCACGTGTGATTTCGCCGAGGGCATCAGATAGAACTTTGCCATGCTCGCTTGTGATGATCTCAGCGAGTTCGCCTTTGCGTGCATTGAGCAATTCGCGGAAAGCAAAGATGACGCTCTGACGCTTGGCAAGTGATGCATCGCGCCATTCAGGAAAAGCAGCCTTTGCAGATGCAATCGCTGCAGTGATTTCTGCCTGGTTAGCAAGTGCAACGCGCTTAGTTTCAGTACCAAGAGCAGGATCATAAACAGGAGCAGTGCGACCAGATGTACTTACATATTCGGCGCCGTTGATCCAGTGGTTGACTACAGATGAATTTGTCATGATCTCTCTTTTCGAAATTGGTACTTGCCAACGCTGGCTAAAGTGGCTACTGTTTTGGAGCGGTCCAAAATCTAGCCCAGATGGACCTTCCTGGCAAGTACTTACCTGAAAGGCCCAATTCGATGGCACGTGTAGCAATAACCGGTTCCAACGGTTTCGTTGGCGGCAATATTGCAAAGGTACTTCAGATGGATGGCCATGAAGTTATTGGAATCGTCAGAAGCAACCCGGAAAAGCAGTTGCCTTGGGATACACGAACTACAGATCTCTCTTCCATTGAATCAATCGCGAAATCTCTCGATGGCTGCGACGCCATCGTTCATTGTGCAATTGCTAATGACTTTAATCGACTCCAACAAGATCGCCCCTATGCATACGATTCTTTTGTAGGACTTACTCAGCGAATTACACATGCAGCTAATTCTGTTGGCGCACAAGTCATCTACATTTCTACCGGATGGGTTGTCGATGGAACAAGCCATAAAGTACCCGAAACAGATTTTGGTAACCCAGTTAACTTCTACGGAGTCCTTAAATCACTCGGCGAACAAGTAATCCGCGATTTGGCTCCAAAGACAGGAGCCATCGTTCGCGTTGAAGGTGTGATGGGTAAACACCAAACTCAAGATCAAGGGCCACGCACCCAAGATGTGGGCTTCGGTTACTTTGTCACCTCACTTGTTGAAGAACTTCGTGCTGGAAAAACTTTCACTGTCTTTGGGGGCGAACGCGTTAACAAGATGACAACACCAGTTTCTGCAGCAGAAATCGGTGCACAAGTTGAAAGAATCATTTCTCGTAAAGCTGCCGGAACCTTCCATGTAGTGAGTGATGATGCTGTGGGTCGTATGGAATATGCAGCTCTAGTTTGCGAAGTATTCGAGCTCGACTCTTCACTCTTGCGCGAATCAGATCCACCAGCTGATCAACTTTTTCCAGGTGCAGTACCAGTTGATTCTTCACTCGGTAACGAGCTCACAAAGAAAGCTTTAGGACTTGGCGCTCTTCCATTGCGTCAGATGTTGATCGATCTTCGCCAAGAGATTGACCACCGAAAACTGACTTTTATTACACAGCCGGAGCGCATCTAATGAGTACTTCAGTGCGTAGACCAACTATTCGCGATGTCGCAGCTAAAGCTGGCGTCTCCAAATCGCTCGTTTCATTGGTCTATTCGTCTCCACAAGAAGTCTCTGCTGTACGCAAAGAGCGCGTACTTGAGGCTGCTGCCGAGCTTGGGTTTTCACCAAACTTTTTGGCCCGCTCTTTGGCAACATCCTCTGGAACTTTCGTTGCAATTCTTGTTGCAGATCTACATAACCCACTCTTTGCAGCAATTGTCGATCACGTGCGAGCAAAGCTCGAAGATCGTGGTGAATACGGTTTTATGACATCAGCAATGATTGCAAATCCAGATGGGACAGAGTCAGTTGATTCACGAACAGTCAGCGCGATTATCGATCTGCGCCCAAAGAGCGTGCTAGTTGTCGGAACTATTCCTTCGGCAGAAGGCCTTGATGCGCTTCCTAAAAAGACAAATATTGTTGTTGCAGGTGCAGTAGCAGAGAACTTGCCTCGCGCCATCACTGTCCGTTCTGATGATGTCAAAGGAATTGGCTTAGTTGTTAAGCATCTCATCGACAAGGGGCACACAAAGATTGCATATATCAATGCATCTCCACTTGAAATTGGAAAGATGCGAAGCCAGGGATATTCAGATGCGATGGCAAAAGCGGGTTTGAAGTCTCATATTCAGATTGTCAATCAAGATGACGATAGTGAACGCGAAAGCTATCTCTCTGCAAAGAACCTCTTGCAATCAAAGAGCGCCCCTACCGCAATTATTTGCTATAACGATTTAGTTGCTATTGGCGCTCAAGAAGCTGTCAATGAACATATGGCTTCAGGTGGCGGGAAAGTTGCAATCACCGGTTACGACAACACCTACTTGGCTGCACTCAAACAAATTTCACTTACCTCAATCGACCATGGCACACGTGAAATCGCAGAGAAGGCTGCCGAGCTTCTCATTGCAGAAAAGCACTCGACCAAAAAGGATGAAGTCCACCTTCTCGAGCCGACTCTTGTTATCCGTGACTCGTCCAATTTCACGCTGAAAGGTGGCAAATAATGGCCGTTGTCCTAGAGGATATTAAGTCCCCCTTTGATGGAAGCATTGTTGGACAAGCACCTCTTGCCACCCTCGACGATGTCGATAGTGCAATTTCTGTAGCAGTTACTGGATCACATTTGTGGGCAAAAACTCCTGCACATCAGCGCTTTGCAATTTTGATGAAAGCAGCCGATCTTGCAGAGGCTCGCGCAGAGGAAATTGCGCAGATAATTTCGTCAGAAAATGGTAAGAGTTTGCTGGAAGCAAGGGGAGAAGCAGGCCGCTCTGCAGAAATCATCCGCCTTGCAGCCTTTGAAGGTAGCCAGTTATATGGAACAACTCTGCCCCTCGATGCAAACAAGGGAACCGGCTTCGATAAGTTGGGTTTCACTCTGCGTCAACCAGTAGGTGTAGTTGTTGCAATTAGCCCATTTAATTATCCGGCGCTCTTAGTGCTCCACAAACTTGCACCCGCACTTGCATCAGGTAACTCTGTCGTTCTCAAGCCTGCGCGCAATACTCCACTGACTGCAATTGCACTCGCACAATGTTTCTATGATGCGGGTCTTCCTGAAAATGTATTACGAGTTGTCACTGGTTCAGGTGCGCTCTTAGGTGATGCACTTGTCAGCGATCCACGTGTTCGTAAAGTTTCCTTTACTGGTTCGACGGCAACCGGACAGCACATTTCTCAGATTGCCGGAATCAAGAAGTTATCGCTCGAACTCGGCTCATCGTGTCCGGTGGTTGTTCTCGAGGATGCAGATATCGAAAGAGCTGCAGGAGCAGTTGCACTGGGTGGATATATCAATGCGGGCCAAGTCTGCATATCTGTTCAACGCGTGATCGTTCACGAAAAGATTGCATCTCAATTCCTTGATGCGCTCACACCGCTCGTTGAAGCGATCACTGTTGGAAATCCAAAAGATGAATCGACCAAGGTCGGCACACTGATTTCAGAGGCTGAAGCCAAGCGCGTAGAAGCCTCTATTTCAGAGGCTGTTTCATGCGGCGCCAAGCTCCATACTGGCGGGCAGCGCAGCGGAACAATTATTAAACCTGCGATTGTGACCAATGTAGATATCAACTCTTCATTTGCACAAGAAGAACTCTTTGGACCTGCAATCTCTATCTCAACAGCAACGTCACGCAACGAAGCTATTGCAATGGCCAATAACAGCCCATACGGATTAGGCGCTGGAATCTTTACTCACAATGTTGATGCAGCAATTCAGGCAGCGCGGGATATCGAAGCAGGCATCGTTCATATCAACTGGACTCCACTTTGGCGCGCAGATTTAATGCCGTACGGCGGAGTTAAAGCGAGCGGTATCGGCAAAGAAGGCGTTCGATCAACAGTTGAAGAGATGACAGAAGTAAAGACAGTAATCATGCACGGACAACCCTGGTAAATAAGGAGATATAAATGACACAGCCAAACTACGGTAAGACAGAGCGACTTACAGTTGCACAAGCGGTAGTTCGCTATATCGCTGCTCAGTACACAATCGCTGATGGCGTCAAGCGTCGATTTATTCCTGCAGCTATGGGAATCTTTGGCCACGGTAACGTTACCGGTCTTGGTCAAGCTCTTGATCAGTACAGCGACATCCTTCCTTTCGTACAGGGACGAAATGAGCAAGGACTTGTGCATGCAGCAGTTGGTTTTGCAAAGGCAACAAATCGCACACAGACAATTGCAGTCACTGCATCTATCGGACCAGGTGCGATGAATATGGTGACAGCTGCAGCGCTTGCAACTGTTAACCACATTCCAGTCCTACTGCTTCCCGGTGATTCATATACGACTCGTCGACAGGGACCAGTTCTTCAGCAACTTGAACACCCAATGGGTCCAGACATTTCAGTTAACGATGCATTCCGACCAATCTCTCGATTCTTCGATCGCATTACACGTCCAGAGCAGCTTCTCTACTCACTTCCTGCCGCCTTCCGCGTGCTCGCAAACCCTTCTGAAACAGGCGCTGTAGTGCTTGCCCTGCCTCAAGATTTGCAGTCACATGCATTTGATTTCCCTGTCGAATTCTTTGCAGAGCGCGTATGGAAGATTCGTCGTCCCGTTCCAGATCGTGACGATGTGGCAGCAGTTGCATCTTTGATTAAGAACTCTAAGAAGCCACTCATCATTGCTGGTGGTGGAGTTATCTACTCTTCATCCACCTCTGAACTTGAAGCATTTGCTAACGCCACAGGAATTCCTGTTGCAGAGACATTCGGTGGAAAGGGTGCAATTCAGAAAGCTGGACCATGGCACCTCATGGGGCTGGGCCTTGAAGGATCTCCTGAAACAAATAAGTTAGTTGCAGAAGCTGATCTCATTCTCTCAGTTGGTACTCGACTTACAGACTTTGCAACTGGATCACAATCAATGTTCCAGAACCCGCAGGTGAAGTTTGCATCAATCAACGTCACTGAGCACGATGCAATTAAGCAGGGTGCGACAGCAATTCTCGGCGATGCCAAGCTCTCACTTACCGCGCTTCGCGAAGCAGTTGCTGGCTATCAAATTCCAGCAGAATGGTCACAATCAATTAATACTGCAGTTGCCCAGTGGTCTAAAGATCTTGCTGCAGCTATCAACCCAGATGTGATCTTTGATAAGAAGCAGGTTGCAGATTCACCAGATACAAATGCAGTTCTTACTCAGGGTCAACTCATTGGTCTTATGAATGAAGCCCACAAGTCAGGCGACACAATCATCGCTGCAGCAGGTGGAGCACCTGGAGATATTCAGAAGGCATGGGATGCAACAAACGGAAAGTTTGTTCACCTCGAATTCGGTTTCTCATGCATGGGATATGAAATTCCTGCAGGTATGGGTGTTCGCCTTGCAACACCTGATACTTCAAAGCGCGTCACAGTCTTTATCGGTGATGGAACATTTGTGATGGCTCCGACTGAACTTGTTACAGCCTGCCAAGAAGGCCTTCCAATGACTGTAGTTATCTCTGAAAACCACGGATATCAGGTGATTCGTCGTCTACAGATGTGGCGTTCAGGAAATCACTTCGGTAATGAATTTAGATATCGCCAAGATGGTCCAACAGTTACAGAAGCAGCAGAAAAGGGCGGCAAAGCACCACGACTAGAAGGTGATTACCTCAAGATTGATTTGATCAAGATGGCAGAAGGCATGGGAGCGCAGGCGATCTATGCGACTACTGCAGATGAAGTTCGTAAGGCATTTGCAGATACTCGTAACGCAGCAGGTCCAGTCGTTATCGTGGTTCCAACAATTCAGCATGCAAACCTTCCTGCATCCAATGTCTGGTGGGATGTTGCACCTGCAGAAGTTTCAACTCAGCCATGGGTTGCTGCAATCCGTAAAGATTATGAAGACGGCCTAACTACCCAGCGTTGGCATGCATAATGACTACTCTTGATCTTCGTCGCCAGACTTATGGAACTTTTCTTGGTCTTGCAACGCCACTTTCTGCAGAGATTGCATCTTTGGCAGGAGTTGATTGGGTACTCCTCGATCTCGAACATGGAGCATCAACTGAAGGCGAAATAGGCACTACGGTTGTTGCTGCGCGCGCTTACGGAGTATCAACCCTTGTTCGTGTTGAATCGCTCTCACGAATCCGTATTGGTCGCGCACTCGATGCTGGTGCCGCGGGAGTCATGATTCCGCAGATTGCAAACGCCGATGATGTCCGTGAGGCAGTTACCTATATGAGCTACCCGCCGCATGGCAAACGCGGCGTTGCTACATATAACCGCTCTGCAGCGTGGGGGAAAGATCTTTCTACTCTCCAAGCAGGTCGTAGCGCAGCATGCATTATTCAAATCGAGAGCAAATCCGCTCTCGAAGATATCGACAACATTGCCGCAGTTGATGGAGTCGATGTTCTCTTCGTCGGACCGCTCGACCTCAGCTTCGCTCTTGGAATCCCACGTGACTTCTCAAACCCTTTATTTATAGAGGCCACAGCGCGCGTGATAGCTGCGGCAAAGGCACACGGCAAGGTAGCTGGAATCTTGGCAGCTGATGCAACCGCTGCAATTGATTTGCGTAACCGAGGTTTTGAATTTATCGCCATTGGTTCAGATTCAACAATTTTATCGTCAGCAATCACTTCAATCATCACACAAGTCAAGGAGCGCTCATAATGTCAGCAGAGAAGAAAACTATCGGTGTTGGACTTATCAGCGTCGGCTGGATGGGCAAAGTTCACTCCCGTGCATTTGCAGCACTTCCTGTTGTATATCCCGAGCTCAATGTAAAGACTCGTTTGGTTATTGCTGCCGACAATGTTCAAGAGCGTGCTGATTATGCTCGCGATGTTTTGGGATATGAGAAGTCAACACTTGATTATCGCGATGTCTTAAATGATCCAGAGGTCGATGTAGTTTCTATCTGCGCCCCAAACTTTCTCCATGCTGAAATTGGAATCGCAGCTGCTAAAGCAGGCAAGGCATATTGGATCGAAAAGCCTGTAGGGCGCGGGGCTGCAGAGACTGAATCTGTTGAAGCTGCAACAAAAACTGCAAAGGTGAGCAACACAATCGGATTTAACTACCGCCATGCTCCAACGGTTGAACATGCAAAAAAGTTGATCGAGTCAGGCGCGCTTGGTCGAATTACCAATATCCGTGGAGTTTTCTTCGCTGACTATTCATCTGAACCAAACGGGGCACTTTCATGGCGCTTCATCCGCGAATATGCAGGAAGCGGAGTTCTCGGTGACCTCATGGGCCACCTTGCTGATTTAGTTCACTATCTCGTCGGCCCAATTGCATCTGTTAATGGAATGACGAAGACAATCATCACAGAGCGCCCTGTCTTGCAGATGGGCTCTGGTACTCACTTTGATGTCATCGAAGGTGGAGAGAAGAAGCCTGTAGAGAATGAAGATTATGGCGCTGCAATGATTCGTTTTGCCGATAACGCTGTAGCGGCAGGCGCTGTAGGTACTATCGAAGCATCACGTGTTGCAGTGGGTCCTCGCGCTAGTTATAACTTCGAAATCTACGGTACCGAAGGTTCAATCAAGTGGGATTTCGAACGTATGAACGAGATCGATATCGCCATCGGTCGTAAAGGCGATCACCTTGGATATCAGCGAGTCATGGCTAATCCAAATATGGGTGACTTCGGTAAGTTCTTACCAGGAGCTGGAACATCAATGGGGTACGACGACCTCAAGGTCATCGAGTGCCGCAAGTTCATTGAAAATTATCTTGGCATCGCTTCTACCAATTCAAATATCCACGATGCAGTTGCTGCAGCACGCGTAGTTTCAGCAATCGAAAAATCTGCCGAAAGCGGACAGTGGATTGATATCGCTCCAGTTTCTGGAACTACGGCAGCGATTAGGTAACGAGTAAAAAATATGACTCAGCAGATTGTTGTGGGACTAGGTCCTGTCACACCCGACACTGTTCAACCAGTGCTGGGTTCTGGCATCTCCTTTATCTCAGAACCCACTGCTGATGATTTACGTAATGCAGTTGGTGCAATAGTCCGAGCCGCATATGTAGTGGATAAAGCTGCCATGGATGCAATGCCCAACCTCAAGGTCGTTGCACGCACTGGCGTTGGTTATGACTTGGTCGATGTGGCAACAGCAGATGCACGTGGAATTGCTGTTGCCATTACACCCGGCAGCAATTCGCAAGCAGTCGCCGAAGGTGTGATGGCCCATATCTTGCATCTTGTAAAACGTTTAGCACCGCTGCATTCGCTCGTAGCATCTGGAAAATTCGCCGAGCGTACTCGTTACTCTGTGGGAGATCTCGAAGGTGCAACCATTGGCATCCTTGGTTTCGGCCGCATTGGTTCTCGAGTGGCACATCTAGCATCTGCCTTTGGCATGAAAGTGCTTGCCTACGACCCTTTTGTGACCATCCCAAGCCCGTATATATCGGCAGATATTGCAGAGGTTATGCGCACATCGGATGTACTCACATTACATATGCCGCTGACTGATCAGAATAGAAATCTCATTAATACTTCAACAATAGCCACCATGAAAGATGGAGCTGTACTGGTCAATTGCAGCCGCGGTGCTCTTATCGATCTCGACGCTGCCTTTGCCGCTTTAAATATTGGAAAATTAGGCGGTCTCGGTCTTGATGTCTTTGATCCAGAACCACCTGTTCATCACCCAATCTTTGATCATGAAAATGTACTGCTTACCCCACATGTCATGGGTTTAACAGTCAAAGCAACAGAAGCAACTTTCATCGATGCAGCCCGAGCCGTTCGCGCTGTCCTTGATGGACAAGAACCAGATGCACTTGTTAATGCAATTGCATTGTCACAACTCCAACAGATACAGAAGAAATCAGAATAGGAGCACTTTATGAGTGCAAAAGATGCAAAGATCGCAGCAGCGCCAATTTCTTGGGGCGTTGTAGAAGTACCAGGCTGGGGACATCAGATGTCACCAGAGCGCGTACTTAAAGAGATGAGCCAACTTGGCTTTAGCGCTACGGAGTTTGGTCCTGCAGGTTTCTTGCCTATGGATCCTGCTATCCGCGCATCAATTATGAAAGAACACTCAATGTCTGCAACTGGTGGATTCTTCCCTGTTGTACTCCATAAGGCAGATCATGATCCACTTCCAGCAGTTGAAGAAGAGCTCAAGGCATATGTTGCAACTGGTGCAAACGTTCTAGTTCTTGCAGCAAACTCAGGAATTGTCGGTTACGACGAAGCGCTACCAGTTCTTTCAGATGCTGAATGGAACATCCTCTTTACCAACCTTGATCGCATTCAAGAGACAGCGGCCAAAGTAGGCGTAAAGACTGTACTTCATCCACACGTTGGCACCATGGTTGAAACCTATGACCATGTCATGCGCGTACTTAATGGCTCAAAGATCATGTTCTGTCTTGATACAGGTCATATGTATATCGGTGGAACCAATCCAGCTGAATTCGCTGAAAAGTATCCAGAGCGTGTTGCACATTCACACCTTAAAGATGTCAACGAATCCGTTGCAGCAAAGGTACGCTCGCATGAAATTACTTACTATGAAGGTGTAACAAGCAATCTCTACACACCACTCGGTAAGGGTGATGCGCAGATTCGCGAGATCGTTCGCAGCCTTGTGAAGTATGGATACACAGGTTGGTTTGTTCTCGAACAAGATCTCGCGATCTTCGAAGAGCCAGCACCTGGTGCTGGCCCATTCCTTCAAGCAAAAGAGAGCGTTGAATATCTTCGCTCTGTACTGAAGGAGCTCGAAGCAGAAGGTTTCTAACCGACCCTTCGCTTAACTGTAAAAGGCAGGGCGAGGCAGATAGCTAGGAGATGTGACCTCTCCTGAAAGTTGAGATGCCAGCCCTGCCTTTACGCATGCCACTGACATATATCCATCCCATGCACTTGCACCAGAGATAGTTCCTGCACGTGCAGCATCTACCCAACTCTGAATCTCTTGGTCATATGCAGCAGCAAAGCGCGGGATGTACCACGTGTGCTCTGGTTGGGAGATAGTTCCGGCGCTCCAGGTTGTCATCGATTGAGTACGACCGATTTCAGAGACGCCACTTTCAAAGACGGCTTCAGTTATTACTTGATATCCAAATTGAATAGATACATTCATTTCAACGACTGCAGTAACTCCAGATTCGGTGCGAAGAATGACAAGTATTGGTTCTTGCAACCGCTCTGGAGCCAGGCTATTTCGCTTCAGATTCTTCACTTCTACAGAGGCAATCGGAGAACCGGTCAAGAAGCGCACAATGTCGAACTCGTGAGAGACAGAGTCAGCGATCAACATAGGGCTTGCATACCAATCTGGAACACGTGGATTTCTATGTGTGCAATGAAGGATCAAGAGCTCACCCATTGTTTTTGCTTCAATCTGCTCTTTGAGAGATAGATAGCCTTCGTCAAAACGACGGTGATAACCAACTTGAATCAGATGTTTTCCTGTCGCTTCTTCGGCCGCACAGATTCGTAGAGCTGATTCAACCGAGGTCGTTAAAGGCTTTTCGCAGAAGACAGGCATGCCAGCAGCAAGAATTGGAAGTAGATCTGCTTCGTGAAAATCACCGGGAGTTGCAATGAGAAAGGCATCAACTTCGCCGCTAGCGATTGCACTTGCAACCGAATCAAAGATTTTGGCAGCAGGTGCATCTTTAAGAGCCGCCGCTGCTTTGGCTGCATCGTGATCGATGATTCCAGTGACGATTGCACCAGCTGTACGAGTATTTACTCTAATGATGTGATCAGCGCCCATGGCGCCTGCACCTATAACAGCAACGCGGAGATGGCTCATTTCAGAATCCTATGTCAAAGCGTTTCAAAAAGGTGAAAAACTATTCTCGAGTAACTTTCGCACCAAGGGCCTGTAAATCTTCAGCAAACCGCGGATAACCACGGTCGATATGGAACGCACCATCGACGGTAGTTTCACCATCTGCAACAAGTGCAGCTAAGACAAGACCTGCACCTGCGCGAATATCTGTAGCTTCAACAGGAGCACCTGATAGCTGTGGAATTCCATCGATGGATGCATGGTGGCCATCGACAGTGATCTGTGCCCCTAATCGCATCAGTTCGTTGACGAACATAAAGCGTGATTCAAAGACATTTTCAGTAACTATTGAATGGCCTTCAGCAACTGAATTCATCCCGATAATAAAAGGGAGTAAATCAGTGGCAAATCCCGGATAGGGAAGAGTTGCAACATCGATGGCCTTGGGGCGTTGATTCATCTGAACTCGAATTCCATCAGGGGTTGATGTCACGATCGCGCCAGCAGATGAAATCTTTTCGAGCATGACCTCCATGTGGTCTGCACGTCCACCGTGGATGGTGATATCTCCTTGAGTCATTGCAGCAGCAAATGCCCATGTGCCAGCAATGATGCGATCGGTGATCGTAATGTGATCAGCAGGTTTTAACTCTGAGACGCCAGTAATTTTGATTGTAGGAGAACCAAGACCTTCAATCTCTGCTCCCATGGCAATAAGAAATTCACCGAGATCAACAAGATCTGGTTCACGCGCAGCATTGTCAATCGTTGTCACACCTTTAGCCAACACAGCAGCAGTCATGAGATTTTCTGTTGCACCGACTGATGGAAAATCTAATTCGATTGCTGTACCGGTTAAGCCATTCGGTGCTTCAGCGATGACATAACCATGTTCAACATGTGCCTTAGCGCCAAGTGATTCAAGACCTTTGATATGAAAATCTAACCCCCGAGAACCGATTGCATCTCCTCCAGGAAGAGCTACTTCTGCTTGACCAACACGTGCAACGAGCGGACCAAGGACATTGATAGATGCCCGCATCTTTCGTACAAGGTCGTAGTCGGCTCGATGAAGTGGGGCAGCAGGAACATCGATGGTGACAACCGAAGTTTCGCGATGAACAGTGCAACCCAGGCGAGTAAGGAGATCGGCCATGATGTCGACATCGGCAATATCTGGGACATTGCGAATCGTCGTCTTGCCGACAGCCAAGAGGGATGCAGCCATCAACTTAAGAACTGAATTCTTCGCGCCAGTGATAGTGACTTCGCCTTTGAGACGGCAGCCTCCGACGATGCGGAAGCGGTCGTGCGACGAAGAT
>JBDKLT010000007.1:0-3773 GCA_039795495.1 Actinomycetota bacterium | reverse complement strand
CTTTTGCGCCTGGCTGAATTCCTGCGGCGGTAATCCAATGACCATTGTTTTGAAGCTTCTCATTGAAGGCATCAATATGCTTCATCTCGTCAGCGTTGGCTGGATTATTAGGACCATCAATAACAAAGATTATGAAGCGCATATTCCAACTTTATCCGAACGATATGTTCGAAACAACATTGACTGATACCTTTTTCGCATGGCGACCTTAGAAGCACTTCTGAAATCGCCCGATCAATCGGTTCGCTTAAAGACAGCACTAGCCGCTGGTACATATCCTGAAGATCACTACATCGAAATACTTATTCAGCAGTGTTCGCACGAAACTGACTTCTTTGTCCGTGACACCCTTTCATGGGCGCTGATGCGACACAATCGTGCGGCAGTGGTGCAACATCTCATCACGGAACTGAAATCACCTTTTCCTCAAGCACGCAGCCAGGCTGTACATACCTTGAGCAAAATCGGAGATAAGAAGAATTACCCGCTCATCACCAATGAATTACTTTTCGATGCAGATGACTCTGTTGCTTCCACATCGTGGAGAGCAGCTTCCGTTTTGGTTCCTGAGGAAGATAAGCCTGAACTGGTACGCAAACTAGTTACACAATTAGGTCGCGGAGATTCAGATACACAGTTCGGACTTACAAGATTTCTTTGTGCCATCGGTGAGGCTATCGTTGAGCCACTTACCGAAGCAGCAAAGTCAGATAGAGAAGAAGTCCGAATTCAAGCCGAAATTACTGTGATGAGATTTAAAGAAATGCAACTGGAAAGTTTCAAAACCAAGCGCAGTTAAGGCTTATAGGTGAAGTAGTAATTTCCAGAGACCGGGTGTCCATCTTCAGAGACCACTCGATAGCTCACCTGATAGCGACCTGCCTTTAAACTAGGTTTTAACTTAGTTGATAGTCGAGCACCACCAACTAATGACCCTCCACTATCGACACGTTTCTTCTTAAAATCTAGAACTGTAATTACATTCGGATTCTTATCACCGAAGGTCATCAAATCTCCATCGAATTCAACCCAAACAAATTCAGGCAGCGTTTTGATGATTTTATTGACACCGGGATTGCTACCAGTAAGTTGCGCATGCGCACTTGCAGGATTTGTATTACCAAATGTCAAAAGCACTAAGAATGCTGCTATTAATATTCTTTTCATTGTGAGGTTTGCCCCTGGCTGCAAATACAGCCAGGGGCTCTCCATTTCTACTTAGTCGCTGGCGCAGCGATAGTGGTTACTGATGGAGCTGGTCCATATTCAGTGTCAGCTGTAGCTGCCTTTGTTGATCCATCTGTGATGATCCACTGCAAGTAAAGAGGCTTCTTGCCAGGGGCATAGCAGATTTGAGTTGTAGGGAAAGCAATCGTCTGAGGAGTTGCATTCCATGAAAGCTTCAATCCGAAGTCATAGAAAGTTCCATCATCAATTGCGTGTCCAATTGTTTTAGCGGTCCATGTAACTGTGTAGTTAAGTGGGGCATTCTTTGCATCCACTTGTGAGCTTGCTACAACGCTGGTCTTAAATCCATAGTGGAATTCTGGAGTTGGCTTACCAGCAGCCGCTGGAACAACAACCTGGAAAACGCTCGTTGGATATTTTGTGTTGTTGTATGTACACCCATGGCCAAGTGATAGCCAGAGGCGACTGGATTGACCAGCTACCAATGTATAGCCCTTTGATTGAGCAGAGACGTGAGCAGACGCCGGCAAGATTGATGCGCCAATGAGCGCTACAGACATGGCAATTACACCTAAAGTTTTTTTCATTCTTAATTCCTAATCTAATTTAAATAAATAAGTTAGCGGCGCTTCTTGGTGAAGTACCACCAGGCAGCAATAGCTACAAGAACAATTGCTGTTTCAAAAATATGCGCTGAATGCATATGGAAAAATGAGTCATGATGCATAGTTAATTTCCAATCCAAGCGGCGGTCCCCTGTATTTCAGAGAACTGATAAGCCTTAGCCGCCATTCCGGGATGCGGTACTCATTGAAGCCGAAGTAAAGAGGTCGTGATGGAACACGCCACGAAGGCAAACTAGGTAGGAATATTTTCCGTAGAACGTCGAGCGATAATTTCCAAGCGAGATCGAAATACTTAACTAACCAATATGTCGCGAAACCAGAGATTAAGTGAGCAAATGTCATGCTCAATTCGCTCGTATATGAGTTTCCACCAAGAATAAAGTGGCTAGTACTTTGAATTAACGCAACAACGAGGGCAAGGGTCGGACCTTCGAGCTCTACGTTCTTAGCTATTAAAAGTACAAGAGCAATGCAACCAAATTGAAGAGCAAGAGGTGATGCTCCGAGAATTTCGCCACCAGAAATCAAGTGAGCCGAAATTGCATAGAGGTAAGAGGTAAGGAGAAGAAAAAGCTGGCGAATCGCTTTACCTTGGGTTTGCACCAGCAAATCATAATCATGATGTACGAAAATCCTGTGGGCGGCGAGGGTTTCGAACCCCCGACATCCTCGGTGTAAACGAGGCGCTCTACCACTGAGCTAGCCACCCGGCTATGTACTGCTCGCGAATACTACACTGAACCCATGGCACTCTTCCAAATGCAGATCTCGCTTCCAGACCGTCCAGGCTCACTAGGAGCAATTGCTTCAGCTATTGGCGCTGCTGGATGCGATATTCGCGAATTAGTAGTGATTAAGGCAGAAGACGGTAAGGGCTACGACGATATTACTGTCGCAGTCCCTGGTACCGATCCATCTGATTTAGTCAGCGTCCTCAACTCCATTGGTGGCGTTGAAGTCATTGCAATCAAGCCTTTATAAATTTCTTTAAGAAAAGTTGTTAGAGAGCGGCGAGCGCAGCCTTGTAATCATCGTTGCTGCGAGCATCGCCAAGGCCATTAACAACCTGCCAGCGAACAACACCTTCTTTATCAATCACAAAGGTGCCGCGAAGTGCACAGCCACGGGCTTCATCGAAGATTCCATATGCCTGAGCAACTGCGCCATGTGGCCAGAAGTCTGCAAGAACTGGGAACTGGTATCCCTCTTTCTCTGCCCATACGCGCTGTGTAAACATTGAATCGCAAGAGACCGCCAGAAGTTCTACATTCTCATTCTGAAAAGCTGAGAGATCATCGCGCATTGCGCAGAGTTCGCCGGTGCATGTTCCGGTAAATGCAAAAGGAATAAAGAGAAGCACGACATTCTTCTTGCCCTTAAATGATGAGAGTGAAACTTTATTGCCGTGCTGATCTGAAAGTTCGAAATCTGGAGCAACTGAGCCAATTGAAATAGTCATAACGACACAATATCTTAGAGCTCAGATGCTGTCGCATTGAGACTCTTACCGTTTAGCAGTCTTCCTCGCGACTAGACGAGTTGCACTCCAATCTTGTGCAACGGCAAGCGTTGACGTTTGTGAGAGCCCAACGTTGGGAGCTGCATCTTGGATGTCACTGGGCTCAACGTGGCCATCACGTCCGGCCTTTGGAGTAAGCACCCAGATTGGTCCGGTCTCAGAAAGATAAGCGAGCGCATCAACTAATTCATCTTCGAGATCGCCATCACCATCGCGCCACCAGATAAGAACTGCATCGACGACTTCGTTGGTCTCATCTTCAATCAGAGCAGTTCCTGTAATTGCCGAGATCGACGAACGCAATGAGTCATCGCTATCTGACCCACGACCGAGTTCAAGTACTAGCTCTCCGGGTTCAAAGCCCATGCGCTGCGCCACAGGCTAAGTCCAATAGATACTGGCCGGTTTCGCAATAGTTTGGCGCGAGGTAATGGGATTCA
>JBDKLT010000006.1:0-3718 GCA_039795495.1 Actinomycetota bacterium | reverse complement strand
GAAAGTTCAAGGGGTAATACAGAATGATCTCAGCAATTTTTCTCAACTTGCCGATTAAGAATCTCAAGCGCTCCGTCGAATTCTTCGCTCAACTCGGCTTTACTTTCAATCCGCAATTTACTTCGGAAGATACGACTTGCATGATTATTGGTAACAACATCTTTGCCATGCTCTGCGAAGAAGAAAAATTTAAGGGATTCATTTCAAAGCCGATCGCCGCACCAGACACTACTGAAGTACTCCTATCCCTGTCATGTGAATCAAAAGAAGAAGTAACTTCGTTGGCGGAGAAAGCATTTGCTGCCGGCGGGCGAAAGGTTAACGAACCAGAAGATCATGGATTCATGTACAGCTGGGGTTTTGAAGATTTAGACGGACATGTATGGGATCTCTTCTGGATGGACCCAGCCCACGTTCAATAATTACAATACATTCATGGCAGAGAAAAAAGTGATGGGACCGGCGTCCTACTTCCCTTCAATTGAGAAGAAGTATGGAAAGCCAATCGAGCATTGGATGAAAGAGCTTAAGAAAGTATCCAAGCTCGCTCATATGGAACAGGTTTCTCACCTGAAAGAAAAGTTTGAGATGGGACACGGTCACGCGAATGCGCTGGTCGCATATTTCAGAAAGAAGAACGGACTCTAGGTGGCAAACACAATCCATATTGAAGGCGGCAAAATTGTTGGAGTTCGTACTTCAATTTTCACAATATTTCATCCAGAAAAATATGACCCAAAGGCGATTCCAAGCGCGTGGCAAGAGTTCTTTGCTAAATCTGCAGGCCTGGAATTAGCCCAGACAAATACCTTTTATGGCGCGACGATTCCAAGCATGGACATCGACAAGCCAATGGATTACTTTGCTGGAGCACTTGTTGATGCAAACGCTGAAATTCCTGCCGGTTTCGAGAGTGTTGAACTTCCAGAAGGTAATTATCTTCAGGTGATTCATACTGGCCCGATCTCCAACATTGCTGCCTCATATCAGAAGGCATATATGGAAGAGGTTGCTGCATCTGGAAAAGAGATGCGTCCGGCTCCGCATCTTGAAATCTACAATTCACAGCTTGATCCAATGTCGGATGACTACACAATGGTTATCGGAGTGCCGGTTAACTAAAGCCTGCATATACTTCCCGCATGAGCATCGTCTCGAAAGTCTTCGGTGATGATCCGAGTAAACCTTCATTAGCGCTCGTGCATGGCCTTGGCTCTGCCGGAAATATCTGGAAGACCTTAGTTCCAGAGCTCATGAAGGATTTCAGAGTATTTGCAATTGATCTACCAGGTCATGGCGATGCTCCCCTCGCCGAAAAAGATGGCCTATCCCCTCGCCGTTTAGCGGAGATGATTCTTGGCCACCTTAAGAATGATCACGGAGTGGAAGTACTTCACGTTGCAGGTAATTCACTTGGTGGATGGATTGCACTCGAGATGGCTGATGTAGATCCAGATAGTGTCAAAAGCGTTACCGCGTTAGCGCCAGCGGGTTTATGGGTCGAAGGTCCCACCGGAAAGATTCCTGCAAGTATTGATTCGCGAATACTTGCGAAAATTTCGCAGTTCTTTATGCCGCTTGCCTATCACCTGCCACCATTGAAGGCGCTCGGCTATCGAAAGATTACTCACCTTTGGCGCGAGTTAAGTTATGAAAGTTGCAGAGATTCAGTTATTGCAATGGCTCGCTCAAAAGGTTACATGCCTTTGTGGCGCGGGCTGGTCGGTCGAAAGTTAGAAACATCAATCCCAGAAAAAGTTGAAGTCGCAATCATCTTCGGAAGTAACGATCGTACTTTGCCGCAACCGCTTGCTCAGGTAAAAGAAGTTGCTCCTAAGCACGCGAGGTGGATTGAAGTCGAGAATTGCGCACACGTCATTATGTGGAATTTTCCAAAACTGACTGTCGATTTTATCCGTCAGACTGCACGGGTTTAGACTGCACTTATGAGCAATCAACTTCCACCTTGTCCTGAATGCAAATCTGAATATTCATACGAAATGGGAGCTCTCCTCGTTTGCCCTGAGTGCGCGCACGAATGGAACCCTGCAGATGAAGAAGTTGAGTCAGCAAGAGTCATTAAGGATGCATCGGGAAATATTTTGACCGATGGCGATGATGTAACGATCATCAAAGATATGAAAGTCAAGGGAAGTTCAAACACACTTAAGGTGGGAACGAAAGTTCGAGGCATTCGTTTAGTTGATGGCCCTGGCGATCATGACATTGAAGCAAAGGTCGATGGATTCGGTCCTATGAATCTAAAGTCATCTATTGTAAGAAAAGCCTAACTTTTCTCTCTCATCACAATAAATTTGTAAAGGCTTACGTTCAATACGAACATGATTGCAAGAAGTGCCCAACCAGGCTTACCCAGCGAAACTAGTGCGAAGGTAACAAGAGTTGGTCCAACAATTTCACTAAGACCGTTACCAAAAGTCCAAAGGCCGTAATAGGCACCTTGGCGCGCAGGGTCGGCGAGATCAAAAGAAATTTGCCAGTGAATCATGGCAATCAATAGCTCAGCCACGACATGGAGCGCCATTCCGACAACGAGTAAGAGTGCAGCAACCTTTGCCGACGGACCTTCTGCTGATGCGTATAAGAGACATGCACCTGCCAAGAGGAATCCGCTGAGTAAGTATTGGTGAGATGATTCCTTCAGCGGCTTAGATCGCTTACTCACCTTCACCTGAAAAAGCACGACAGCAGCAGTATTTAAAATCAAAAGCGTTGAGACCCACCAACGTGGAGCATCGGTGTATTTAACAATCCAAATTGGTATTCCAATATTCTGAACAACAAACTGAATATTGGTGATGGAGGCCATGAACGTCGCAGCCATGTAGCGATGGTCTTTAAAGATGCTCCAGTCAAACTTCTCTCGCTCTTGCAAAGTAGGTGGAAAGTGCGGAACGCGCAGGTAAATAAGCGCTCCAAAAATGAAAGTGCAAGCATCGACAAAGATTGCAACCTTGTAACCAAAGGGCGAATTAACCGCCAGAGCTAGCCCAGAGCCAAGGCTGCCTAGCCCAATTCCCAAGTTGTTTACTGAACGGGTATAGGCACGATTGCGAGCATGGTCTTTCTTATCTCCCACTCGAGCTATCAAAGTTAACTGTGCGTTGCGGCTAAAGACATTAGATATCGAGTCCGCTGCAAAACAAATTGTGAGCCAAATGAATGAATGGACAAAGATCAGACTTAGTATTGCGAGGCCATTGATAATCATGGAGAGGACAACAACGCTTCTCTGTCCCACACGATCGACAACATGCCCTGCTGGAATCGTCATGATGAGGCCTGCTGCAGCGCCAATTGAGAGCGCAAGTGCGGTCTTGCTTGGACCGAGACCTTCTACAAATGAGAAGTAAATGACAAGTATTGAAATTAATAAACCATTACCGAAACGATCAACCAAAGATGCAAGTGAAACCTTGCGAATAATAGGATCTTCGTGAATGACTTTACTGAGCCATGATGGCATCGTGGACATATTGCGCCAGTCCCCTGACTCGTCCATCGTAATACGCCTTAAAGCGATGGTCTTCGATATACATCACCGCTAAGTTTTTCTGCATCTCTACAGAGCACTCATAAAACCACTTGGAGATTGCCTCTCTATGTGCAACTACCGCTGCTTGGGCTTGTTCAGAGGTAACTGGGTAACTATTTCCGAAGGCGATGACAAATTGTTCGGTCGCTGCTTCCTGATCCA
>JBDKLT010000005.1:0-4575 GCA_039795495.1 Actinomycetota bacterium | reverse complement strand
CCGCAGCGATTGTTGAATCTGTAACACCTGCAGGAACCATCACCCAGACGGTGCGAGGCGCGGTGAGCTTTGATGCAAGATCCGCGAGATCGTTTGCGCCGATTGAACCTTCGGCAGCAAGCGCCTTCACTGAGTCAGGTGATACGTCGTATACAACTGAAGTGATGTCGTGACGGTGGAGGCGGCGAACGATATTTGCGCCCATGCGGCCAAGTCCGACCATGCCAAAGGTAGTTGTGCTCATCAGTGATTGCCTTTTCGTTATGCACGACCCTCGCCATTGAGGTCCCCGTGCGATTACGGTGCTGCGAATATGTCTAAAGTCTAGTGGATGAATCTACTCAGTGAAGAATGCAGCCTGGTCGACAATCAGGCGAGTTCGCCCTTGCGCACTCACATAACTTGCAGGAATCGATAAGTCGCCCTCGATTATTTTGGCTACTGCTTCCGCTTTACTTTCCCCGGCCGCCACAATCCACACCTCACGAGCTTCGTTAAGAAACTTCATCGTGAATGAAATGCGCACTGCCGGCGGTTTTGGTGAATCTGTGATTGCGAAGATATTTCGACGATCTTCATAATCTGCAATTCCAGGAAAGAGCGAGGCGACATGGCCATCAGGACCGACACCGAGAATGTTGAGATCTATGGTGATTCCATCCAGCGCTTGCTCATAATCAAGGACCGCATCCTCGATTGTTGCAGGAGAATTCGGTGCAAGTGATTCGTGAACAATGACATTCGAATTCTTTAGGGTGCCATGTAGCGGCGCAGCGTTACGTTCTGCGCTTTCTAATTCGACAAAGCGCTCATCACTAAACCAGATATGAAGACCTTTATATAGTTCGGGTGCACTATTAAAAGCACCCACAAGAGCCTGTGAGATTTGAACACCCAGAGTTCCGCCAGTGAGCACAAGATGAAATTCACCGCGAGCAAGTAGGCCGCTTTCAATCGCTAGAAGTATCTGCGCAGTTACTTCCTCTGCCAATTCATCGGCGTTGGCGTAGAGAGTGAGGTCGAGTTCATCATCAATCTCACCGATGATTTCATCGAATTCGTCGTTCATATTGATCCCCACTTCTTCATAAATTCTGCACAATCCATCTCGTAGATATCTTCTGGGCCATCAATCTCATCCATCTGCTGACCGATGTGATTGAAAGCAAAACCTTTGATGATTGCGACAGATGGGATATTAGTAGGACTGACCGTATACCGAAGGGTCTTCACTCCCGGCTGAGTGCAGACCCAGCGCCACATTCCGAGTAATGCCTCTTTTGCATATCCGTTACCCCGGAAAGCTTCCTCAACACCTAATCCGATTTCCATCATGCCGTTTTCATCAGGTATGCCATGAAAACTAATTGAGCCAATTACTTCACGATTATCTTTAAGCACAATAAAACGAACAAACCATTTATTTGTTGTTGGATCCTCTTTAACTTGCGGAACTCTCCACCCCAAAGGCCCGGGATCAATCACTAAATTCTTGTGAGGATTTGAAAAATCTCGGCCAGCAATGGCCAATGAATCTTCTTTGGAATCATAGAGAGATATCAAGCCATCTACTGGAATGTGATGGAGTTTGAGACGAGGGGTTTCAATCAGGGCTTCATACACGCCCCCAGTATTCCCTATTCTCTAAATGAGGAAGGACGCCTTCGCCTTATCCACTGCATCATGGCGACCATCTGCGCCCATCTTCTTATAGAGATTCTTCAGGTGCGTCTTCATGGTGTTTTGAGAGATGTGCAACTCCCCTGCGATTACTGTGAGGGTACGACCAGTGGATAGCTGGCGAAGAATCTCAAGTTCACGTTTAGTCAGACTTGCTTGACCTTCATTCATATTGCTTCCTCGCTCTTTCATTCGTTCCGCCATGGCAGCGGCAATTTCTTCGTTGTAAACAGTCGGATAATCGTTTGCAATACGGATGATGAGGTTTCCCATCTCATCGCGTTGACGCAGAAAAGTTTCTTTTGCGCCTACTTGAGAACCAACTTCTAGCGCCTTCTGCATCGCTGGCATCGCAATATTCTCTTTATCGATATTAAGCGAGGCGTCACTCAGAAACTTCCAAATCAAGTCTCTCGGAGTTTTTTCTGGAAGTTTTTTTGCATCCTCAATCACGCTCTTACGGCCTCGAAACTCATCGACAGCCATTTTGAAGTGACGCGCATGGCGAATATCTGGGGTTCTATTCACTAATTTTTCGAGGCGATCAAAATCTTTGAGGTTTCGACGAATATTCATTTCGGCTAAATCAACAAAGATTCCCAGTTGATTATTAGAGTCAAAGGTACCTACGAAATCTCGAGCTATTTTTATTCGCTCAAGTGCTTCTTTAGCTTTGCCGTTGTAAGTCATAAATTCCATGATGTGACCGTCGCAAGCAAAGTACCAATGCCATTGCTTCCATTGATAGGCAACTGTTCTGATGTTTTCGAAATATGAAATCGCCTCATGCGGGCGCGAGAATTCAAGCAGGCACCGCGCCATCACATAGGTAACATCAAGCGGGCCATGATTACCGACAAAGCCATTGCGCTGAATTTGCCCGAGAGCAACCGTTGCGATTTCATGAGCACGTCTGTATTCGCCGCGCTGATGGAGATACATAGCTTGAATAGCCAACAAAAAAGTATGTGATGTTGAGAGAGTAGTCTGCTTGCAAAGTTCTTGAGCCAAGAAATAAACCTCTTCAACGCCATCTGCCTCATTCCAGAGATAACGTTTTGTCGCTAAGAGGCGAAGTAAATTGATTTGATCATCCGGACCTAGGAAGCACTCAGCACTTGCAACCTTTGTTCGCTTAATATTTTCTTCGAGAGCTGGAAAGTTTCCAAGGCTGAGCAAGGAAAAGCATTGTGATGCTGCAACAAACTGCAAGAAAAACTCTTTGCCTTGTGCGCTTTCCGCCAACAATTGAAGTCGCGAAATCTCCGATTGAGCTGCGGTGAAATTTAAGTCAGCCAAATATCCTGTAATGAGTACTGTGCTCTTCTTCGCTTCTCCATCTATTGGAGACATTCCCGCCATAGGCGCCCAACGAATGAGGTCGCCACCTCTACCCTTTGCCTGCTTAATTCGTGCCGCATTAGGGAAGAGTTCACTGACCTTTGCCTCATCGCCAATGTGGAAGGCATGATCAATTGCGGAGCTTGCTTCGCCTCGGCTCTCAAAATAATCCATCATCTTTCGATGAAGTTCGCTCTTGAGTTTTCCGCGAGTACGAAGTTTCTCAAGGAAAACTTGGCGGACCATAGGTGAAAATGAAAATCCCTCTCCCGGGTTTCGAATTGCCGCAAAAATCTCACCTTGGTGCGCAATTGAACTAATAAGGTCATAGTTGTAGATCTCACCCAAAATCAATTCTGCTTGCTCGAGAGTAAATATCTCCAGGATTGAAAGTCGTTCGCAGATATCTGAAATCTTCGGATCCAAGCCATCGAGCACCAACATCACCAAAGCTCTTAAAGGCTCAACACTTGAGCTGATTATTTTCTCTAAATCACTGGTTGTTCCATGCGCCTGAAGGTGAGCAATAAGGAGAGCAACCGCTGCCGGCCATCCCGCACCCGCCTTCAACAATGTTTCAACTTCTGGATTGAGTTCCAGAGATGAATTGATTGCATACTGTGAAGATTCTTCTTCAGTAAAACGCAAATCTTGAGTTGTTAAGACTTTGATCGGGCCGCGTGAAGCACATATTCTGTAAATCCCTTCAATCTCTGCGGAGCGAATTGCAACAAAGTGAATATTGTTGGGAAACTGTTCAATTAACTTAACTGCGATGTCTACATCTTCGTTTTCAGTACTGCGCAAATTATCGAGAACAAAAACAAATTCTCGACCAGTTTGCATCAAATCATTTCCCCAACGACGGACGACATCAGTTGCGCGCATTGGTTGATCTTTTTCAAACCAAGATCCAAAATCTGGAATAACTCTGCGAGTTGCATTAATCAACATCGCCGACATCTCATTGGTTGTGTCGCCATTAGTTACCGTCAGCCAAATAACGCCCTTCTTCTGATTCTGTGCCCATTCAGAGACCAGGGTGGTTTTGCCATAGCCAGGGGGTGCGATGAGAAAAGTGGTTCCACCAGATTCGTTGTCGATCTTTGAAAAGAGGTGGCGCCTAGAGAGATAGCCGGTAGGGAGGGTGGGGATGAGGGTGCGCGAAAGCGTTACTCCACTGTTCTTCTCACCCGACATGGGTGAAGCCTCTCGCATTCACCCTCAAGGTGACGATAGAAAATCACCCCTAAGCGGGTGACAAATCGGGGTGAAATAACCCTTCGAGCTACTGGTTGAGCGTGGTGAAGATGGAGTCGAAGTGCTCCTGTGGCTGAGCGCCTGAGATGCCGAACTTCATATCGATCACATAGAACGGCACGCCAGTGGCGCCAAGTTGGCGGGCAAGGTCTTGGTCCTCGTTGACCTGATCTGCGAATCGATCGGAGAGCAAGAGCTCCCGAGCCAGCGCTTCCTCAATTCCCGCCGAGAGTGCCAGCGCAACTAAATCGTCATGGGTAAAAATCGACTGCTTATTCTCGAAGTAAGCCGAAT
>JBDKLT010000004.1:0-10290 GCA_039795495.1 Actinomycetota bacterium | reverse complement strand
GCTCTTGCCTGAGAATTCATTCTTGTTATGTACCCAGCGAGGCAGAAAATAGGCAACCCACATGCCGATGATCGCTAGATAGATAATTCCTGAAGCCATGATGGGTAAAGATTAGAGGCGGCCCCGCGTAACTCCGTGGATTTCGAGGGGGTTTATTCGATTAATTCGTTGTTCTTCACGAAACAAATATGGTCTCGCCATTGGCCATCGATATGCAGAAAAGCCTTTCTTTCACCCTCTGCAATGAAGCCAGCTTTCTCAGCCACTCTGCAGGATGCACCATTTTCGGGTCTGACATTTATCTCAATGCGATGAAGTCCCAACTCTGCGAAAGCAAATGCTGTCACTAGCTTTACCGACTGAGTTGTAAATCCGCGATTGGCATAATTTCGATCAATCCAATATCCAATATGTGCGCCGCGAAGTGCGCCATACATAACTCCTCCCATCGTGATCTGACCGACGAGGTTGGGGCCGTTCCAGATGAAGTATGAATATGAGCGGCCAGCGCGGGCTTCGCGATGTAGACCTCGAACCATTTCAAAGAATGATGGTCGCTGGCTTACTCCTTGGAATGCAGGCGAATTTTCAGGTACCCGAGGAAGCGTTGCTTCCCATGGCGATAACCAATCGCGATTTTCAGCACGGACTGCATTCCATTTGGCGCGATCTCGATATCGGGCTGGGCGAAGAATGATGTGGTCCCCGGTAAGAACTGTTCGCCACATAGTCGAAATCTTTACAGGTAGCGACGTTCGAGTACTACAACTGTGACATCAGCGCCTGTAGAAAGATTTGTCTCGCCTTCAGGGACTGCGATAAAGCAATTGGCATCTGACAAAGTGGCTTGTTCATCTTGAGATGTCAGTGGAACAACAGATTTTCCATCTTCGCTCAGCACTGCGCGAACATAAGAGCGATATCCACCTGACGATGTCAGTGGTTTTTCAAGCTTCGCCTTGATTGATGGCCGATGAATCGTTGCAGTCCCAAGCATGGTGCGAATCATTGGGCGAATTAATAACTCGAAAGAGATGTACGCCGCGATTGGATCGCCCGGAAGTGTGACAACGGGAGTCTTATCCGGGCCAATGGTTCCGTAATTATGGCGACCACTGGATTCGATAGCTAAATCAACGGTCGTGATCTCACCAATCTTTTCAAGTGTGCGAGTGATGAGATCAAATGAATCGTCATGGCGTTCGCCGCTAATCACAATGAGATCTGCACGTACCAATTGATCCTCAATGACGCTCTGCAATTGAGATTCATCATCGGGAATTGAGTGGACTCGGAAAGCGACTGCACCGACTTCACGCACTGCTGTTGTCAGAAGCCACGAATTAGTTTCGTACTCTTCATCTGCCTTAAGTGGAGTTCCAGGTTCAACAAGATCTGGACCAGCCGAGATAACAACAACGCGTGGATGCGGACGAGTTGGAAGATGATCGAGTCCGATGGAAGCTGCGAGTCCTATCTGAGTTGAACGAATGCGACTTCCGGCTTTCATCACCAGACGCTCGCCCGCGTAGATATCTTCCGCGAGAGTTGCATCATGTGCATCGAGTAGCGGCATATCAAATGCTTCGAGCGGATGGCAGAGCTCGAGAAGAGAGGTGAGGACTTCGTCTACTCGTACACGTTCTGACATAATCACCAACCTTACTTGCACATTACTTACTACTAGGGGATTTACATGGGTACTAGCGACGAAAAGTCAGCACTTCGTACTCGGTATCGCCTCGAACGTAACGAAAATTACATCGAGCACAGCTTCGAGTATTTAGCGACTATCCCTGAATTTGAAAAGTCAGAAGTCATTGCAAGTTATATGTCTTATGGAGATGAGCCAGATACTGATCGATTGAATGCAGCACTGATTGCAGCAGGCAAAACTGTTCTCTTGCCACGCATTCATGGCGAAGCAATCGATTGGGTTCGGTGGGACGGAAACTCAGAAAACCTTCAGCAAACGAAGAAGATCCTCGAACCCAAAGGTGAAACCTTTGCCGATATCGGAAAGATTGAATTAGTGGTTGTGCCAGCACTTCGCATTGATCGCAGCGGTTATCGATTAGGACAAGGCGGCGGTTACTACGATCGCGAACTGCCGAAGCTTGCAGCATGGTCAATTGGCTTGGTTCATGAAGGTGAACTAACCAGCGAAGCTCTTCCGCGCGAACCTTGGGATTTCCCGCTCTTTGCTGCAGCAACCCCAAAAGAAGTTCTGAGATTTAACCTTTAGACGTTACGGAAGATTCCGCGCAATCACAATGCGCTGAATTTGATTTGTACCTTCGTAAATTTGAGTGAGTTTTGCATCGCGCATCATCCGCTCAACTGGGTAATCCGAAACATACCCGTAGCCACCCAGTACCTGCACGGCATCCGTCGTCACTTTCATTGCAACATCTGTTGCGTAGGTCTTACTTGCAGCAGAGAAGAATTTCAGATCTCCATCACCACGTTCGCTCTTTGCAGCAGCAGCATATGTAATCTGACGTGCAGTCTCGACTGCAACTGCCATATCTGCCAACATAAATTGAACCCCCTGGAAATCAAAGATCTCTTTTCCAAATTGTTTACGTTCATGTGAATACTTCTTGGCGGTATCAAGTGCACCTTGCGCGATTCCTAGCGCTTGCGCGGCGATAGTAACGCGAGTGTGGTCGAGGGTATCCATCGCGAGAGCAAAACCTTTTCCGATTTCGCTAATACGGCGATCATCGCCAATAGTGACATTATCGAAATACACCTCGCGAGTGGGAGAACCTCGAAATCCCATCTTCTTTTCAGGTGCGCCGAAAGAGATTCCTGAATCTGACTTTTCTACGATAAAAGCAGTTATTCCTTTTGATCCAAGTGTTGGGTCTGTCTGCGCGATCACGGTATAGAACTCAGATTCGCCTGCGTTAGAGATCCACTTCTTGCTGCCACTGATAACCCAAGCATCGCCTTTTCGCTCGGCTTTTGTCTTAAGAGATGATGCATCTGAACCAGCTTCAGATTCAGAGAGGCAGTAAGAAAATCCTCTTCCCTTTGTTAACAGCGGCAACCACTTCTTCTTCTGTTCTGTATTGCCACCCAGAATGAGAGGGAGCGATCCCAATTTATTTACTGCTGGAATAAGCGATGATGATGCACAGACGCGAGCAACTTCTTCAATAATGATGCAAGTTGCGAGCGCATCTGCGCCATCGCCACCAAATTCAGTAGGAACATGGGCAGCAAATAGCCCAGCCTTTACAAGCGCATTGTGTGCTTCGCGAGGATAGCGATGATCTGCATCTACAGAGTGAGCATGCGGTGCAATTTCATTCTCTGCAAGCGAGCGTACTGAATCGCGGAGATCGTTATATTCAGCTGGCAAGGTAAAGATGTTGTCGAGGCTCATTCACTGCTCTCACTTTCATTGCGACGTTGCAATTTACTTAGATAATTATTGTATTGGGCGAGTTCATCTGGTTCTCCCATAGCCGCCATGCGAGCTTCATTGCGATCGATTCGCTTTGCTTCGCGAGAGTCATCGCGCATCCATTGAATAAAAGTTGCGATGATTGCAAGAATAATTGGGATTTCTCCCATTCCCCATGCAATAGCTCCTGCAGCATGTTGATCCGCAAGCAAATCACCCAACCATGGAGTTTTAAGAGAACCGTAATAACCTTTATCAATCAGGGTTGTGGTTGATAGCAGCGCAATGGCGAAGAAAGCATGAATACTCATCGCAGCAAAGAGAATCACTATTCGCACAATGTGTGGAATCTTGCGGGGATTTGGATCAATTCCAATAATGACATGGAAGAAGAGGAATCCCGTAAGTAAGAAGTGAATATTCATAAAGAGATGGCCCACATGCGATTGCATAAGATTGCCAAATACATCGGTGAAATAAAGAACAAAGAGTGATCCATCGAAGAGCGCTAAGGCGCTGAGTGGATTTGTCAGAATCACCGAATATCGAGAGTGCAAGAAGGCGAGAAGTGTTCCGCGGACTCCCCGTTCATCAGGGGTACGTCCTTGCGGCAATGTGCGAAGAGCCAAAGTAATGGGTGCACCTAGTACTAAACCAATGGGAGCAAGCATCCCAATGACCATGTGAGCGATCATGTGATATTCAAATGAGAAGAGGGCATAAACACCGAGCCCACCACTTGTTGCAAAATCTAGTGAGGCGATTCCAAGTGCAAAAGCAATTGTTCTTCCGACCGGCCACGCATCGCCGCGTTTTTTAAGAACAGCAACTCCCTTTATGTAGAGCGCAACCGCGATGAAGAGTAATCCAATAATGAGCGCATCAGGGTTATAGAGAGTAAGAACTCTCGCCAACGTTGGTTCAGCCGGCGTATTAAATCCAGCAATTGCTAGAGCTGGACTAAATGGAACTTCGCCCTGTGTTGGTGGTTGCGACGTCGATAACCAACTTCCAAGAGCAACGACGAGCCCCATAATGAGAGCTTCAAGAAGAAGCACTCGTGCTAAAAAGTTCCAACCAGATTTATCACTCTGAGCAAGAGCTTTTCGATTGCGATATCCCATCGCAATCAGAATTGCAGTCAGGACTATCTTTGCAATGACAATGCGCGCATAACCAGAGTTCCAAGCACCTGCAAAGTTAAGCCGTGACCAAGCATTAGCCACGCCACTCAGTACGACAGCTATTGCTGCCCACAGAGCAAGATTGCTAAATCTCGGAAGAGCTACCTGCCGATCTTCTTCATCGAGAATAACTATCGCAAAGACTCCGCCAACCCAGAGCGATAGTGCAACAACGTGGATTACAAGAGAGCCAATAGCAAGTGAGTGTGAACCATTTGCTGCTGAATGGCTTTGGAATACCGGTGCAATCAAAGCTAGAAGTGAAATTCCGAGAAAAATAACTGTGGCAAGGACTGTACGTATAAAGGCAAGAGCTATAAGGACAACGGCAATCAATATTGTTTGAGCTGCAAGAAACTTTCCGAGATCTACTTGGCCGATAAATGATTTCAGAGTCGTAATGTCGAGAGCATCACCGAGTGAAGTTCCCAAAATGCTTGCAAGCGTCAGGACAATCTGCAGCGCGCTCGTAATGAGCCAGATTGCTCCCAGTCCCCTAGCAAGTGAAAGTAAACGAAGGTTCTTGGGAGTAAGCGCACCGCCTACTTCAGTAAGCAAGAAACCTAGCGCAAGTAGTACGCCGATAACGCTGAGCGCTGCAAAGAATGTGATTGACGTATTGAGCGTCCCAAATGCACTTACCAAAGGGTCAGCCTGAATCAGATTTGCTGACAAATTTCTCATCGTTCGCGATAAAGCTTTCGTGCATACATCGAGAGCGCAACTGTGACAACAATTGCAGCTGCGAGAAGTCCAAGAACAAATATTGTTGTTCCGAGATTATTTCCAGATGGGGTAGGTGATTTAGTTGGTTGTGGCGCAACTGTTGCAACGACAGTTGGTTCTGCAAAGTTAAAGGTAAATTTCCCGACAAGTGGAACATCGTTCTCTGCAAGGAGCGAATAATTGACTGTGTAAATTCCAGTCTTTACCAACTGCTTCAAACCGATAACAGCATTTGCTCCATCAATCGTGAGAGCGCCATCATCAACTCGAGCGC
This sequence comes from Actinomycetota bacterium, assembly GCA_039795495.1. Lineage (GTDB taxonomy): Bacteria > Actinomycetota > Actinomycetes > Nanopelagicales > Nanopelagicaceae > Planktophila. The sequence goes on along the minus strand of JBDKLT010000004.1, from coordinate 4,691 downwards.
CGGTTGGATCTGTAACAGTAACTTCGTTGCCGGCATCTATAAGAGGCAACTCGGTTGTAATTGTGACTGCACTTGGAGCGCTCTGGAGAGAAGAACCAGAGATGGGTGATGTTGATACGAGAGTATTTGCAAAGGCACTGACCGGTGAAAAGAAAAGAGTTCCGATAACCAATGCGATAACGCTGGCCTTCTTCATGCCCACATACTCCTCTGTATTAACCATCTTCATGCTCAGAATCCCTCTGGATTCGCGCCTATCGTCTCACTTCTTTAGACTTAGGCATAGAGATTTGGCTAACAAGAAGAAAGGTCGATTATGCCTACATATCAATATGCATGCTCTGCCTGCGACCATGCCTTCGAGGCTTTTCAATCTTTTTCAGATGCACCGCTCACTGAATGCCCTGTATGCAAAGGTGAAGTTCGAAAGGTGTATTCAACCGTTGGCGTTGTCTTTAAGGGTTCTGGTTTTTATAAGACTGATTCAGCTGCAAAACCAGCATCAACTTCTGAATAAATTTAACCGTGATGAGGCGGCTTATCGCCTTTGATTTCTTCTTCGCGACGTCGATCTTCGCTCTGATCTTCACGAGGGTCGCGTTCGTCATCAGTTGTTGTGGGAAACACATTACTCACGCTTACACCTCACACTTCTCAAGTCGAACTCACTTAGGCAATCCTACATACTTATAACTATGTTTGAGCGCCTTGGTCACGTATTAGTGAAGTACCGAAAAATCGCAGTAGCTCTCTTTGTTATTGGAATCCTCCTTGCAGGAACAATCGGCTCTCTTGTCTTCAACAGATTAGATTCGGGCGGGTATTCAAATCCGAAGAGCGATTCATACAAGGTCTACGAATATTTACGCGATGTTTTAAAGGTGCAAGATCCAGCGGTTGTCGTTGTTGTCGATGCTGGTTCAACTCCTGTCACTGATCCAACAATCGCTCAAAAAGGCTTAGCGCTTGAGAAGAAGATGGCGACAGAGTCAGGAGTAACAAAGACGCTCTCATTCTGGAGTTCTGGTGGCGAACCAACTCTTAAATCTTCAGATGGGAAAGCTGCATTCATTTTGATCTACGGCAAAGGTGAAGCATTTACACCGCAGAGCCAACGCCTTGGTGAAATTTTTCAGAAGAAGTACGACGGAAAAATTGATGGCCTCACTCTTTATGCTGGGGGCGTAGGCGTTGTTGGAAATGCGATTACCGAAAAGATTGGCAAGGATCTCAAGCTCTCTGAAGGAATCTCAATTCCACTCACATTTATCTTGCTTGCATTTGTCTTTGGAGCACTCGCTGCATCAGCGATGCCTCTCATTGTTGGCGTTGCTGCAATCCTGGGTGCATTCTTTATCCTCTACTTAATCTCGCTCTTTACTGATGTATCGGTATATGCACTCAACCTCACAACAGGTATGGGACTTGGACTCGGAATCGATTACGCGCTTCTGATGGTCAATCGCTTCCGCGAAGAGATCCATCACGGTAAATCAGTAGAAGATTCGGTTGTTACAACGATGGCTACAGCTGGAAAGACAGTCTTCTACTCAGGACTCACGGTTCTTGTCACGATGGTTTCACTTACCTTCTTCCCACTTCCATTCTTGAAATCTTTTGGCTATGCAGGTGTATCTGTCGTTGCACTTGCCGTTGTTGGTGCGATCTTTGGTCTTCCACCAATCTTGGCGCTAGTAGGTACCAAAATTGATAAGGGAGTCATAAGAAAATCTGCAATCACTCCGAAGGAAGATGGGCGTTGGGCAGAGACAGCTCGGTTGGTCATGAAACGTCCTACTGCAGTCGTTCTTCTTTCACTTATTCTCTTAGGAATTCTCGCCGCACCTGTTCAAAATATTAAATTTGCTCAAGGTGATTCACGCATGTTGCCGGCATCCAATAAGGCGGCGATTGCAACAGCTCTTCAGGCAGAGAGATTTCCTGGTCAGACAGGTACACCCATAGAAATAGTTATCTTTGATGGCGCCGAACGTACTGATGAGATTGCGCGATACGCCGAGAAGATTGGTGCAGTAAAAGGCGTTACCGCAGTAGCTCCACTTCAAACAATTGGTGATGATGTTCGTTTGATTGCATTTCAAACGATGTTGCCACGTACTCCAGAAGCTCAGAGTCTGATTCATGCGATCCGCGCTATTCATGCGCCGCAAGGAACTCTGGTAGGTGGAGTAGCAGCCGATTACACAGATTCTCAAGATGGAATTTCATCAACACTTCCATGGGCTCTTGCATGGATCACTGTGAGCGTTCTGGTTCTAATCTTTATCTTTACAGGTTCCATCATCTTGCCTATCAAAGCAGTGCTACTCAACATACTTTCATTGGGTGCAACGATGGGTGTATTGACTTGGGTATTTATCGAAGGTCACATGCAATGGCTCGTGGGTTCATTTACGTTAACTGGAACTCTCGATACGTCTATTGTCATTCTCATCGCAGTCGTTGTCTTTGGTCTATCGATGGATTACGAACTCTTCTTACTCTCACGAATCCGCGAAGAACATCTCGCCGGTAAATCAAATATTGAATCGGTAGCTACTGGTCTTCAGCGATCAGCTCGCATCATTACTGCTGCTGCGGTACTTCTTGCAGTTGTCTTCGCTGCCTTCATTACAAGTGGCGTTACTTCGATTAAATCGATGGGGTTTGGCGTCGCCCTTGCTGTCATCCTCGATGCAACCATCGTTCGCGCGCTGCTAGTTCCGGCTTTGATGCGCCTCTTCGGCGAACGCAACTGGTGGGCGCCGGCGAAATTGCAACGATTTACGATTACGCACTAGCTCCCTTTAAACTATCGGAATGGATCTCATCGCTTCCCTGCAATGTGCTGATCAGCCTGGGATCGTTCATGCGATGACTACTGCCGTTCTTAATTGCGGCGGAAATATCATTGAAAATCAGCAGTTCACCGATCACGCAACAAATACCTTTGTCATGCGAACCCGCTTTGAAACTTCGCAGGGTCTTGCTGCTGCGCAGAAGAATCTCAATGAAGGACTTGGAAAATTCTCACCTTCGCTTCACATCCGCCCTACCGCTGAAAAGCCAAAGGCGCTTGTTTTGGTAACTAAAGAGAGTCATTGCTTGCGAGATCTGATGTATCTCCTAGAGCTCGGTGAATTGCCGATTGAAATTCCTCTTGTTATCTCAAACCGCGAGGAGTTGAAGTCGCTAGTTGAAGCTCACGGAATTCCATTCTTATATCTGCCAGTTAATTCGCAGAATAAGACAGAGCAAGAGAAAGTAATGCTCGCAAAGATTGCAGAGCTTTCTATCGATTTTGTTGTACTTGCGCGTTATATGCAGATTCTCTCTTCAGAATTTTGCGCAGCGATGCCTGGAAAGATTATTAATATTCATCACTCATTCTTGCCAGGATTTAAAGGTGCCAAGCCTTATCACCAAGCGCATGACCGCGGCGTAAAGATCATTGGAGCAACTGCACACTTTGTTACAGCAGATCTAGATGAAGGTCCAATCATCGAACAAGATGTTGCGCACGTTAACCACTCTGCAACGCCCGAAGAGATGATTGCACTTGGTCGCGATATTGAACGAAGGGTTTTAGCTCGCGCAGTTAAGTTGTACGCCGAGGACCGAATCTTTATTGTTGGTCATCGCACCGTTGTCTTTGCTTGATTTTTCAGGCACCTTTGTCAGGTTATTAATGACGTACGGTTCAATTTCATACTGAATTCGCCCTGTTTGGCTAATGCGCAATCTCAAAATTCCGGTGGTTCGGTTTTCAATCTTTGATGAGTAAAAGATGAAATTACCCATCGAGTAGGCGACCAGCTTGTTATGAGCAAAAGAGACAGGCTGCAGAGTATGGGTATGCGCTCCTACGATGACATCGGCACCTAGCGAGAGCCACTTCGTTGCGCTGGATTTTTCGTAATTGCGTGGGCAGAACGAACCTTCTTCTCCCCAATGTGCCAAGACAATGACGAAGTCACTTGCAGCTTTGATTCTGGTAATCGCACTTTCAGTTGATTGTGCATCGTAGCCATTTGTAATTCCCGCTCGGTTATTGAGAGCGATGGAATCGGGACCGCCATTCACTTTGGCAATACCAAGCACACCGATTCGTTTTCCTTTGATTGTGTAGATGCGACCTCGATATGCATCTTTGCTGTTTGCTCCCCCACCCACATATGAAATATCCGCACGCTTGAGGTTAACGAGAGTGTCGCTAAAACCTTGAGGACCAAAATCAAAGCTGTGATTATTTGCAACTGTCGCAACGTTAAATCCAATTCCACGTAGCGATTTAAGGAAAGCTAGATCTGTTGTGAAGTTATAAGCCTTCTCAACTTTTTCATCGTGTGCAGTCACTGCTGTTTCTAAGTTAAAGATATTGAGATCGGCACCAGCTAAATCTTTCTTGAGACTTGAAAGTGCAGAACGCTTAATAGCTCTTTCTCCATGTACATCTCCAACAACATTGATGCTGATTTCATTTTTTGAATGAGCATCTGCTGTATTGGGAGTGATAAGAATCGTGGTTGCGACAGTAATAACTATTGAAAAAGTCGCTCTGATTTTCACTTCGTCATACTAGGTGAGTGTCCCCGGCGGGAGTTGAACCTGCGACCTACCGCTTAGGAGGCGGTTGCTCTATCCACTGAGCTACGGGGACGTGACTTCGGTAATAGCGAAGTTGCTTGGCA
>JBDKLT010000003.1:0-12848 GCA_039795495.1 Actinomycetota bacterium | reverse complement strand
AGTAGCTAAGTAAGGGATAAGAAGATATGTCAGATACAACTTTCAACGAACTCGACGAGAACGAGACACCTACTTCTTACTCTTCATCAACACCTGCACCTGCAACTAACCGCAAGGCAGTGACAGCTCCAGGTGCTGGAACAGGTCGCCGTAAAGAAGCAATCGCTCGCGTTCGTCTCGTACCAGGTACAGGTCGTTGGGTTGTTAACGGCAAGACTCTCGAAGCTTATTTCCCAAACAAGGTTCACCAACAGCTCGTCTCTGAACCATTCCGCACTGTCGGTGCAGAAAATACATACGATGTATTTGCACGTATCAACGGTGGTGGAGTTTCAGGTCAGGCTGGCGCACTTCGTCTCGGTGTTGCTCGTTCACTTAACGAGATTGATACAGAAGCTAACCGTCCAGCACTTAAGAAAGCTGGATTCCTTAGCCGTGACGCACGTGTTATCGAACGTAAGAAGTACGGTCTTAAGAAGGCTCGTAAGCGTTCACAGTACTCAAAGCGTTAATATTTTTTATCTCGATATCCCGTTTGTTCCGCTTGTAAAAGGAGTTTTCAATGGCTCTCTTTGGAACAGACGGGATTCGTGGTTTAGCGAATAGCGAAACACTTACAGCCGAAGTAGCTCTCGATGTAGCCGTTGCTGCTGCGCATATCCTCGTTGAATCAGCGAGTAATAAGGGCAAGCGCCCCAAAGCGATTGTTGGTCAAGACTCACGCGCTTCTGGCGAATTCCTTGAAGCTGCAGTTGTCGCAGGTCTTGCCAGCGCAGGTATCGATGTCTTTCGCGTTGGAGTTCTACCTACTCCTGCTATTGCATACTTAGTTGCTGAAACTGGCGCGGATCTTGGCGTCATGATCTCCGCATCTCACAATCCAATGCCAGATAACGGAATCAAATTATTTTCACGCGGTGGCGGAAAGCTCGATGATTCAATCGAAGCAGCGATTGAAAAGCGCATGGGCGAACCATGGACACGACCAACTGGTCGCGATGTAGGTCGTATTACATTCGACGAAACAGCAAGCGCTCGCTATCTCAACCACCTCCTTGCTTCAGTCTCGACTCCACTCAAAGGTTTAAAAATTGTTGTCGATTGTGCAAATGGAGCTTCTTCCGTTGTTGGGCCACAGGCATATGAAAAAGCTGGTGCGACGGTTATTGCGATTCATCATTCACCTGATGGGTGGAATATCAATGATAAGTGTGGATCAACTCATCTCGAAGATTTGCAGGCACGAGTTGTTGCAGAACGTGCAGATTTCGGTATCGCACACGATGGCGATGCAGATCGTTGCCTTGCAGTAGATGCGCAAGGCAAAGTCATCGATGGCGATGCAATCATGACGATTCTCGGCCGCGGATTTAAAGAACGTGGCGCGCTTAAATCAAACACAATCGTCGGCACTGTCATGAGCAATCTCGGCTTTATGCATGCGATGAAGGAAGCTGGCATTGACGTTATTACAACGGCAGTCGGCGATCGCTATGTTCTCGAAAAGATGATTGAAGGCGACTTCTCATTAGGTGGCGAACAATCTGGCCATCTCATCATGCGCGAATTTGCGAATACGGGAGATGGAATTCTTACAGCGCTACAACTTGCTCAAGAAGTTGTTCGCACAGGTAAATCGCTCACTGAACTCGCGGCTTCCATGAAGCGATTCCCGCAGGTATTGATCAATGTTTCCAATGTTGCAAAAGAGCGTCTCGCATCTTCACAAGCAATTTCCGATGCTGTTGCAAAGGCAGAATCCACTTTAGGCGACGAAGGTCGTGTTCTTCTTCGAGCATCAGGGACTGAGCCACTGATTAGAGTCATGGTTGAAGCCTCGAGTGATAACCTTGCACAAGAAATTGCAGCATCACTTGCGGCTGTAGTTAAGGCAGAACTGGAGAACTAATTCGTGTGCGGAATCGTGGGTTACACAGGACCACAATCTGCGCTCACTCCCATCGTTGAAGGTCTTCGTCGTCTCGAATATCGTGGCTACGACTCCGCCGGAATCGCACTCGGCACAAACTCCTCACTCTTCGTTGAAAAGCGTGCAGGTAAATTAGCCAACCTCGAAGGCGCTCTCCCTGCAAATCTTCCAACAGTTCATTCAGGAATCGGCCACACCCGGTGGGCAACACATGGTGGACCAACCGACCGCAATGCTCATCCCCATCTTGATAATGAAGGCAAGTTAGCTGTTATTCACAACGGAATTATTGAAAATTACTCAGAACTAAAAGCGGAGCTACAAAAGCGCGGACACACCTTTTCATCTGAGACCGATACTGAATCTGTTGCACATCTTCTTTCAGATCTGCGTAAGGAATATGGCGGCGACCTGACAGCAGCAATGCGCGCTGCCGTAAAGCAACTTCGCGGCTCATTCACCCTTCTTGCAATCCATGCTGATGCCCCACAGACAATTGTGGGAGTTCGTCGAAATTCTCCGCTTGTCGCTGGCCTCGGCGATGGAGAAAACTTCCTTGCATCAGATGTTGCTGCATTTATCGATTACACCAAGCGGGCAGTCGAACTTGGCCAAGATGAAGTTGTCACTATTAGCCCTGAAGGCATTTCCATCTGCGACCTCGATGGAAAGCCACTGCCACTCAAAGAGTATGAAATTACCTGGGATGCAGCTGCAGCGCAGAAAGGTGGCTTCGCCCATTTCATGCTCAAAGAAATTTTCGATCAGCCCAAAGCAATCGCAGACACACTTATTGGCCGTTTAAGCGATAACAATCAAATTCTTCTCGATGAACTCCATATGAGCGATGAAGAGATCAAGGGCATTAAGCGAATCTCAGTGATTGCATGCGGTACTGCATATCACGCAGGCATGGTTGCAAAATATGCAATCGAAAAATGGGCAAAAGTACCGGTCGATGTTGAGATTGCATCTGAATATCGTTATCGCGATCCGATTATTGATAAAGATTCACTCGTCATTGCAATCTCTCAATCTGGCGAGACAATGGATTTGCTCATGGCAGTGCGCCACGCAAAGGCTGCCGGAGCTCGAGTTCTTGCAGTATGCAATACCAACTCATCAACCATTCCACGCGAATCTGATGCAGTGCTCTACACCCATGCAGGCCCAGAGATTGCGGTTGCTTCTACCAAGGCTTTCCTTACCCAGATCGTCGCTGTCTATCTCATCGGACTCAAGCTCGCGCAGGTGCGCGGCGTCCTCACCGATGCCGAAGTTAAGAACTTTTATTACCAAATGCTTGAACTACCTGGCAAGGTCGAGCAAATTCTTGAAACAGTCGAACCGCTTCGCGCGCTTACTCGTAAGTTTGCAACAAATAACACAGTCTTATTCCTAGGTCGCGGTATCGAATACCCAGTAGCGCTCGAAGGTGCGTTGAAATTGAAGGAGCTGGCATATATCCACGCCGAAGGCTTTGCCGGTGGCGAGCTCAAGCATGGCCCAATCGCTCTCATTGAAGAAGGCACAGCTGTTATTGCAATTCTTCCTCCATCAGATGAACATGCACTCGATGAAAAAATGTTGAGCAATATTCAAGAAGTAAAGGCTCGCGGAGCGCGCGTCATAGTGATTGCCCCAGAAGGTGCAGATGTCATTGGCGCCGAGCACACGATTCGAATTCCTGTTGCTTCACCACTATTCCAGCCAGTCTTAGCCACTGTTCCTTTGCAGGTATTTGCCTATGAAATCGCAGTTGCTCGCGGCACCGATGTAGATCAACCACGCAATCTCGCAAAATCTGTCACAGTCGAGTAAGAATGCCTACAGTTCTCGATCAACGTCAGCGCCAAATGCGACGAGCGCTCAACTGGTCTGCGTGGCTTTTATCTGGATATCTATTTACTACCTACATAGTCCTTACTGACGGCTTTCTTGTTCGAATAGATCGCGAACTCAATAATCTCCACCACCCCAAGTTCACGGGATTCTCATACTTCGTTATTCGTAGACTTGATGATCTTGGACTTCGAAGTGTTTCGGGAATCGCCTTGCTTATCGTTGCGCTCTATATTTCAAAGAGATTTAAAACGTGGCGCCCAATTAACTTAGGAATTCTCTCTTTCCTCGCGCTTAACGCTGTGGTGGGAGCATTCAAGTATGCACTTGGTCGCACAAAGCCTCGTATGGGTCTAGATATTTTGCATGCAGGAGGGATGTCATATCCAAGCGGCCATGCTTCCAATGCGATTCTCATCTGGGGTGTGATTGCATATTTAATTTATCGATACGCACACGTTGATCGCTATAACGGTCGATTAGCTAGCGCGGGAGTTGGTGTGCTGGCATTTACAGTCTGTGCAGTTTCCCTTATTCGTAATACTCACTGGTTCTCAGACCTCTTCGGAGGACTTTTACTAGGGGGAGCACTCCTTGTTTTAATTATTGCAATCGATAGATTCTTTCCATCTGATAGCCAACTTCACTAACCGCTTATAGACTGCCGACCATGGTTGATGGAGTCGGCATCGATGTCGTAGATATTGCGCGATTTACCGAATCTCTAGAGCGCACCCCAGGTCTTCGAGAAAAACTTTTCACGCTGTCCGAGCAATCAAAATCTCCGCAATCTTTAGCAGCTCGCTTTGCAGCAAAAGAGGCTCTCTATAAGGCGTTAAGCCCTGCACATGGATTGCATTGGCATGATGCCGAAGTCATCAATCAACCCAATGGAAAACCAGATTTTCTCTTCAGAGGCGAAATCGCAGATTTGATTGATGGAGCACAGGTACATCTATCTCTATCTCATGATGCAGGTATTGCATCAGCCATGGTGGTGATTGAACGATGAGAGCTGAAGCAATCGTTGATCTCAGCGCAATCAAGCACAATGTTGAGCTCTTGAAGAAGAGAGCAGGCACCAAGTTACTTGCAGTCGTCAAAGCAGATGCATATGGACATGGGTTGGTACCTGTTGCGAAAGCAGCCATTTCTGCTGGAGCTGACTATCTAGGCGTTGCTCTTCTCGAAGAAGCCATCACGCTTCGCGAATCCGGAATCGATGCACCCATCCTTGCTTGGTTGGTACAACCTGGTTCAGATTATTCACGTGCGATCGAACTCGATATTGAGATTGCAGCTGCATCGATTGCTGCCTTACAAGAGATTTCACAAGCTTCAACTTCTAAAAAGGCAAAGGTGCACCTCGAAGTTGATACTGGAATGACTCGTGGGGGATTCCTATCTGAGTGGGATCTGATTGATGCAGAGCATGTAAAGAACATTGAGATTGTTGGAATTTTTTCTCACTTTGCGAGAGCAGACGAACCTGGTGAAAAGCAGAATACTGATCAACTTGCACGTTTTAATCAGATGGTAGATCGCCTCCATTCTCTAGGTTTCACCAATGTGATTCGCCATCTTTCAAATTCGGCAGCAACGTTAAAAAATTCAGCAGCCGCCTTTGACATGGTGCGCACAGGAATTGCGATGTACGGTCTCTCTCCTGATGTGCAGACACTTGGTTCTTCACAATCACTTGGTCTTCGTCCTGCCATGCAACTTCGAGCAGCGATGTATCTCGTCAAAGATGTGCCCGCCAATACTCCTGTGGGATATGGAGCAACTGAATCAACAAGTACAGAAACAAAACTTGGCGTTGTTGCTATGGGATATGCAGATGGAATCCCGCGCATCGCACATGCAGCAGGCGTCTGGTATGCAGGAAAGCGAGCCCCAATTATCGGTCGAGTCTCTATGGATCAATTCGTCGTAGACCTAGGGTCGGAGTCAAAGGCTCGCTCTGGCGATTGGGTCGTTATTTTTGGCAACGGTTCGCATGGAGAGTTCACAGCTGACGATTGGGGAGCGGCGTCGGGTTCAATTAATTACGAGATTGTCACCCGAATCGGACCACGTGTGCCTAGAATCTATTCAGCTCATGTCTACTAACTCTTCACTTCTCACCGCCGAGGCTGTCTCTGTTTCATTCGGAGGCCTACGCGCAGTCCATGATGTCTACCTTGAACTCAATCACAATGAAGTTGTTGGAGTTATCGGCCCCAACGGTGCAGGCAAGACAACTCTCTTTAACGCGATTTGTGGACTCGTTACTCCAGATTCAGGCACCTTCACCTTTGAAGGTCAAGAACGATCTTGGCCACGTACTGATGAATTAGCCGAACTTGGTATTGCGCGAACTTTGCAGGGTGTGGGGCTCTTTCCTGATCTCACTGTCCTAGAAAATGTCATGATTGGTGCGCAGAAATTTGCAAAGACTGGTCTGATCTCAGCAAGTTTTGGTCGCAATACAAAAGATGAAGCAGAACTTGTAGAGCGTTCGATGACTGCACTCGAACGTGTATATGCAGGCGCGCTCTCAGATCGGCGCGCAAGCACTCTTTCATATCCAGATACAAAACGAGTGGCTATCGCCCGTGCGCTCGTGAGCGAACCAAAGGTTTTAATGCTCGACGAACCTGCTGGTGGGTTAGGTCCACAAGATATTGAGTGGATGAACGGCTTGATTCGAAATCTCACTGCACAAATGTCAGTTCTGATTGTCGAACACCATATGGATGTCGTGATGTCAGTCTGCGATCGCCTCTATGTTCTTAATTTTGGTGAAGTCATTTCAAGTGGTTCGGCAGAAGTTGTTCGACGGGACCCAGCCGTAATCGCGGCATATTTAGGAACAGGTGCCTAAATGAGCCTCGTAGTAAAAGATCTTGTCGTTGATCACGGTGCAATCCGTGCAATTAGCGGCGTCACTTTTTCAGTTCAGGCGCGCACCCTCACTGCGGTAATTGGCGCTAATGGAGCAGGAAAATCAACCCTCCTACGCACTCTTTCAGGGCTCAATACGGCAACTGCAGGAACTGCTCATTGGGGTGACCACGACTTACTTCATGGCAAACCTGAAAGCCATGTGCGCCAAGGTGTTTCACATGTCTCTGAAGGTAAGTCGGTAGTTGCAGAACTTACCGTCGAAGAAAATCTCGACCTCGGCGCGCTGTGGAGACGGAATAAGAAAGAAGCAGGAGAAAGTAAAGAGCAGGTAATTCAGCTCTTCCCACGATTAGGCGAACGACTTTCACAGCGCGCAGATACTCTCTCTGGTGGCGAACGTCAGATGCTCGCAATCGGGCGTGCGCTGATGTCGAAGCCACGTTTATTACTTCTCGACGAACCATCACTTGGTTTGGCGCCGCTTGTTATTGAACAAATTTTCCAAACAATTCGTGGCATCGTCGATTCACTCGATCTCACCGTTGTCTTGGTTGAACAGAATGCAATGGGCGCTCTCAAAATTGCTGACAATGGGGTTGTTCTCAACTTAGGTTCAGTTGCAGCAACTGGATCCGCCTCCGATCTCATCGCCGACCCTGCAGTGCGCGCTGCATATTTGGGGTACTAATGATTCAGTTACTCAACACAATTCTTATCGGACTTACATCAGGAGCTATCTATGCCTTGATGGCTATGGCAATTGTTCTAGTGTGGCGATCCACTCGAGTGATCAACTTTGCACAAGCCGGATTGGCGCTAGCTTCGACATATATCGGCTACCAAGTTTTTCAAATCGTTGATAATTATTGGATTGCACTCTTTGTGGCGATGGCTGCTGGTGCTGCCCTGAGTGCATTTATTGAAATTGCATTTATGCGCCTGCTTTTGAAGCACACAAGCTCTGGACCGATTGCAAGCGTTGCACCAATCATCGCGACTCTTGGATTACTTGGAATAGTAAAGGCGATTATCACGATGATCTGGGGCGGCCAAGATGCGGTTATTAAGCCTCCGCTTTCAAATACTGGCTTCTCTCTTGGATCAAGCACATTGGTTTTCTCTCCGATGAAGTTGGCGATTATTACTTCGGTTGCCGTTCTTGTTTTGATCTTCTCTCTCTTCTTCCAGAAGACAAATATCGGCCTAGCTCTGCGCGCATCTGCCTATGCACCTGAGATTGCACGTCTTGCCGGCGTCAAAGTTGATCTAGTTCGAACCCTTGGATGGGCTCTTTCGGGAGCTGCTGGGGCAGTTGCAGGTCTCTTACTCACTTCCAATGGCAACGGCTCTTTCTCTCCTGAATCTATGGAATTTTCACTCCTTCTTATCTCTGGATTTATTGCGGCAGTTATTGGTGGACTCGATAGTTTGGTTGGCGCAGTTCTCGGCGGAGTAGTTCTTGGCCTAGTCACTTCATTTGTCCTTATGTATATCAGTGGCTCGCTCTTCTTTATTGCGCCATTTGTTGTACTTCTCCTTGTTCTCTTTATTCGCCCACAAGGAATCATTGGAGTAAAGGCGGGGCGCCGTGCATAAACTCTCTAATAGAGTGCGAATTGCAATCTTTATTCTTCTTGGAATTGCTATCTATTTCCTCAGTGGCGCTGTTGATGAACTCCGTGTGTATCAAGGCGCAACAGTTGCTGTTTATGTCGTTGGAATCGCTTCGATTATTTTGCTCACCGGTTATTCAGGACAAGTTTCACTTGGACAGGGAGCGCTCCTTGGAGTTGGTGGTTATGCAGCAGCACTGATGAGAATTCATTACAACGCTCCGGTGTGGATCTGCTTTGCCGTTGCAATTCTTGTTGCGGCTGCAGCTGGTGCGCTTCTTGGATTAGCAGCAGCGCGCTTAAGTGGACCGTACTTAGCCGGAACCACATTGGCCCTTGCTGTAGGACTTCCATCGATTGCAAATCAATTTGCAGTTCTCGGCGGCGAACAAGGTTTGCTCTTCGATGTCGGATTTCCACCACTGAGCTTTGGTGAAGAATTCACTCAATATAAATGGTTCTTCTGGATCGCATCCCTTGCAACGCTAATTGCTATTTTTTGGTTACAAAACGTTATGAGATCTCGTTACGGTCGTAGCTGGAAAGCGGTTCGCGGTAACGATGTCGCAGCAGAGTTAGCTGGAATCAACCTCACTCGCAATAAGACCTTGGCATTTACCCTTAGCGCAGGTCTTGCTGGTCTTTCAGGGGCGCTTTTAGCGATGACGATCGGCACGGTGTCACCTTCTGCCTTCCCATTAGCCCTCTCATTTTCTTTGCTGACAGGCGCGGTTCTCTCTGGCGTAACCACCCTCGGAGGGGTAATGATTGGGGCAGTGACATTGGTTGCTATCCCTGACATTGCAGGGGCGGTCGCAAGCCGCTTCGGTTCTTCAGAGGCAGTTACCAATAACTTGCCTGGTTTACTGGTTAGTACGTTACTGATTTTGACAGTGTTGTTTGTCCCTAACGGGCCTGTCGAACAGATGCGTGCACGTCGGGAACATCGGGTGAAAAAATAATTTCTTACGTTCAACTACGTAAGAACCCTCGATGGAAGGAAAGACATGACTCGAATGAATCGTCGCGCGCTGTTATCAGCAAGCGCGGTGCTTGCAGTCGCAGCTCTCACAGCTACAGCAATTCCTGCGCAAGCATCTGAAGTAGGAGTAAGTAGTACCGAAATCAAACTCGGAATTACTATCCCAATGACAGGCTCTGCATCACCTGGATATAACAAGATCCCAGGTGCGATGAAGGCGTACTTTGATTACCTCAACGCTAATGGTGGAGTAAATGGTCGCAAGATCACTCTCAAGGTTGAAGATGATCAGTATGTTCCAACACAAGCGGTAGCCAAGACAAATAAATTAATTTTGCAAGACAAGGTCATGGCTCTTATCTCTCCACTCGGTACTGCTAATAACAAGGCAGTCGCAGCATCTGTAAACCCTGCTCGTCGCGGCATCCCAGTGATGTTCGTCAATACAGGATTTAGTGGATTCGCTGATGTCAAGAAGTACCCAACAACGTATGCAATCTTGCCTTCATACATCATGGAAGCAAAGATCATGGCTGAGTACATCAAAGATAACTTCGAAGGAAAGACTCTAGGACTTGTCTATCAGGATGACGATTTCGGTACCGATGCTCTTAAGGGCTTCGCATCATCAGGAATCAAGTTTGCAGTCAAGGTTCCTTACGCATCAGGTTCACAGAGCGCAGCAACAGCTGCCGGATGGGTTCAGAAGCTCTCTGCAGCTAAGGCAGATGTTGTCATCCTCTTTGGTGTATCAAGTGCAACAGCGACTGCTCTCGGAGTAGCTGCATCACTCAAGTACGCACCACAGTGGATCCTCGGATCTGTTGGTGGAGATGCGACAACTATTAAGACTCTCGGAGTTCCTGCAGCCGTTCTCTATAACGCAGTAGGTGCTTCATTTGCTCCAGCAACAACAGATACAGCAGATGAGTACGTAAAGCTCTTCTCAGATATCTATGCCAAGGCTTATCCTGGTTCAGCATTTGATAACAACGTTCTCGTTGGAATGAACACTGCATTTGTTGCAGCACAGGCAATCAAGGCAGCTGGAAATAACCCAACTCGCAAATCTCTATTAGCCGCAATCGATGCAAAGGGTGCTTCATTCGCATCAGCTGCACTAGTGCCGCTTAACTACTCAAAGACAAGCCACGTTGGTTACAACGGATACTGGTTTGGAAAGTACTCACCAACAGGTGATCTAAAGCCAGTAGATGGCAAGTACGTCCTCTACACAACCGATTCAGGCTCTGGCGCTGTTGTTAAATCAACATGGAAGCGTCCAGCAATGCCAGCGAAGGGACTTCCAGAATAATGAGAATCTCATCAACTAAGTCACGCATCATTGCGGCGCTTTCATCTGCAACTCTCGTCGCAGCTGTTGTCGTAGCAGCTCCTGTTCATGCAGCAGCTGTTGGACCTCTCTGCGATAAGAAGGTTCCTGTACAGACATGTCAGGGAACTACTTCAGATGGCGCCCCATACGTCATGATGGTTCCAGCAAACTTCAACGGAACTGTTGCTCTCTACTCACACGGATACCGTTACAACATCGACCTGCCTGCAGGTATGTTGCCAACTGTTCCTAAGGGATACACAGTTACCAATACTCCAGAACCAATTCCTGGCGGAAACCCAACTCTTGCTAGCTACTTCCTAGGTAATGGAATGGCGATCATGGGTTCAGGTTTTGCTCGCCAAGGTTGGAACCTCGATTCTGCTATCGCAACAAATGTTGAGCTCGTTGATACATTTAAGAAGCAGTTCCCAACAACTTCTCACGTACTTGGTTGGGGATCTTCACTTGGTGGAATCATCACTCAGACACTTGCTGAGAAGTACCCAACACTCTTTAGTGCAGTAGCACCAATGTGTATGGCAGATAACATCTCAGCAGAGCTCACAGCAGCTGGCGATGTGCTCTGGGGAATCAAGACATTCTTCGACCCATCAATTAAGGGTGGAAATTACTCAGCAGGAGCAGCCGGTAATGCAGAAGCTATTGGCGATATCGTCAAAGTACTGACAGTTCTTGGAAGCCTCAAGGGCTCAATGGCAACAGGTGCTTGGCCAACAACTTCAAGTGCTTCAGGTAAGGCTCTTGCAGCAGCAGGAGTTCCTTCACGTTCTGCACTCTTGCTCGTTGGTTTGATGGCGGGACTTCCAACACAATCTGATCACTTCGACTCAATCTCGGGTCCAGATGGTGCTCTGAAGTTGTCATTCCCATTGGCAATCAGCCCAGCTCTTGCTGTGCTAGAAAATGCTGCATCAGCTGCAGTTCTTGCAATCCTTGCAACACAGGATGTTGAACTTCAAGCAGGTGGCGCTGTCTACGACAACACCAAGACTGATTACTCAGCACGTGTTGAAGATTCAGCAGTTATTTATAACGCAGCTCTTTCAGGCAACACTGCAATTGCAGCAATGCTCGGAGTGCTTAACCCAGCAAACCCAGATGCACCACGTGCAAAGGGAAATGCTGATGCAATGGCAAAGATGTCAAAGATGGCTGGAACTGTTGGAAAGATCAACGTCCCTACAATCATGATGACCGGCGTTGCAGATCCAATTACTCCTGCAGGTGCAACACAGCGCATCGTTGACGCATATGCTGCACAGCTCGTTGCAGAGCGCGATGCTGCAATTGCATCAGCTAAAAAGTCACGTAGCTACCAGGCACCAAAGAAGAATCTTGTTGTCCTATGGAGCACAACTCCAAAGGCCTGGACAACATTTGATTCAACAGGTGCTCCAATTGCTACAACACCATCTGCTCCTGGAACAAACCACTGCACATTCACAACAGCGAACTACCTCACTGTTGCGAAGCTGATGGTCCAAGCTGGTAAAGCTGGCAAGTTCCCAACTGGCGGAGCAGTTGCAACAGCTGCACGTCGTTCAGGAAACCTCAGCGTAGATAAGAACTTCCGCGCTCCACTGCTCAAGTACTACAACGAGCAGTAATTAGGTAAGTAGAGAAGGGCCTCAGGAAACTGGGGCCCTTCTTCTTTTCTCTCATCAACTATCCTTCCTGAGTGAAGATTGCTACAGCAGCCGAGATGCACGATCTCGGAAAGCGCATCGGTTCACAATGCCGAGCTGGGGATCTCATCCTTCTCAATGGGCCACTCGGCGCAGGTAAAACTGTCTTAGTTCAAGGCATTGGCGAGGCCCTCGGAATTGACGATGTCACCTCACCGACATTTGTTATCTCGCGAATTCATAAGGCGCCACTCCCACTCATTCACGTCGATGCCTACCGACTCCTTGAAGGTGGCAATGCAGCTGCCTATCTAGATGATTTAGATCTTGATTCACCTCGAGAATCTGCGGTGACTGTCATTGAATGGGGCGGCGAAGAATCTGCGCGCTTAAGCGAAGAACGTCTCGAAATATCCATTGATCGCACAGATGATGTGAGAGAAGTAGCAGTAACTCCCATTGGAAAACGATGGGAGGGCTTCTCGCTATGACGATTTCTCTCGCAATTGACACATCAACGTCACGCACCATCGTAGGTATCGTGAAAGATGGCGAACTACTCTTTGAAAAATCCCATGAGGGCGCAACTGATCACGGCCGTGCTGTT
>JBDKLT010000002.1:0-24643 GCA_039795495.1 Actinomycetota bacterium | reverse complement strand
TCTTCATCAATTGGGAAGATTGCACACGTTGAACCATATTCGGGAGACATATTGCCAATTGTTGTGCGGTTTGCCATTGGTACTGAAACCACACCTGGTCCATAAAATTCTACGAACTTGCCGACAACGCCATGCTTGCGAAGCATCTCGGTGATTGTGAGCGCCATATCTGTCGCAGTTGTTCCGACTGGGAGTTCACCTGAGAGTTTGAAGCCAACTACGCGTGGAATCAACATCGAAACTGACTGACCAAGAAGGGCAGCTTCTGCCTCGATTCCGCCGACTCCCCAACCTAGTACTCCGAGTCCATTGACCATAGTTGTATGTGAATCGGTACCAACCACAGTATCTGGGTATGCGCGAAGTACTCCATCAACTGTGCGAGTCATTACTACCCGAGCTAGGTATTCAATATTTACTTGGTGAACGATTCCAGTTCCAGGTGGAACAACTTTGAATTCATCAAATGCGCCTTGCCCCCAACGAAGGAAGCGATAGCGTTCACGATTTCGTTCGTATTCGATATCCGTATTCTTTTCAAAAGAATCCTTTGTGCCGAAAACATCAGCGATAACAGAGTGGTCGATAACAAGCTCGGCAGGGGCAAGCGGGTTGACCTTGGATGCATCTCCCCCAAGTTCGACAATTGCTTCGCGCATTGTTGCTAGATCGACGACGCAAGGAACACCGGTGAAGTCCTGCATCACAACGCGCGCAGGCGTGAATTGAATTTCTGTATCTGGCTCGGCAGATGGATCCCATTCAGCCAAAGCCTTAATGTGTTCGGCAGTGATATTTGCGCCATCTTCAGTGCGAAGCAAATTTTCTAGAAGCACTTTGAGAGAGAATGGAAGATCTGCTGCATGAGCTACCTGTGAAATATCAAATATTTCAAAATCTTTTCCGGCAACTGTGAGGTTTTTCTTTGTTCCAAGAGAATTCTTACTCATCGCTTATCTTCTTTCGCGGGAAATATCTTGACGTCAAGATACCTTACTTGGCATAAAAAGCGCAATAGATTCAATGTGATGCGTCATGGGAAATAGGTCAAAGGCGCGCAATGTTACGAGTTGATAGCCGGAATTCTGAAGATACGAAGTATCTCTCGCAAGCGCTGCTGGGTCGCATGCAACGTAGATAATCGAGCGAGCTTTGAGACCTGCGCAGTGAGAAATTACATCTCTGCCAGCGCCCTCACGAGGAGGGTCGAGAATAATCACATCAGCTGTTGAGAATCGAGTGATGAACTGTGCGACATCGCCAGTGTGAATTCGCACGTTAGTGAAATCCTTAAAGTTTCTTGCCGCATCAGCAGTTGCACTCTTGCTACCTTCAACAATATCTACTGAACCTTTTTCGCCTACCAACGGTAGTGCAGATGCAGTAAAGAGCCCTACTCCACCATAAAGGTCGAGTACATGATCACCTTCGCGAAGTTCAGCTAACGACAGTACGGCATCAGTTAATACACGCGGTGCGTCCTTATGGCTCTGCCAAAATGATTTCTGACTTACTTCAAGGGTTCGATCCCCAACTGTGTAATGTGCAATTTCATTGCCTTCAGTAATTCGAAATGGGGATTCATCTCGAGAGTTGGCGGTCGCGATTGTCCTTTCTCCAGTATTTGAATAAGAGATTTCGATGCGTTGATCGCCTTTAGCGCCTCGTTGCGAAAGTTGTGAGTACCCCATCTCAGGAATAAGAATTCTGCAATCATCAACCGGAATTATCGAATGAGATCGTGCTTTGTAGAATCCAAGGGCTCCGGACTTTGTTGTCACTGCTGTGCACCGTGTACGCCAACCAAGTGGAGCTGAGACTTCTTCAACGTCTACTGTGATATCCATCTTTGCGATGCGCGCAAATTGTTCGCGGATAACGTCGGATTTGAGAGCGCGTTGACGGGCAATAGAAATATGTTGAAAGTCGCATCCTCCGCAACCATTTCGATGTGCAAATCGGCAGGGAGCGTTGACGCGATCCGTTGAGTTCTTCTTTACCTCGACTACATCTGCTCGGTTAAAGGAAGACCCAGTACTAGTTATTTCAATCTCACATTCTTCGCCTGGAATGGCGTGACGCACGAAGATCACTGCTCCATCATGACGCGCGATGAAGTGACCGCCGTGGGCTATTTTCTCTATTGTCACCAGAATTCTCTGCCCCACTACTAGGGTGTTCTTCTTTTCAGATGACATATGGCAGAGCCTAGTCGAGATAAAGTGCGCGAAGAGTAGTAAGTTATCCCCGTGCATGTAGTGATTATGGGATGCGGTCGCGTTGGTTCATCTCTCGCCATCGAGCTTGAAGCTGCTGGCCACTCAGTTGCCATCATCGACCAGACAAAAGATGCATTTAGAAGATTGGGTACAGATTTCAAAGGACGCACAATCGTCGGCGTCGGATTTGATCGCGACACTCTCCTTGAAGCTGGAATCGAAGGAGCGGATGCATTCGCTGCCGTAAGTAATGGCGATAACTCGAATATTCTCGCGGCGCGCGTTGCGCGCGAAAGTTTTGGCGTCACAAATGTTGTGGCTCGCATCTATGACCCAGGTCGCGCGGAAATTTATCAGCGCCTCGGTATCCCGACAGTTGCCACCGTAATCTGGGCGACAGATCAGATTCTTCGTCGTATCGCACCCGAAGGCGCGCGTTCTGAATGGCGCGATGCAACTGGCACAGTTCAACTTCTTGAAGTACATCCTCATCTAAATTGGTATGGGCGACCAATCTCTGAACTTGAACATGCTACGCAAGCTCGCGTTGCCTTCCTTACCCGTCTCGGCGAAGGACTCATCCCGGAGGCTCACACAGTTCTTCAAGATGGAGATCTCGTTCATATGACTATTCGTGATGCTGCAATGGCAACTGCCGAGCAAGCCCTCACTCAAGGGCCAGGTGCATAAAGAATGAGAATCGCTATCGCTGGTGCTGGAAATGTTGGTCGCGCTATTGCACGCGAACTTCTCGATAATGGACATCAAGTGCTTCTCATCGATCGCGACCCAAAGGCGCTCAAAGTTGATTCAGTTCCTGATGCTGAATGGCTCATGGCTGATGCCTGTGAAATCGCTTCTCTCGACAATGCCCAGCTCAATTCATGTCAGGTTCTCGTCGCAGCAACTGGAGATGACAAGGTAAATCTTGTCGCATCCCTACTCGGTAAAACTGAATACGGAGTCCCCCGCGTTGTTGCACGAATTAATCATCCGAAGAATGAGTGGCTCTTCGACCAATCATGGGGAGTTGATGTTGCTGTATCTACACCTCGCATTATTTCTGCCCTTGTAGAAGAAGCAGTGAGCGTTGGCGATGTCGTACGTCTCTTCTCATTCCGAAAAGGACAAGCAAACCTCGTCGAACTTACACTTCCAGACTCATCTTCATGCATCGGAAAAACCGTCGAAGAGGTTCAGCTTCCAGATGATGCTTCCCTTGCTGCAATTGTTCGCGATGGACGTGTGATTGCGCCTGCTCCCAGCGATGTATTTATCGCTGGAGATGAACTCCTCTTTGTGGCTTCAGCTGCTGCTGAAGATCAAATTAAAGGTTGCTTTATAACCCTTTAATACTTTGTGGCGCATTCTTTAGCACGAGCCAGGACCCATATGCAGTTGCGATAAAGAGTGGGTATCCCATAATCAGATTGACCATACCTAGCAAATTTACATTACCGCTGAGATAAATTGGATATTGCACTGCTATACGTGTAAAGAACATTGCCACCCATAGCCAACTTGCAAGAACGTAAGCACGCTTACGTTCAGGATGATTACGCCACGTCAAATTTTCTCCAACAATTGGGCCTAAAAGAAGACCGAGCACTGGCCACCCAACAAGATTGGCTATTAGATAAACAGTTCCATAACCGAGATTTGTGAGTAATTTTGGAATATATAGATCGCTCGGGTTTCCAGTGCGATTAGCAAACCAAGCACAAATCAATACTCCGATAAGTCCACTTATTGCGTGTTGGATTGTGTCCCGACGAACTAGACGAATAATGGTTAAGAGCGCTGAAATTGCAATCGAAGCAAAGAGTGCACTGTGCAAATGATCTGTGATGTTAAGAGTGATCAGAAAGAATACTGATGGAATTCCGGAATCAATGAGTCCTTTCTTGCCACCGAATGCAGCTAAGACTTTGTCGCGATCAGAGGTATGAGTCATTGGCGCCCCGTAGATCCAAAGCCACCATCTCCACGACCTGAACCTGGAAGTTCAGAGACTTCGACAAATTCAGCGCGTTCAACTTTTTGAAAGACCAACTGAGCAATGCGGTCACCGCGTTTAAAAGTTACACTTTCAATGGGATCGTGATTAATCATGATGCACTGCAATTCGCCCCTGTAGCCGGCATCAACTGTGCCGGGTGCATTGACCATAGTTACTCCATGTTTGATTGCAAGACCTGACCGAGGATGGACAAGTGCAACATAACCATCGGGAAGTGCGATTGAGATTCCCGTTGGAACGAGCGCTCGTTCGCCCGGAGCAAGAGTGATATCTACACGCGAGACAATATCTGCACCCGCATCTCCACCCTTTGAGTATCCCGGAAGTGGGAGATCAGGATCTAAGCGAGTAATGAGAACTTGGAAATCGCTCATGGATTGATATCAAATTCTGGATCAACAAATGAAAGTAGTTCAGGGTTCTTCTTTACTGCCTCCATATATTCAGCAGGAGCATTTTCAAGGAAGTGTTTCATGGGAACAATGACGAAGAGCGATGCGGCTCGAACAGCGATTTCGCCATCTGGTCCACCAATGCGCCCTTCTGCCTCTGAATAAACTTTGCGGTTTACCTGACCAGTGATGCGCGCAGTGATGTGAAGTCGAGTTCCGATGGGAACGGGTTTAAGAAAATCTGTCTCAAGGCGAGCTGTGACGGCAGGTGCGCGAAGCAACCACATCAATTTTCCGAGCGCTTCATCAAAAGCTAAAGAGAGCAATCCTCCATGAGCTAAGCCAGGTGCACCTTGATGATTTTCAGTGACAACAAATTCCGCAGTGATATCGGCTCCTTGTCCGACATGTGCCACAAGGTGAAGTCCGGTTGGATGAAGTTCGCCGCAACCAAAGCAATGCTTGAAGTGCGATGGAATTTGGGTTCCGGTTGCAGGAGAGAGCGGATGGCGCTCGGGAATCGAAGCGCCTTCGGGAGGTGTCGTACTTGCAACGCGACTCATGTAGATAGGTTACTTGATACAGCTCGCGATAGCCTAGGACTTATGAGTTTTAGAGAAGTGATACGTCCCCCACTATGGCTTATCGCCTTTATCTACTTTCTACTCATCTCTCTCGTCGTAGCCATTTGGGCTGCCTTTGATACATCTGCTGCTGCAATCGCGCTAGCTCTCTCTACTTTCGCGGTCATTCTTATCGCGCTTTTTTCACGAAGTGAAATCTCCGTAAATGAAAGTGAATTGAGAGTGGGTCCAGCTCATATTGAGCGTACATATATCGGTGAGGTAATTTCACTTACCGCTGATCAGATGCGCTTGCTTCGCACTCGAGATGCCGACCCTTCAGCATTTCTCGCAATCAAATTTTGGATTTCAGGTGGAGTGAAGTTAATAGTCAACGATGAACGAGATCAGACTCCGTACTGGCTTATCAGTACGCGGCGAGCAGAAGAACTTACGCGCACTCTCTACAGATAGCTTTAGCGCCTTCGCCCTTTGCCAACTGAGTAATGTGATGAATCAAGAAACAACGTGAGCATGTAAACTCATCGACCTGTACAGGGACAACACGAACTGCGAGTTGTTCTCCAGAGAGATCAGCACCTGGAAGTTCGAGATTCTCGGCAGCTTCTGCTTCATCGACATCGATCTGACCTGATTGCGCATCAACACGCTTCGCCTTGAGTTCTTCTAACGATTCCTCGTGAAGCTCTTCATCGGTCTTTCTGGGTGTGTCGTAATCTGTTGCCATCTCGTATCACCTCGCTTTCGTGCACCATCGTCATGAGCGGGTGAATGTACCCGACCTGCGCGAATGGTTGCGTATTCCAGCCTTTCTAGACGTTACAACCGACGGCGTGTCGCATTTATTCCTGGGTTGATGTGGCCTTTTCAATTGCCTTCGCGAGCCCACCATCTACATAGGCGTGGATTGCGGTTCCTGTAGCGAGATGTTCCTCACTCAAGATTTCTCCCTTTTCATGAATCGCGCTGACAAGGTCTCCTCGGTGATACGGAATGACCACGGAAATTTCAACGCTCGGATGTGGCAAGGTTTTTTCGATTGCGTGAATGAGCCCATCAATTCCAAATCCTGTACGAACTGAGAATGCATAGCTATGAGGTTCTTTGCGCAAAATTTCCATAACAACATCAGGGTTGGCAATATCAACTTTGTTGATTGCGATGATTTCTGGGATATCTCCCCCGCCAATTTCTGAAATAACTTCACGCACCGCACGGATCTGCTCGAATGGATCTGGATGAGATCCATCAACCACATGCACTATCACATCTGCGCCAGATACTTCTTCGAGGGTCGATTTAAATGCATCGACCAATTGATGCGGCAAGTGGCGTACAAAACCAACGGTATCTGAGAGGGTGTACACGCGACCATCTGCGGTCTCGCATTTACGAACAGTTGGATCAAGCGTTGCAAAGAGAGCATTCTCGACGAGTACGCCAGCGCCAGTAAGTGTGTTGAGTAAGGAAGATTTGCCAGCATTTGTATAGCCAGCGATCGCTACCGATGGGATATTGAATCGTTTGCGTTCTTGACGTTTTGTATCACGCGCAGTCTTCATCTCTGCAATTTCGCGGCGCAGCTTTGCCATCTTGTCTCGGATACGTCTCCGATCGGTTTCAATTTTGGTTTCACCGGGACCGCGTCCTCCGATACCAGCACCGCCGGCGGCACGCCCACCTACCTGACGTGAAAGCGAATCTCCCCAACCACGAAGTCGTGGAAGCAAGTATGCAATCTGAGCAAGTTCGACTTGCGCCTTTCCTTCTTTACTCTTTGCATGTTGCGCGAAGATATCTAGAATGAGTGCAACTCGATCAACCACTTTCACTTTGAGTTTATCTTCGAGAGTACGCAGTTGTGCAGGCGATAATTCACCGTCACAAACCACGGTATCTGCTCCAGATGAAGCAACAATCTGACGAAGTTCTACTAACTTTCCTGAACCGATATATGTTGCAGGATCCGGTCGGTCTCTACGCTGAATCAGCGCTTCGAGAACTTCTGATCCCGCTGTTTCAGCGAGAGCCTTTAACTCTGCCATCGAGTTTTCAGCCATTTCGGCCGTACCTTCTGTCCACACTCCTACGAGAACTACACGTTCTAGTTGAAGTTGGCGATACTCCGCCTCAGAAATATCCTGCAGTTCAGTTGAGAAACCTTTGATGCGGCGAAGTGCATTTCGATCAGAGAGTTCTTGCTGCTCATCTTCGCGAAAATCGTTCTCTTCATAGTCGAAATCTGCTGCAACCCGAGCGCTTTCTCTCAGTAAATCGTCGAAAAGCTTGTCGTAATCGTCGTCTTGAGTTGTCATTAGGCAAAAAAATTCGAGAGATCGTGATCTTCAAGGATGACTGCTGGTCCGGTGAGAGTTGCATTTGAATGGCCATCGATATCAACGACGAGTCGGCCACCTGGAGGATAGATAACCCATCGCGATGGAAGTTGTCCACCTGTCTTAAGAGTTGCTGCCAGAGCAACAGCACATGTACCTGTTCCACATGAACGAGTTTCTCCGCTTCCACGTTCGTGAACACGCATCTTCGCTTCAGAGCCAGGAAGTATCTCTACAAATTCGACATTAACGCCCTCGGGGTAAGACGTCTCGGGTGAAACCTGAGGAGCTTTCGCTAGAGAACCAACCTCTTCGAGTGAGTCGGCAAATACAACAGCATGAGGATTTCCAACGTTGATATTAAAACCCTGCCACGTGTGTCCATTCTGAGTAACTTCGATCTCTTCCATTTCATCAGTTACTTGTCCCATATTGACTGAGATATCTCCATCCAGAGGTACTCGTAGATGTTTTACCCCTGCGCGAGTATCAATCGCAAAGATGCCTTCGGGCTGAATTCCTCTGGTGACCAAGTATTTAGCCATGACTCGGATTCCATTTCCACACATCTCTGCGATGGAGCCATCGGCATTTCGGTAATCCATAAACCATTTGTCGTTCTTCTTTGTGATACGAATCAATCCATCAGAGCCAATTCCATGTGCACGATCGCAGATTGCAGTGACCTGGGCAGGTGTGAGTGTGATGGCATCCAAAGGATCAAAGATGATGACAAAGTCATTCTCGGTTCCGTGGCCATATGTGCCTATAACGGGTGCTGTCATGATGTTACGAGTTTATCTTCTTGAGGATTGTTTCAAGACGTGGTTGCTCTTCAGTGACCCATTGGATTCGTGTATCTCGAGAGAACCAGGTCTCTTGGCGCCGTGCATACTGGCGACTTGCGCGCTTGGTTTCTTCGCGAGCTTCGTCTTCGGAGATTAAACCCTTGCGCATCGCAATGATCTGCGCGTATCCAAGTGCACGCTGAGCAGTAGATCCTTCTTCTATTCCCTGTGCAATCAGTGAATCCACTTCGGAGATAAAGCCCGCATCCCACATTCGCTCGACGCGAAGATCTATTCGTTCACGCAGTTTTTCTCGATTCATTACCAAGCCAAATTGAAGCGCATCGGGGTATCGAGAACTATCTTCTCGCGGCAAATTGGCAGTGAATGGTTGACCGGTGATTTCAATAACCTCGAGGGCTCGAATGATTCGCCGTAGATTGGCTCTATCAATTGCAAGCGCTGCAGCCGGATCAAGTTCTTCGAGGCGTCCAAAGAGAGCAGCTGAGCCCAAGTTCTCTGCTTCTTTTTCAAGTCGGGCTCGAATGTCAGGATTGGTATCTGGGAAATTGAGATCATCGAGGATTGCTTTGATATACAACCCTGTACCCCCAACAATCACTGCATCTCTGCCTCGATTATGAATCTCCTCGACTTTAGAGCGAGCAAGTTCTTGATACCAAGCAACTGTTGAATCCTGGGTTACATCTAGTACGTCAAGTAAATGATGTGGCACTCCCTTGCGCTCTTCCAATGGCAACTTAGCTGTGCCTATATCCATTCCTCGATAGAGCTGCATGGAGTCTGCATTGATGATCTCTGCACCAATTTCTAGAGCAACTTCAATAGCAATATCGCTCTTGCCGGTGGCAGTTGCACCGCAGATAACTATCGTTCGATTCATTTCCTCACCGTCGGCATGCCTAGGGTTGTTGAGGCTGGTGCATTGCGTGCAGCATGAGCATCTCCGCCTCGCGTGCGAAGTACTGAATTCGCATCGCCAATAAGATAGTGAGCAGATGCTTCTTTAATAGTGACATCCACGAAATCACCAGGGCGCGCATCGGTTTCACTGGAGAAATGCACCAGTCTGAAATCCTCTGATCGTCCCGTCATTCTTGATTGAGCTTCATCGCGACGACCTTCAATTTCAGAGACCATCACGCGATGTGTTGAGCCGATTGATTCCTGATTAACTGAGAGGGAAATCTTCTGTTGATGCTCATGAAGGCGCGTATATCTTTCGCCCACAATATCTTCAGCCACTTGATTAGCCATTGCCCCAGCCGGGGTTCCAGGTCTTATCGAATATTTATATGTGTAAGCGGCTGCGAATCGAGATTGAGTAGCGATATCGAGAGTACCTTGGAAATCTTCCTCTGTTTCACCGGGGAATCCAACGATGATATCCGTTGTGATCATGGCATGTGGCATTGCATTGCGAACTCTTTCAAGAATTCCTAGATATTTATCGGTGCGATATGAGCGTCGCATGCTCTGAAGAATTGTGTCAGAGCCCGACTGAAGTGGCATATGTAGATGCGGCATCACATTCGGAGTCTCTGCCATCGCTTCGATGACGTCGTCAGTGAAATCTCGTGGGTGTGGAGACATGAATCGCACCCGTTCGAGCCCATCGATCTTTCCAGCTTCACGGAGCAACTTCGCAAATGCTCCTCCGTCTCCAAACTCGACACCGTATGCATTGACGTTCTGCCCGAGCAAGGTGATCTCAATGACTCCTTGATCAACAAGTGCACGCATCTCATTCAAAATGTCTTGTACGGGGCGATCTTTTTCAACCCCGCGCAATGTAGGAACGATGCAGAAAGTACAGGTGTTATTGCAACCTACAGAGACCGAAACCCACGATGTGAAGGCAGAGAATCGACGGGCAGGAAGTGTTGATGGGAAGTGCTCAAGAGCTTCGAGAATTTCAATCTGTGACTCTTCTTCAACCCGCGCACGTTCGAGTAATACTGGAAGCGAACCCACATTATGTGTTCCAAAAACGACATCAACATAAGGTGCCTTTTTGAGAATGGTTGATTGATCTTTCTGTGCCAGGCAACCTCCCACTGCAATCTGCATCGAAGGGTTTGCTTTTTTAATCGGGGCTAAGAAGCTGAGATTTCCATAAAGTTTATTATCTGCATTCTCACGGACCGCACATGTATTAAATACGACTATATCTGCCTGTTGACCTTCGGGAACTGGCAGATAACCTGCCTCATCAAGCAACCCTGCGATTCTCTCAGAGTCGTGCACGTTCATCTGACACCCGTAGGTTTCAACAAGGTATGTGCGCGTCATAACGCCAATCGTATTTGAACGTTAGTTAGTGATGCGAATTGGTGCAATACCTCGAGCTATTTGACGCTCAAAATGTACTTCACGCTTATCGTTAAATGTTTCTGCGGCTTTATAGGTTTCATCCATAAAGGCCTTGAGTTCGTCACGCGCCTTGAGGCCATCGCCGCTTAAATCATTACGATCAAAGATCTTCCATGCACGTAGTACAGGTGACACAACATCATCAAGATGTTGTTGGAGGTCATAGATTCCAGCGAGAGCAATCTGCACTGCTTTGCGGCCGAAACCAGGCATATTGGCTCCAGGCATATCAAAGTTGGTAACTACATCTGTAATCGCACGCATCGCAGCATTTGGCTCGAGGTCAAGAGCTGCCCCGAGAGTGTTGCGATAGAAGAGCATGTGTAGGTTCTCATCGAGTGCAACGCGTTGCATCATGCCTTCGGCAATTGGATCGTCAGATAACTTTCCTGTATTGCGATGTGAAATGCGTGTTGCAAGTTCTTGGAATGAAACGTAAGCGATCGTATGCAACATATCGTTCTCATACGGAGTCTGATATCCAAGTGACATATGTGCCATGCGAAGATCTTCGAGTTCGTATGGATCAACCCCACGAGTAGCCATCAGATAATCGCGAATCACAATTGAGTGGCGAGCTTCTTCAGCAGTCCAGCGTTCGATCCATGTACCCCATGCACCATCGCGACCCATGGAGAGAGCAATTTCAGTGTGATAGCTCGGTAAGTTATCTTCGGTAAGAAGATTGAGTACGAGTGAATCTTGCGCTACTGGAGTGAGACGTGAATCTTTTGCTTCCCACGCATCGCCATTGAGAGGGCCGGCATAGTCGCGACCTTCAGACCATGGGACATATTCATGTGGGTACCAATTCTTCTGAACTGATAAGTGGCGTTCGAGTTCGACAGCAACGACTGGTTCGAGATCACGAATAAGACGTGACTGAATACGTGCGGACTCTTCGCTCATGGGTGCAACAGTACGGTAGAGGAATGGTTACTTACTAGTTACAGATTATTTTTCGCCCGTATATCTGCTTGTTCTTTACGCCACTTGGCGATTTCGCCATGGTTACCGCTCAAAAGAATCTCGGGAACTGAGATTCCGCGCCATTCTTGCGGTTTAGTGAAGTTGGGATATTCAAGATAGCCCTCCGAATTATGCGATTCTTCGGCGAGTGATTCTGGATTTCCCAGAACACCCGGAATCAAGCGGGTGATGGCTTCGATCATCACCATGGAAGCTACTTCGCCTCCTCCAAGAACGTAATCACCAATCGAGACTTCATGGACACGAATACTTCGTTCTGCAAATTTAGGTTGTGAGTAGTACTGTCGAATGCGATCGTCGATTCCTTCATAACGTCCACATGCAAAAATCAATTGTTTCGAATGAGAAAACTGCTCTGCCATCGATTGATTAAATCGCTTTCCGGCGGGAGTAAGAATGATGATGTCGCAACCATCTCCCAGAATTGAGTCGATGCTCTTGCCCCAAACTTCTGGCAACATCACCATGCCCGCTCCTCCACCATATGGAGTGTCATCAACGGTGTTGTGATTATCGGTTGCCTGGGCGCGCAGATCATGAACAGCTATCTCTATTAGTCCAGCACTTTGAGCTTTGCCCAATAGCGAGAGATTAAGCGGAGATAGATACTCGGGAAATATAGATATGACATCGATCTTCATGAGAGTTTGCCATCAATTTCTGGAGGAATAACGGTCATCTTTTTATTCTTGATATCGACTACAGGAACCAACTGGTGCACAAATGGAATGAGTACTTCGCCTGAATCAGTCTTGATTGCGAGTACATCTTGGCCAGGAAGATTGAGCACATCGGTCACGGTTCCAAACTCATCGCCATCGATAAGAAAAGCAGTGCAACCAACGAGCTGAAGTACGTGGTAATCATCTTCATCTAGACCTGGTGCATCTATATCGACATCGGCATAGAGGAGTTGATTGCGCAGAACTTCGATTCCATTACGGTCTTCGATACCTTCAAATCCCAGAAGCAGAATGCCGTTATGTACACGTGCAGAAGCCACGGTTACTTGACCGTGGCTCTCTGTCTCTAAAACTGCGCCGATAGCGAAACGATCTTCTGCTTCATCTGTACGGACTTCAATAGTTGCTTCACCAAGAATTCCGTGAGCTTTACCGATGCGGCCCACGTTTAATTTCATGGGGCTAAATGAATTAACGAACCTCGTCGGTATCGATGAGATCGACACGTACTGAGCGACCAGCAAGAGCGCTTACAACTGTGCGAAGCGCCTTTGCTGTACGTCCGTTACGACCGATTACCTTGCCGATATCTTCAGGATTAACACGCACTTCGAGCGTTGTGCCGCGACGGTGTGTCTTCTCCTTTACATTGACATCGTCAGGGTTATCAACGATTCCCTTTACGAGATGTTCGAGAGCTTCATCAATCATTATTCAGCTTGAGTTTCTTCAGCTGTGTCCGGAGTTTCTGCAACTGGAACTTCTTCCACTACAGCACTTTCTTCTGCTGGAGTTTCAGCAACTGCTTCCGCTACCGGTGCTGGTGCTTCTTCGGCTACTACAGGCGCAGCCTTAGCAGCCAACTTCTCCTGAGCCTTCTTCTTAAGAGTTGTTGCACCTTCTGCAGGTTCTGCAGCAGCAGCCTTTACAGCTGCTTCATATGCAATGCTCTTTGCAGGCTTTGGAGCTGCAACCTTAAGAGTTCCTTCAGTTCCTGGAAGACCCTTGTGCTTCTGCCAATCGCCAGTGACCTTCAAGAGCGCCTCTACAGCCTCTGATGGTTGTGCACCAACGCCGAGCCAATAGAGAGCGCGCTCTGAATTAACTTCGATGATTGATGGATCTTGTCCTGGAACATAACGACCAATCTCTTCGATTGAGAGACCGTTACGAGCCTTGCGAGAATCTGTGACGACGATGCGGAAATATGGTGTGCGAATTTTTCCCATGCGCATTAAACGAATTTTTGTAGACAAAGAACTAGTGCTCCTAAAAAGTGTGCCGTACCAAATTTCTACAGCGGGGTGCGTAGCTAAGTGGTCCAACTGTGGATTGGATTGTTACCGGGGTAGAGGGCCCTGTAACAGGGGGCTAATCTTGCCAGTTACGCTGCGAATCTGGAAATCAGCCGTTTTCCAAGGCTCGCTTGGCGGGGTTTCCCGATTTCGACTTCTTTTTCTGGGGCGGCAAAGTCTTCTTGGGGGCCGCAGGCATTCCAGGCATCCCTGGCGGTAGAGCCATTCCAGCCGGCATTCCCCCACCTTTGCGCATCTGCTTCATCACCTTCTGCGCAGCTGTGAATTTATCAACGAGCGCATTTACATCTGAAACTTTTCTTCCTGATCCCGCAGCGATACGAGCACGACGAGAACCATTGAGAACCTTTAAGTCGCGCCTCTCAAGTGGCGTCATGGATTGCACTATCGCTTTAGTGCGAGTTATCTCTGATTCATCGAAATTTTCAATCTGCTTCTTCATCTGTCCAGCGCCCGGCAACATACCCAATAACTTACCCATAGAGCCCATCTTGGACATTGCTTCGAGCTGTTCGAGGAAATCATCGAGTGTGAAATCCTCTCCAGCAATAAATTTTTCTTCGAGTTTTTTAGCAGAATCGTTATCGAAGACCTTCTTTGCTTGTTCTGCAAGAGTTGCTACATCGCCCATTCCGAGAATGCGCGAGGCCATGCGTTCTGGATAGAAGATGTCGAAATCGCTTAACTTCTCTCCGGTAGATGCAAAGAGAATTGGTTTGCCGGTTAGCGATGCGATGGAAAGCGCAGCTCCGCCTCGAGCATCGCCATCGAGTTTGGTAAGAACTACGCCATCAAAGCCGACGCCTTCTTGGAATGCTTTTGCCGTGCGAACTGCATCTTGCCCGATCATCGCATCAACTACGAAGAGAATTTCATCCGGTTTCACAGCGTCGCGAATCGCAATTGCTTCCTTCATCAAATCTTGATCTACACCCAGACGACCCGCAGTATCAACGATGACGATGTTATGAAGTTTCGATTGCGCAAAAGCCACTCCGTCACGAGCTACTTGAATAGGGTTACCCACTCCATTACCTGGTTCGGGAGCGAAGACAGGTACACCAACTGAAGATCCAACAACTTGAAGTTGGTTAACCGCATTTGGACGTTGAAGATCAGATGCAACCAAAATTGGCGTATCGCCCTGGTCCTTAAAATGTTTTGCTAGTTTTGCTGCAAGCGTTGTCTTACCAGCACCTTGGAGACCTGCAAGCATGATGACGGTAGGTGGATTCTTAGCAAGACGAACACGTCGTGCACCTCCACCAAGAATCGCCGTCAGCTCTTGATTAACGACATCGAAGATCGCCTGCGCCTGATTTGTTCCGGATTGAAGGGTCGGTAAAACTTCGAGAGATTTTTGATGTATCCGCTCAGTAAAGTTTTCGACTACATCGAGAGCTACATCTGCTTCAAGGAGAGCCTGACGAATATCTGCAGTTGTCGCATCGATATCCTTTTCAGAGATCTTTCCGCGCGAACGCAAGGCGCTAAATGCACCTGCGAACTTAGATGAGAGCGATTCGAACATAGTGGTCGAACTCTACTTGAGTGATGCCCTCAGCCTGGAGGCTACTTCCTCCGCACGTTCTGGACTAAGCGTGCCCCCGCCAATCTCTGTGACATATAACGTATCGATTGCTTCTGCGCCCAGGGTTGTGACAATTGCCGATCGAATGTCGATACTGCAACGAGTGATTGTGTCGCCGATACCAAAGAGGAGCGCTGGTTTGTCATGACTGCGTACCTCAATAATAGTTGCATCAGTCGCTGCATCGAGGAATGTTTCTACAACAGGTTCAGGTACAGGAATCGTAGGCAATTGAGCATAAGCTTGAATGCGTTCTTCTATGCGACGCGCAAGTGAACTTTTGCTATCTAAAGCATCAGCTAACTCTCTATACAAGTTCTTCTCAGTCAGTGGCGGGGCATGCGGATCAGGAATAACAATCCATTCCATGACCGCAGAATTCCCAAATGACTTGGTACGGGCAGATCTCACATCGAGTCTCAAGAGGTTGAGCACGCCTGAAACAATTGAGAGTAGCCCAGTTTTATCAGGCACAACAATCTCAATTGCATAGACACTTTCACGATCTTCAATAGCAACTGAAAGCTCTCCTGATTCAGCTTTTCCAAGTTGTTCCTCGCTAAGTTCGGGTTGGAGCGCGATAGTGTCATCAGTAATCGCAAGTTCGACTCTCTTAACCAAATCTGCAACGAGTGATGCTTTCCAATCCGTCCAAGCAGCTCTACCTGTAGCTTCACCATCAGCGATACTCAGTGCATGCAGAAGTTCGAGAACTTGGAGATTGGGAATTATTTCTGCAACGTATGCAATGGTTGCTGGATCATCTAGATCTCGACGTGTTGCTGTAGATGAAAGAAGTAGGTGATGACGCACAAGTAACTGAATCGTTGCGACATCTTCAGGTGAAAAACCTATCCTTTGAGCAATTGGCTCGATGAGTCGCGCCCCGCGTTCAGAGTGATCTTCATCTGAGCCCTTGCCTATATCATGGAAAAGCGCAGCAAAGAGAAGAATGTCCGGTCTATGAACTTGGCGAGTAAGGGCAGCGGCATGTACCGCCGTTTCAACCATATGACGGTCTACCGTATGGCGATGAAGCACATTACGTTGCGGGAGCGAACGTACAGACTTCCACTCAGGAATCCAATGAAAAATTATCTCTTCTTGATCTAGCGCTTCAAAAATTCGAACCATTGCCGATCCCGCACCAATAAGTGAAATTAAGTTCTCGCGAGCTTCTCTCGGCCATGGATTGGGTAGTTCCCCGATTCCATCTCTCAAATTTAACGAGAGAGATTGAAGAGACTGCATTGATATAGGTAATCCAAGTTGTGCAGCAGAAGCTGCTGCACGAAGACCAA
Organism: Actinomycetota bacterium; assembly: GCA_039795495.1. Taxonomy (GTDB): domain Bacteria; phylum Actinomycetota; class Actinomycetes; order Nanopelagicales; family Nanopelagicaceae; genus Planktophila. The sequence goes on along the minus strand of JBDKLT010000002.1, from coordinate 8,029 downwards.
TTACTGAATCGAGTGAAAAATTCGCATCGGGTCCAATCACAACCTCTCTGTTGGAAATCGTGATATCACGCGAAAGTGTTGTAGAACGAACTCTCCTTAAAAATCGCCCTGATCCATCTTTTCCCTTGTGTGCCAACCGATACCACGTCGATTCAAGGAGATAGTCAACGGATCGTGCAGCCTGTGCCACTTCGCTCATCAATGAATCTGCATCTTCGTAGCCCAGTAATGCTGCCACTTCATCTTGTTCTTGAAAGAGCAGCCTGTCTTTATCGCGACCACTCACTAAATGAAGTGCCTCACGAACTTGCATCAAGAGATATTCTGCGCCGCTGACTCTTTCAATAGGAACATTGAGGGCCGAAGAGATATGAATCGCACGTAGTGCATTGATATCTCTAAGACCGCCACGAGACTCTTTGAGATCAGGTTCCAATAAGTATGCGAGTTCACCCATTCGGCTGTGTCGTTCATCTAAAGAATTTTTAAGTTCGGCAAGTCTTCTCTTGGAATTTTTTCGCCACATTTCGAGGGCATCGGTCTGAACTGCAGCTACTAAACCTGGACTTCCACACACTAAACGAATATCAAGCAATCCCATGGCTACTTTGAGATCCGAGTCAGCTGCATCTCGCATTTCAGAACGGGTTCTTACAGAGTGATCTACCTTGATATTTTTATCCCACAATTTTGCATTCCAGAGTGGATAAAGTATTTGATTTACTGACTCAGACAACTCACTATGAGAAAGCGATCCGGAGTGAATAATGGCGATATCCAAATCAGAACCAGGAGCTAACTCGCCGCGGCCGTAACCTCCAACCGCGGCGATAGCTACTTCTTCAGAATTGGCGATACTCTCTTTGAAGAGAGAAGAGAGAAGCAAATCGGCATCATTCGAACGATTGCGTCTTTCTCGTGTCCCCATATCGCCAATCCTACTTTGCACATACTCCCTAAATAGCGTCAGGTCCTTTTTCGCCCGTGCGAACACGAACGACCTGATCTACGGGAGTTGTCCAAACCTTTCCATCTCCGATAGAGCCAGTTGAAGCTGCTTTAACAATGACATCTACAACTGATGCAGCATCTTTATCATCAACTAGTACTTCGAGCCGAACTTTTGGAACGAGGTCAACTGTGTATTCAGCGCCTCGGTAAACCTCAGTATGTCCGCGTTGACGGCCAAACCCACTTGCTTCCGAGACTGTCATGCCGGTGATTCCAGCAGACTGAAGGGCATCTTTGACTTCATCTAACTTAAATGGCTTAAGAATTGCCGTAATCAACTTCATAGTGATGCACCTCCACGAGATGAGCTAGCTAGTTCGTATGCAGATTCGGCATGTTCTTTAAGATCAATTCCTTCAATTTCCACTTCACGTGAAACTCTGAAGCCGATTGTCTTCTCGATTGCATACCCAATGATTAAAGTGGCGATAAATGAATAAGCGAATACCACTCCAACTCCAATAGATTGCTTAATAAGTAGTTCGGTACCGCCTCCGTAAAAGATTCCATCGAGACCGATGCTATTTACAACATGTGTACCAAAGAGCCCGATAGATAGGGATCCCCAGATTCCACCTACTAGGTGTACGCCTACGACATCGAGTGAGTCATCGAATCCGAGTTTATATTTCACGCTTACAGCGAGAGAGCAGAGGATGCCGGCAATCAAGCCGATGACAACCGCAGCCCAAGGAGCCACGAATGCACATGCAGGGGTGATTGCTACAAGCCCTGCAACAGCACCAGATGCAGCACCAAGAGATGTTGCGTGGCCATTTCGTACTTTCTCAACTAACAACCAGCCAAGCACTGCAGCGGCAGTTGCAACTTGAGTATTTATGAATGCAAGCCCTGCAATTCCATTTGCAGATAATGAAGATCCGGCATTGAATCCAAACCATCCGAACCAGAGAAGACCGGCACCAAGCATCACAAGCGGCAAAGAATGTGGCCGCATAGATTCTTTACGCCATCCGATTCGTTTTCCAAGAACAATTGCAAGGGCCAACCCCGCTGCTCCGGCATTGATATGTACTGCTGTTCCACCGGCAAAATCTTCAAGACCCTTACCAGCAAGGAAGCCAACTCCAGAAACTGAATCCCCAACTTTGTGACCAAAGGCAAAGACCCAATGAGCTACAGGGAAGTAGACAATCGTGGACCAGATTGCAACAAAGATTGCCCATGCTGAAAATTTGGCACGATCTGCGATGGCACCCGAGATTAGTGCTGGAGTAATAATTGCGAACATCAATTGGAATGCAGCGAAGACCAATACGGGAATTGGATAGACGCCACCATTGTTGGTGAAGTCATTTACCATTCCACCTAAACCACTAAATCCGATGCCACCAAACCACGGTGAATCAGAGGAATGGCCGAAAGCTAATTCAAATCCGTAAATTACCCATAAAATGCTAACGATTCCGATAGTGACCATCGACATCATCATCATATTGAGAACGCTCTTTGTTCGAACCATGCCCCCGTAGAAAAACGCCAATCCAGGGGTCATAAGAAGAACAAGTGCGGTACTGGCCAACATCCAAGCGGTATCACCGCCGTTAAGAACTACATCTTCCATATCTAATCCAATTCCAAAGATTTGGGTGCTCGTCATTGAGATTGCGCAAAGATGCAGCAGTTGGATTACATTGGCTGGCAGACGGGGTTAAGAAAAGGTCACAAATTCTGGCTTTGTGTTACATCTTCGTTACGAGAGTAGGCCTTCGATATAGGAATCAGGGTTAAAAGGCTGGAAATCATCGGCAGTTTCGCCAGTACCTATAAATTTAATAGGGATATTGAGTTCGCTCTCAATTGCAAGAGCTACTCCCCCTCGTGCGGTGCCATCGAGTTTGGTGACGATCAGGCCAGTCACATCAACCGCTTCGCTAAATATCTTTGCCTGAGCCAATCCATTCTGACCCGTGGTGCCATCAATCACCAAGAGAACTTCAGAGAGCGGAGTTACCTTTTCAATAACTCGTTTCACCTTGCCGAGCTCTGCCATCAAATCACTCTTATTATGTAAACGACCTGCTGTGTCAACGATCAGATATTTACTCGACGAAGCCACTGCTTCTTTTGCGCTATCAAATGCTATGGATGCTGGATCTGCACCCTCTTTTCCGCCAATGACGTGAGCGCCGATTCGTTGTCCCCAGGTAGTCAATTGATCCGCTGCTGCTGCGCGAAATGTATCTGCCGCTGCAAGCACTACGGAGTTGCCACTCTTACGTAAAAGCGTGGCAAGTTTTGCGACAGATGTTGTCTTTCCGGTTCCATTGACTCCAACGACCATAATGACATTTGTTGCTGCATCACTTTTCAGAGTGCGAGATTGCGAAGATAACTTTGATCCCAAGATCTCCTTTATCGAAGCTTCTGCGTCATCACCTCGAACTTTCTTCGCGGCTGCCATTAACTCAGCAACGAGAGTTGGACCCAAATCTGATGCGAGCAGCTCGACCTCAATCTCCGACCAATCAAGTGCCGAAGCGGTTGAAGTTCCGCGAACTTTCGCTAATAATCGATTAAAGAGACCCATGGACGTGTGCCCTCGGTGCGTTAAGCGGTTTCAGATTCGCGAAGGCGCTGTGAAATAACTTCAGTGACGCCATCACCGCGCATCGTGACGCCATAGAGCGCATCTGCAATCTCCATCGTACGCTTCTGGTGGGTAATGATGATGAGCTGTGAATTTTCGCGAAGTTCTTCAAGAATTGTGAGGAGGCGACCGAGGTTCACATCATCGAGCGCCGCTTCAACTTCATCGAGAACATAGAAAGGACTTGGGCGAGATTTAAAGATTGCAACCAACATTGCAACTGCTGTCAGAGATTTTTCTCCACCAGAAAGAAGTGAAAGTCGCTTAACGCGCTTTCCTGGAGGACGAGCCTCAACATCAACTCCAGTGTTGAGAAGATCATCAGGATTAGTGAGGAATAGTCGTCCATCACCACCTGGGAATAGGCGCGAGAAAATATCTTTAAAGTGTTCGGCGACTTCTTCGTACGCTTCCATGAAGATCTGTTGGACGCGATCATCAACTTCCTTGATGATGTCGAGCAAGTCCTTCTTCGTACGCTTGAGGTCTTCAAGTTGTTCTGCGAGGAATTTCAGACGTTCTTCAAGGGCGTTGTACTCTTCAAGAGCCAGTGGGTTGATCTTTCCGAGCAACGTCAACGAACGTTCTGTTGCCGCAAGGCGCTTCTCTTGCTGATCACGGCGATAAGGAATCAATTCAGTCGCCACAATTTCGCCAGTTTCAGTCTCAATAAATGTTGGGACATCCTTATCTGGACCGTATTCGGAGATAAGCGTCGGAATATCGATGCCAAGTTCTTCAACTGCCTTGGTCTGTAGAGCCTCAACGCGCATACGTTGTTCTGCACGTGCAATTTCGTCGCGATGAACGCTCGAGGTCAATTGATCGAGTTCATGAGTGAGTTCGCGGCTACGAGAACGAACTGTGAGGGTCTCCCCTTCGCGTTCTGTTCGGGCATTTTCAAGGCGAGAACGTTCGGTCTGCGCCTTCGCAATAGAACGCTCGATATGAATGAGCGCTTCATATGCAGCTTCTGCAATTGCTTGAGAAATTACTGCACCACGTGCACGAGCGCTGCGGCGAGAGACTGCTCGCTCAGATGCTTCACGTTCTGCTTGTGCAGATTGTTCGAGAGCGAGTGCACGTGCGGCGATTGAGGTAACTCGCTCCTCAGATGTGCGTACAGCAAGTCGCGCTTCCACTTCAGCAGTACGTGCATTGGAAACGTCAATGCGAAGAGATTCAGCCTTTGAATGATCAGGTTCTGCTATATCGCCATGATTTTGTAGCTGAGCAGATGCAATCGAGAGTTCGTTTTGATCTCGAGATTGGGCAGCGGTGGCTTCATTAATTGCCATCGTAAGTCTCTCGACTTCAGCTGTAGCAGACTTGATGTTCTGGCCGGAGACTGCAAGTTGTTCAGTGAGAGCTGCAATTCGAGCATCGGATTCATTGAGTTTGCCGAGTGCTGCATCAAATGCCGCTTGCTTTGATTCGACTTCGGTTGCGGCAGAAGAAATTTCAAACTTAAGGCGGTCGCATTGATGAGTGAGGTCTTCAAGTTTCTTTGCCAAATCTTCAACAAGTGCCTTGATTTCGATCAGCGATGAAGATGACGCTGAACCGCCTCGAGCGCGTTGAGAAGTGATGACATCGCCATCACGAGTGACAACGGTGAGGTGCGCATGATCGCGAAGAATAGATTCGGCACCACGGGCGTTATCTGCAACAACTGTCGTTGCAAGAAGCGATGCAAGAAGCTCAGAAATTTCAGATGAACGTACGTGAGATAGGAGTGAGGTCAATCCTGCTGGAGCACTTGAACCTGAGTGGGTACCTGGTTGATATACAAGGACATCTGCCTGGCCAAGGTTTTCATTGCGCAAGGTAGTGAGAACGTTGACCGCAGATGAAATATCTTTAACAACGACCGCATCAGCGAGTGATCCAAGGGCTGCTGCCGTTGCGGCTTCCCAACCTGAATCGATCTGTATTAATGAAGCGATACTGCCAAGAATCTGCACTCCGCGAGAATCACGGATGAGCGCAGCAGCGCCATCGCGAGAATCGGAGGTAAGTCGAAGAGCTTCGAGTTTTGATTCAGTGGCATTTCTTTCACGATCTGCTGAACGCTCTGCTTCGATGAGATCGGCATGCGCTTTCTTTGCAGCATCGAGTGAATTCTTTGCACTTTCGAACTGCGAATCGAGACCTTGTTCGCCTGCGTCAGCGCTGCCGATTTCCATCTCATATTGCGCGTAATCGCTCTTGGCGATGTCTACTCGTGATTGAGCTTCAGCGCGAGCTGACTGAAGACGAGAAATTTCTTCGGTGATTGCTTCAAGTCGAGCTGCAAGAGATTTGATATGACCTTCTTGGCGCGCGGTTCCTTCACGTTGATCTGCGATTGCGCGAAGCGCCGCAGCAATTGTGTCTTCTTCAGCCTTGAGCGATGCCTCTGCAGCTGCAAGTGCTGCCGTTGATGCGGCCAATGCGTTCTGAGCTTCTTGTACTGCGCCACGAAGTTGTGACTCTTCCTTTCGTAGAGAAGCAGCTTCTTGATCGAGCGCTTCGGGATCACGGCCAGCGCTACGTGCCTCTTCGGCTTCTTCTGCCAGGAATCGTGAGCGTTCTTGCGCAAGTGATTGAGTGCCGCGGAATTTTTCACGAAGAGCGCTGAGCGAGTAGAAATTCTCTTGCGCCTTGATAAGCAGTGGATTTTCAAATGCCGATTGAGCATCGAGTTCTTCTTCGCGTCGACGTACCTTGTCGAGTTCAGATTCAACTTCCGCGCGTCGTTCGCGAAGAGCATTCTCATCTGCAACCTCAGCATCGAGAGTCTTTGATAAAGAGATGTAATCATCAGCAAGAAGGCGAAGTTTTGCATCGCGAAGATCAGCTTGAATTGTTGCCGCTTTCTTCGCAACTTCTGCCTGCTTGCCAAGGGGGCGAAGCTGTCTACGTAGCTCGACAGTAAGGTCATTAACGCGAGCAAGGTTTGCCTGCATCGAGTCAAGCTTGCGAATCGCCTTCTCTTTTCGCTTACGATGCTTGAGAACGCCTGCAGCTTCTTCGATAAATCCGCGACGTTCTTCAGGTGTTGCCATCAAAATTGCATCGAGTTGGCCTTGTCCCACAATGACGTGCATCTCGCGGCCGATACCTGAATCGCTCAAGAGCTCCTGGATATCGAGCAGACGCGAAGCTTCACCGTTAATTTGATACTCGCTCTGACCGTTGCGGAAGAGAATGCGCGAGATAGTTACTTCGGTGTAATCAATTGGTAGTGCGCCATCGGTGTTATCAATCGTTACTGCAACTTCAGCGCGACCAAGTGGCGCACGACCTGAAGTTCCAGCGAAGATGACATCTTCCATCTTTCCGCCGCGTAAAGATTTAGCCCCTTGCTCACCCATAACCCAGGTGAGAGCATCAACAACATTTGATTTTCCCGAACCATTTGGACCGACGACGCAGGTGATTCCAGGTTCGAGGCGAAGAGTGGTCGCTGATGCAAAGGATTTAAATCCTTTGAGGGTCAGGCTCTTCAAATACACGCGGTTAACCTACCGTTGGAGAGGTCATTGGTATAAAAGCGACTCGGCTCAAGTTCTACTTGAGGGTTGGTCAGAATTAATTTTTTTCGAGTGACAATATTTCAAATGCGGTGCGTGCAGCAGATTGTTCTGCTTCTCTCTTGCTCTTTCCTAGCCCTTCGGCAACTGCAGTACCTGAGACCATTGCAACAGCAGTGAAACTCTTGTCGTGATCGGGTCCAGTTTCGGTAACAAGATATTCGGGAGTCCCCTTGCCAAGGGATGCCAACAATTCTTGAAGTGCAGTCTTACCGTCAAGACCTGCACCTTTTGCCATCGCGCTTTCAAGGGTATCTGCGATAAGTCGATTTACTACAACAGATGTCTCGCTAAATCCGCGCTCTAAATAAATTGCTCCAATAAGAGCTTCGAGTGCATCGGCGAGAAGTGAGTTCTTATCTCGACCATTAGTTACTTCTTCACCTTTTCCTAAACGAATATAGGAGCCAAGGTTGAGTGTGCGGGCAATATCTGCGAGCGCACGCATATTGACGATCCCTGAACGAAGCGGAGATAGACGGCTTTCGTCAAGATCTGGATATTTAATATAGAGCTCTTCGGTAACGATAAGACCAAGGACTGAATCACCTAAAAATTCGAGGCGTTCGTTTGTGGTCGAAATACCGGTTTCGTAAGCGAAAGAGCGGTGGGTAAAAGCTAACTCGAGCAGTTGAGGTGAAAGTTCAACACCTAATTGCTCAAGAAGTTTTGAGTACAGATCAGACCTCGAGAACCTGACGGCGGTTGTAAGTACCGCATGTTGGGCATGCAACGTGGTTGAGCTTTGGTTGCTGGCACTGTGGGCAGGTTGAGATAGCCGCTGCAGTTGTCTTCCACATGCTTCGACGTGAACGTGTCTTTGAACGAGACA
>JBDKLT010000001.1:0-2998 GCA_039795495.1 Actinomycetota bacterium | reverse complement strand
CCTGCCTGGGTGAAACGGAAGATGTTATCGATGAATAGAAGCACGTCCTGCTTCTGAACATCGCGGAAATACTCAGCCATAGTAAGAGCTGAAAGTGCAACACGAAGACGAGTTCCAGGTGGCTCATCCATCTGACCGAAGACCAAGGCAGTCTTATTGATAACGCCAGTTTCGGTCATTTCAAGGAACAAGTCATTACCTTCACGAGTACGTTCTCCAACACCGGCGAATACAGAAACACCACCGAAGTTTTCAGCTACGCGATAGATCATTTCCTGAATAAGAACTGTCTTACCAACACCTGCACCACCGAAGAGACCAATCTTTCCACCCTTTACATAAGGGGTGAGCAGGTCGATAACTTTGATACCGGTCTCAAACATTTCAGTCTTAGATTCCAGTTGATCAAAATCTGGGGCGTTACGGTGAATTGGCCAACGCTCTTTAATATCAAGTGATGATGTTGGAACATCGAGAGATTCTCCGAGAGTGTTGAAGACGTGTCCCTTTGTCGCATCACCAACTGGAACAGAGATAGCAGCGCCCGTGTCTGTTACTTCAGCACCACGCACCATTCCATCTGTTGGTTGCATCGAGATTGCGCGCACGAGGTTGTCACCAATGTGCTGCGCTACTTCGAGGGTCAAGGTACGAGTAGTACCACTCATGGTGGTCTCTACGTGAAGCGCGTTGAAGATCGATGGCATTGCATCCGCTGGGAATTCAATATCCACCACCGGACCAATAACTCGGGCTACGCGGCCTTTACCTGTTGCTGACATCATTCACTCCCTGCACTAGCTGAGGCCAACGCATCTGCGCCGCCGACAATTTCACTGATTTCCTGGGTAATTTCTGCCTGACGAGCAGCGTTCGCAAGTCGTGTGAGCGACTTGATTAAATCCTCAGCATTGTCAGTTGCTGATTTCATAGCGCGACGACGAGCTGCGTGCTCTGAAGCTGCAGATTGCAACATCGCGTTAAAGATACGTGCTTCGATATAACGAGGTAGAAGTGCGTTAAGTACTTCGCCTGCATTTGGTTCGAATTCATACATTGGAAGCAACCCTGTTGGAACTGGTTCAGATGATTCAACAACTTCGAGTGGAATCATGCGCTTTGCAGTAGCTTCTTGAGTCAACATTGATTTAAATTGAGTGAAGATGATGTGAATTTCATCGACGCCAAGATTTGAATCAGTTGAATCTGCAAGGAAGGCAGACAAGAGCGCATCAGCAACTTCTTTTGCATTTTCATATGTTGGGTTATCAGAGAATCCTGTCCAAGTTCCTGCCATATCGCGGTTGCGGAACTTGTAGTAATTCACAGCTTTGCGACCAACGAGGAAGTTAGAGACCTGAAGTCCACGTTCGCGAAGAAGGGCAGCGAGTTTTTCGCCTTCCTTAATTGCATTTGTTGAGTACGCACCAGCCATTCCGCGGTCTGCAGAGATGATCAAAATCGCTGCGCGACGTGGGTTGTCATGAGGTGTAGTCAACGGATGGACTGTTGAAGAGTATGTAGCAACTGCAGATACCGCACGAGTTAACTCATTTGCATAAGGAGTCGATGCTGAAACACGTTGTTGCGCTTTAACGATACGAGAAGCAGAGATTAACTCCATTGCTTTCGTAATCTTTTTAGTCGCTTTAACGGAACGCATCCGTCGGCGATATACGCGAAGTTGAGCACCCATGGGTTACTTCTTCACCGCCGGTGGCACGTGCTTTGTAATTGCCTCTGCACCTTCGCTATCGAGAGCTTCAGCTGCCGCTTCGTTAAGTGCAGGAGCCACAGATGGCTTGAACTGCTTCTTAAAGTCAGCAACTGCAGATTCCATCTTTGCAACTGTGTCATCTTCGAGCTGCTTGGTCTCTGAAATTACAGTGAAGATATCTTTACGTTCGCGACCGATGAAGTCGAGAAGTTCAGATTCGAAGCGGCGGATATCAGCAACAGCTACATCATCGAGCTTGCCTGTTGTACCTGCCCAGATTGAAACAATCTGACGCTCTAGTGAATATGGTGAGTACTGACCCTGCTTAAGGAGTTCAACCATACGTGCACCGCGCTCAAGCTGAGCCTTTGATGCAGCATCGAGATCTGAACCGAATGCAGCGAATGCTTCGAGTTCGCGGAACTGTGCAAGGTCAAGACGAAGACGACCAGCAATCTTCTTCATCGCCTTAGTCTGGGCAGATCCACCAACACGTGAAACAGAGATACCTACGTTGATCGCTGGGCGAACGCCTGCGTTGAAGAGATCTGTTTCAAGGAAGCACTGACCATCGGTAATAGAAATTACGTTTGTAGGGATAAACGCTGAAACGTCATTTCCCTTTGTTTCAATGATTGGAAGACCTGTCATTGAGCCGCCACCGAGTTCGTCAGAGAGCTTTGCGCAACGCTCGAGAAGACGTGAGTGCAAGTAGAAAACGTCTCCTGGATACGCTTCGCGGCCTGGTGGACGACGAAGGAGCAATGAGACCGAACGGTATGCCTCAGCTTGCTTTGATAGATCATCGAAAACGATAAGGACGTGTTGTCCGTTGTACATCCAGTGCTGGCCAATTGCAGAACCGGTATATGGAGCGAGGTACTTAAAGCCCGCTGGGTCTGATGCAGGAGATGCAACGATTGTTGTGTATTCCATTGCACCAGCTTCTTCAAGAGCACCTTTAACAGATGCAATTGTTGAACCCTTCTGACCAATAGCAACGTAGATGCACTTAACCTGCTTCTTTGGATCGCCAGATAACCAGTTTTCGCGCTGGTTAATAATTGTGTCGATTGCAACTGCAGTCTTACCGGTCTGACGGTCACCAATGATCAACTGACGCTGACCACGACCGATTGCTGTCATTGCGTCGATCGCCTTAATACCTGTAGCCATTGGCTCTTTAACAGGTTGGCGCTGAACAACTGTTGGTGCCTGAAGTTCGAGAGCACGACGTGCATCAGGAGTGATGTCGCCCTTGCCATCGATTGGACGACCAAG